>JBBQXP010000067.1:0-16723 GCA_038209555.1 Gaiellales bacterium
GGCCGCCTGCCGGTCGTGACCTTCACCGCCGGCGGAATCGCGACGCCCGCCGACGCGGCTCTTTGCATGCAGCTCGGCGCGGACGGCGTCTTCGTGGGCTCCGGAATCTTCAAGAGCTCGGAGCCGTCGGAGCGCGCCAAGGCGATCGTCGAGGCGACCACGCACTACTCCGACCCCGAGATTCTCGCCCGGGTCTCGACCGGCCTGGGTGAGCCGATGCGCGGCCTCGACGCCGCGGCGCTCCCGCCCGAAGAGCTGCTCGAAGCTCGCGGCTGGTAAGTCACATCCTCGGCACCATCCGTTCCAGACGCGTGCGCTTTAGCGACGTACGCTGGCCGTAGGGGGCAGAGGGGTCGAAGGCCCCGGGGGGTACAGTTTCACGCGAGATGAGCGGACGACTGACAATCGGCGTCCTCGCAGTGCAGGGGAACTTCCGCGAGCACGCGGCGATGCTCCGCGGGCTCGGTGCAGGCGTCGTCGAGGTGAGGAAGCCTGAGGAGCTAGAAGGGCTCGACGGCCTCGTCGTACCGGGCGGAGAGTCGACGGCGATCGGACGCCTCATCCGCCTCTACGGACTCGAGGAGGCTATTCGTCGTTTTGCGCAGCCCATTCTCGGCACGTGCGCGGGAATGATTCTCCTCGCACGGGACGCCGTCGACGGTGTTCCTGACCAGCCCTTTCTTGGCGCGATCGACCTTGTCGTGCGCCGAAACGGCTACGGGCGCCAGGTCAGGAGCTTCGAGGCGGACCTCGACCTGCCGGGAGAGGACGAGCCTCTCCGCGGCGTCTTCATCCGCGCACCCCGCGTGGAGCAGGCAGGCCCGGAGGTCGAGGTAATCGCGGAGCTCGAGGGCGATCCGGTCTTGCTGCGCCAGGGCCGCATCCTCGTCGCCGCGTTTCACCCCGAGCTGACCGAGGACACGAGGGTGCACGAGCGATTTTTGGAGCTCGTTCGGGAGGAGACCTGTGTCGGGGCATAGCAAGTGGTCATCGATCAAGCACAAGAAGGGCGCCGCCGATGCGAAGCGTGGGCAGCTCTTCTCGAAGCTCTCGCGCGCGATCATCGTCGCGGCGCGTGAGGGCGGCCCGGATCCAGAGGGGAACCACGCGCTCGCGAATGCGATCCAGAAGGCGCGCGACGCCTCGATGCCGAAGGAGAACATCGAGCGCGCGATCGCGCGAGGCTCAGGTGCGGGGGCCGACGGTCAGGCTTATGAGACGATCACGTACGAGGGATACGGCCCGAACGGTGTCGCTGTGCTTGTCGAGGCTGTCACGGACAACCGAAACCGCACGAGCGCCGATGTCAGGCACGTCTTCGCCAAGAACGACGGCAACCTGGGCGCGAGCGGCTCGGTCGCCTGGCTCTTCGAGCGGAAGGGCGTCGTGCTCGTTGACGCAGGGTCGGTCGACGAGGATTTGCTGACGCTCGCGGCCGCGGAGGGAGGGGCAGACGACATCACCCGCGAGGGCTCGAGCTATCAGATCGTCTCGGCTCCCGAGGCTCTTCCGGAGGTGCGCCGCGCGCTGAACGACGCCGGCATCGCTTACGACGAGGCGGACCTCACGATGCTTCCGAAGACCACGGTCGAAATCGCAGACGAGAGCGCCGCCAAGAAGCTTCTGCGCCTGGTCGACGCGCTCGAGGAGAACGACGACGTCCAGGACGTCTACGCGAACTTCGACATCCCCGAGCGCGTGCTCGAGGCTGTCGCCTCGTAGGCCTTACACGACAGCCGCGGCACGAGGGGAGGCCGCCAGCTAGTAAGGAGCTACCTGGGCTGACCGGCAGGAACGTCCGGACCCACCCCTAACCTCACTTCGTGAGAGTCCTCGGCATCGACCCGGGTACGGCAGCTTGCGGATACGGCATCGTTCAGGCAGACGGTGGGCGCCTCAGAGGCGTCGTCCATGGCTGGTGGAAGACCCCTGCGGGAGATCCCATCGAGTCGCGGCTGAACGTGATCCACGACGGAGTCACCGCCCTGATCGCCGAGCACGAGCCGGACGCGGTCGCGCTCGAGGAGTCCTTCGTCGGCGCAAACGCCCGCATCGCGCTCTCCGTCGGACAGGCTCGAGGCGCCGTGCTCGTCGCGTGCGCCCAGGCCGAAGTGTTCTGCCTCGAATATCCGCCGGCATCTGTGAAGCAGGCTGTCTGCGGCTACGGCCGCGCCGACAAAGGCCAGGTGCAGAGGATGGTCAAGGCGATCCTCGGGATGGCTGAGGCGCCGACGCCGAGCCACGCAGCCGACGCGCTCGCGGTCGCGATCTGCCACGCGCTCGCACCCCCGCTCGCGGCTCTGGCAGGAGCAACCAGGTGATCTCTCGGCTGCGCGGGAAGGCCGTGGCCTCTGACGCCGACGGGCTCGTGCTCGACGTGGGCGGCGTCGGGTACCGGATCGCGGCGACACCGAGCGCCCTCCGGAAGGCCGAGGGCGCCGAGGAGACCGTGATCGAGACGCACCTGCACGTCCGAGAGGACGCGCTCCAGCTCTACGGCTTTGCGAGCGCGGAGGAGCGAGAGCTCTTCGAGCACCTCCTGTCGGTCTCCGGAGTCGGCCCGAAGGTCGCCCTCGCGATCGTCTCCGGCTACTCCCCGGGCGAGCTTCGCCGTGCGATCGTTCGAGAGGACGACGCCCTCTTCCAGAGCATCCCCGGTATCGGCAAGAAGACTGCCCAGCGGGTGGTCCTCGAGCTCAAGGAGAAGGTCGCTACGCTCGTCGCCGTCGAGGCGCCGCACCTCGGAGCAGGCGACGGACACGTGGTTGCCCGCGATGCCCTCGTCGAGCTTGGATACACGCCCGCGGAGGCCGAGCAGCGGCTCGCAGACACCGACCCGGAGCTCTCCCCGGCGGAGCGCGTCCGGCAGGCTCTTAGGGCCGCATGAGCGCGGCCGAACGCGTCACCGCGCCTGTCCTCGCTCCAGGAGACGACGAGCTCGACGGCTCGCTTCGCCCTCGCCGACTCGAGGACTTCGTCGGCCAGGAACGGATCAAGGAACAGCTCACGATCTCTCTGGAAGCCGCGAAGGCTCGCGGCGAGGCTCTCGACCATGTCCTACTTGCCGGACCGCCCGGGCTCGGCAAGACGAGCCTCGCCTTCATCGTCCGTGAGGAGCTCGGGGTCGGCATCCGATGCGTCGCGGGGCCCGCACTCGAGCGGAAGGGCGACATGGCGGCGATTCTCACGTCACTCGAGCCGCACGACGTCCTCTTCGTGGACGAGATCCACCGCCTGAACAGGGCTGTGGAGGAGATCCTCTACCCGGCGCTCGAGGACTTCCGGCTCGACATCATCGTCGGCCAGGGCCCCGCCGCCAGAACCCTCACCCTCGACCTCCCGGCCTTCACGTTGGTCGGCGCCACCACGCGGACGGGGCTCCTGACGACGCCGCTCCGCGATCGGTTCGGCATCACGTACCGCCTCGACCTCTACACGGGCGAGGAGCTTGCCCGCATCGTCCGGCGTTCGGCGCGGATCCTCGGCGTCGAGATTGCCGACGAGGCAGCAGATGAGATCGCCCGCCGCGCGCGCGGAACGCCGCGGGTCGCGAACCGGATCCTGCGGCGCGTGCGCGACGTCGCCGAGGTGCGCTACGACGGGGCCGTGACGATCGAGGTGGCCCGCGAGGCGCTGGCGCTCCTCGAGGTCGACGACCAGGGGCTCGAGCGGATCGACAGAGATCTCCTCGGCGCCATCGTGCACAAGTTCGACGGCGGGCCGGTGGGGCTTTCGACCCTGGCGGTGACCCTCGGGGAGGAGCAGGACACAATCGAGGACGTCTACGAGCCATACCTCCTTCAGCTCGGCCTGATCCAGCGAACCCCTCGCGGTCGCGTCGTGACGAAACTCGGGCGCAAGCACGCGGGCGCCTCCCCGCCAGCGGACGAGAGCCTGTTCTAGCTAGGGTCTAGGCGCGGCGGAACTGGAGCTCGTGCCAGGATGGCACCGGCGCGAGCTCGAGGAGCGCGCGGCCGCCCTCTGGATCCTGGTACGTGAACTCCGCCGTGCTCTCGTCCCGCGCCACTTCGAGCAGGTTCTCCTTGACGCGGTGATCGAGCCACGCGCTCCGGAAGACGAGCTTGCGGAGCCAGTAGACGAGGGACTCGTCGCCGACCAGTGCCAGGCGCTCCCAGTGACGGACCAGGTACTCCCCGAGCCCACTCGCCGGTTCGCTGATCCGACCGGTCGCAGCGAGCTCGACGAGGTCTGCCGTCTCGTCGGCGTCGAGCTCGCCGGGCTCCACGAGGCCGAGCTTCACGGCCGCCGCGTTCACGCGCTGCTCGAAGTCCGTCGCATTGAAAGAGAACCGGTAGCCGAGGAACTCGACCACGTAGTCCTCACCTGAGAGATAGTTCGCGTCCGCCACTAGATGGTTGGTCGGTAATTGGCGTGCCCGCGCGGACGGGCCGCCATCCGAGGGTAGGGTGATTGTCGATCGACCATCTGATCTGAGGATAGCCCCGAAACGTGTCGGCATCGTCAAAGGACCGTGCGCGTGCCGCGCTGCCCATGGGCGCCGTCCGACCGGCCTCGTACCGTGGATTGCGATGCAGCAGGGGACATGGACCATGCGTCCGTGCTCCCGCCCGGAGGTCGTCGAGCTCGCCCGGGCGCTCGGCCTCAGCGAGACGACAGCGAGCGTCCTCGTCCGGCGGGGCTACGGCGACCCCGGAGAGGCGAAGGCCTTTCTGGCCGCGGAACGGCCGGGACACGACCCCGCGCTCCTGGGGAACATGGCGGACGCGTGTGACTCGATTCGCCGCGCAGTCGCCTCTGGCAAGCGGATCTGTGTCCACGGCGACTACGACGCTGACGGCATCTGCGCGACCGCGCTCGCCGTCACCGTCCTCCGCTCACTCGGCGCAAGCGTCGACTGGCACCTCCCGAGTCGGTTCGAGGAGGGATACGGCGTCTCGATCGACACGCTCGCGCGTCTCGCGCGGGAGGAATGCGGCCTCGTCATCACGGTCGACTGTGGGATTACCGCAGTGGCCGAGGTCGCCGAGGCACGGGCGCTCGGGCTGGAGGTCGTCGTCACCGACCACCACCGGCCCGGCGACGACCTTCCCGCCTGCCCGGTCGTCGCGACGCGCCCTTCCGAGTACCCGTTCCCGGAGCTGTGCGGAACAGGCGTCGTGTACAAGCTGGCGGAGGCGCTGGTCGGGCGTGAGAAGCTCGAAGAGCACCTCGATCTCGTGGCCCTGGCTACGGTCGCCGACGTCGTGCCGCTCCTGGACGAGAACCGCTGGCTCGTCGCCGCCGGGCTGAAGCGGCTCGCGAGGACGACCAAGCCCGGCCTCCGGGCGCTCATGCAGGTCGCCGGCGTAGATCCGGCCGCGCTCGATGCGGGCTCGGTCGCTTTTCGCCTTGCACCGCGGCTCAACGCGGCTGGGCGCCTGTGTCATCCCGGGGTCGCGCTCGACCTCCTCCTGACCTCCGACGAGCAGGAGGCACAGCGGCTCGCGGGCGAGCTCGAGACGCTGAATCGCGACCGCCAGGCAGTCGAAGAACGGATTCTCCGTGACGCGGTCCGGCAGGTGGGCGAATGGCCGGAGTCAACGCGGCGGCGGAGCGCCTATGTCATCGCAGGGGAGGAGTGGCACCGTGGCGTGATCGGCATCGTGGCTTCGCGGCTGGTCGAGCGGTTCAACCGCCCGGTCGTCCTGGTCGCGGGCACCGAGGATGCATGGGTTGGTTCGGGGCGGTCGATCCCCGCCTTCGACCTTCACGCCGCGTTCGCGTCCTGCTCGTCGCACCTCGAGCGCTGGGGCGGTCACCGCGCCGCGGCCGGGCTCTCGATCCGCCCGGAGAACGTCGGCGCGTTCGCCGAAGCCTTCGCTGCGTACGCTGGCGAGAGGCTTACCGAGTCGGAGCTCACACCTCAGACCATGATCGATGCCGTCGTCGACGGACGCGACCTGACGCTCGAGCTCTGCCAGGAGCTCGAGCATCTCGCTCCCTTCGGACTCGGCAATCCTGGCATCACGCTCCTGGCGACCGGCTGCGAGCTCTCTGAGCTCGGAGCCGTCGGTGAAGGGAAGCACCTGAAGCTGGCAGTGACCGCCAACGGCGCCAGGTCCGGCGCGATCGCATTCGGTCAGGGCGCGAAGCTCGATCTCTTCCGCCGACCCGGGCCGTACGACGTCGCCTTCCGGCTGGGTGCAAACCGATGGAACGGCTCCGTCTCCCCACAGCTCGTAGTCCGCAAGATCTTCGACACTCCCGAGCGGTTCGTCGAGCTTCGCGCCTGGCTCGCCGCCGAATGGCGAAAGCCCGCCGGGGAGCGCGACAAACGGGCGGCCGAGGTCTTCGCCGAGCTCGGCCTCGGCGAAGCTGGGGCGCGCTGGAGGCCTCTCGTGGAATCCGAGTCGTTCATGGCGCTCCTGGAGGAGACGCTCGCGGCGGCCGCTTGAGCGGAGGCGAGTAGCAACCGGGCTGAAGGATCAGTCGCCGAAAGCCGAAAGAGGAGGAACACAGGAGGAAACGACAACGAAGAACGACCATTTCGCACGCTTGCTCGGCCGGGAGCCTCATTCGGGGGGCCAGTTTGCGAGCGGTGCCGGAAGCTACACTTCGTCCATGAAGCAGGTCCTCGAGGACAACCCTGCGCAGCGCCACCAGGAACTTCTCGTTCCGCTCCTCGAGGATGTCGCTGCCTACAACCCGGAGTTCGACCGCGAGCTTCTCGAGCGCGCCTTCCTCTTTGCCTCTGAGGCGCACGAGGGCCAGCAGCGGCGGAGCGGGGAGCCCTTCATCGCGCACCCCGTCGGCGTCGCGCGTGTGCTCGCGGATCTCCACCTCGACGACTCGACGCTCGCGGCCGCGCTCCTCCACGACGTCGTGGAAGACACCGACCTGACCATCGAGGAAGTGCGGGCGGAGTTCGGCGAGGAGATCACCCGGCTCGTCGAGGGTGTCACGAAGCTGACGCGGATCCACTTCCAGAGCCGCGAGCAGGCCCAGGCGGAGAACTACCGGAAGATGATCGTCGCGATGGCTCAGGACCCGGGCGTCATCCTGATCAAGCTCGCCGACCGGCTGCACAACATGCGGACGATCGAGTACCTCGGCAAGCAGAAGCAGCTGCAGAAGGCGCGCGAGACGCTCGAGGTCTACGCGCCGCTTGCGCACCGTCTCGGTATCCACACGATCAAGTGGCAGCTCGAGGACCTCGCGTTCGCCACCCTGCACCCACGGCGCTACGCGGAGATCCAGGCGATGGTGAACGAGCGTCGAGGCGACCGCGACGAATTCGTCTCGACGGCCGCGGAGCAAGTCGAGCGAGAGCTCGAGAAGCTCGACATCCCGGCAGAAATCTCGGGACGCGCGAAGCACTTCTACTCGATCTACGAGAAGATGGCCAAGCGGGGCAAGGAGTTCAACGAGATCTACGACCTGACCGCGATGCGGGTCATCGCGCAGCGCGACGGCAAGGAAGGGGAGCGCGACTGCTACGGCGCGCTCGGCATCATCCACTCACTCTGGAAGCCGATGCCAGGCCGCTTCAAGGACTACATCGCGATGCCCAAGTTCAATCTCTACCGATCGCTCCACACGACGGTAATCGGCCCGGAGGGAAAGCCGCTCGAGATCCAGGTGCGGACGAACGACATGCACGTAACGGCCGAGTACGGGATTGCCGCCCACTGGGTCTACAAGGGCTCCAAGCTGCGCGGGAGCGGGGCCGAGCGGATCGCCTGGCTCCAGCAGCTCGCCGACTGGCAGGAGGAAGAGACAGACCCGCGCGAGCTCATCCGTGCATTCCCGGAGCTCGCCTCGGACGAGGTCTACGTGTTCACGCCGAAAGGCGAGGTCAAGAATCTTCCGGCCGGCTCGACCCCGATCGATTTTGCGTATGCAGTCCACACTGATGTCGGCCACCGGACCGTGGGCGCCAAGGTGAACGGGCGCATCGTCCCGCTCCATTACCGGCTTCAGAGCGGAGACTTCGTCGAGATCCTGACGTCGAAGCAGCAAGGGCGTGGGCCCTCGCGCGACTGGATGTCCCTGGCCGCCTCGTCCCGGGCCCGCAACAAGATCAGACAGTGGTTCAGCCGCGAGACGCGCGAGGACACCGAGCAGCGCGGACGTGACTCGCTCGAAAACGCCTTGAAGCAGCACAACCTGCCGTACAAGAAGCTCTCGCATTCACCGCTGCTCGCCCAGGTGATTCGCGAGATGGGGTTCAAGAAGGCCGAGGACTTCTACCTGGCTCTCGGCTCCGGGAAGCTCCAGGTATCTCAGGTCGCGAACAAGGTGCTGCACCGGCTCAAGACGACCGAGGTGGCCGAAGAGGAAAAGGTCCCTCTCAAGCCTAAGGCGCGCCACGCGGTCGCATCGCAGAACTTCGGGATCCACGTGCCTGGCGTCGAGGATGTCCTAGTCCGCATGGCCAAGTGCTGTACACCGGTTCCGGGGGACGGCATCGTTGGCTACATCTCGCTCGGCAAGGGAATCACCATCCACCGCGACGACTGCCCGAACGTGCGCGCGCTGCAGAAGAACCCCGATCGCTTCACGCCGGTCGAGTGGGACGGCGGAGCCTCGCAGAGCTTCCGGGTCCAGATCGCGGTCTCGTCCTGGGACCGGCCGCGCCTGCTCGAGGACGTGGCAAGGACCTTCGCCGAGCACGGCACGAACATCGTCGAGTACGGGGGCCACGTCGAAGACCAGATGGCACGGAACTGGTATGTCGCGGAGGTGGGGGACATCAAAGCGTTGCGCGGGCTTCTGAGCGCCCTCCGAAACGTCGAGTCGGTGTTCGACGCGTACCGCGTCACCCCGTCCTAGGCCGGCCGTGTCCGACGAGGTGCTTGCGTTCCTGCGCGAGCTCGAGGACGTGGACGAGAAGCTAAGCGTGGCTGAGGCGGACCTCGCCGAGCTGGCTGCGGAGGTCGAACGCGTGCGGCTCCGCGCGGCTGAGCTCGGCGAGTTTCTCGCCCGGGTTCCGGTCGAGCAAGAGCGGTTGGACGCTCAGCGTGCGAAGGCGGAGCGACAGGCTGCTCCTGCTCTGCAGGCCAAGGAGAAAGCTGACCGATCGCTGGCCGTCGCGGAACAGGGTCGCTCGGGTGAGGCAGTCGCTGAAGCGCGGCGAGCAGTGGTTGGAAGGCGTGACGCGCTCCGCATGGCCGACCGACGTGTCTTGGAGCTCGATGAGGAGGCCGCGAGGCTGGAAGGCGCTGCGGCCGACGCGATTCGCGAGGCCGCCGAGCTCGAGGCCCGAGCGCGCCACCTGGCCGCCGCGTTCCGGGAGCGACCGCGGCTGACCGAGCAGGCCGCTTTCGACGCGCCGCCGGATCTGGCAGGGGTCATCGAGTGGGGGAGTGCTGCTCGCGCAGCCCTGTTCGTCGCCCGCGGAGGTCTTGGTTCAGAGCGAGAGGCCGTGATCCGCCAGGCAAACGAGCTCGGCAGCGTGCTCCTCGGCGAGCCTCTGTTGGCGACGAGGCCGGCCACCGTGCGCCGCCGGGTTGAAGAGCTCGAAGAACTCCGGCCCTAGCCGCGCAGCAACTCTGTGCTATCGATGTCCCGCTGCGTGAGGGGAGAGGATGAGAGCCACACGCTCCAGGAATTCGCGGTCGGCCTCCGTGAATGCCGAGGGCTCGTCGGAGTCGATGTCGATCTCGCCGACCACCTTTCCCTCGAAGGTGATCGGGACCACGATCTCGCTGCGCGTGGACACGAAACAGGCCAGGTAGCGGTCGTCGGCGTTGACGTCGTCCACGATCTCGGTTCGGCCGCTCGCCGCGGCCGCGCCACAGATGCCCTGCCCGACCGGGATGCGCGTGTGCTCGGTAGCCTGGGGCCCCTGCCAGGGGCCGAGGACGAGGTCGTCGCCTTCGACGAGATAGACGCCTATCCACGAGTAGTGCTTGAAGCGCTCGGCAAGGACGCCGACGGCCTTACGGAGCGCTGCGTCGGCCTCGGCCTCGCGGTTCACGATCCGCTCGACAGCCTCGAGGGCGCCTCGATACGTATCTCGCGTCACAATGCTCACCGGGCGACTGCCAGCTCGACGTCGGCGCCCTCGAAGCCTGCGATCGCGTCGCGGTAGACCTCCGGGACCGGAACGGGCCGCCGCCCGGCCAGATCCACGAGGACGAGGGTCTGTTCCGCCGTGCACATGAGCTCGTCGTCGTCTGTCCGGACGGCACAGAACTCGCTCGTCACGCTCGTCCGCCCGATCCTCGTCGTCCGGATGAACACCTCCAGCAGGTCGTCGAACCGTGCCGGCGCCTCGTAGAGGACGCTCGCCGCCCGCATGACGAAGTCATGCTCGCCGCGGTCCGTTACCAGGAGACCCAGGTGCCGGTGGTATTCGACCCGCGCGAAGTCGAAGTACGGGAGGTAGCGGCCGTAGTAGACGATCCCCTGAGCGTCGGTGTCGGAGAATCCCACGCGCGTATAGGCCGCGAATTTGAAAGGCGGCCGCCGGTCGCTCGTGTGCCCAAGGGTGAGTGTCACCGCCAGATCGTAGCCTCGCGGAAATTTGAACAGACTGGGAAGACTTCGGCCCTCCGCGCTAGGCGCGAATGACCTCAAGCACTTCGTATCGCTTTTGCTCCATGAGCTCCTTGCTGAGTGCCTCGAGGTTCAGTCGCAGCAGCGGCTCCGTGTTCGACGGGCGGACGTTCATGTGCCAGTCCTCAGCCGTGATCGAAAGGCCGTCGAGGTGCGACACCTCACCCTCCGGCCCGAAGCGTGCCTCGAGCTCCCAGAGCTTCCCGGGCACGTCCGCGACCGGCGTGTTGATCTCGCCGGTCAGGAAGCAGCGCTCGCGGAAGGGCTGCAGGATCTCGGAGAGCTTGCGGCCCTCTTTCGAGATCAGCTCGAGCATGAGGAGCGCAGGGATGGTCCCGGAGTCGGCCTGGCTGAAGCCGCGGAAGTAGTAATGGCCCGAGACCTCGCCGGCGAAGACAGCGTCCACCTCGCGCATCCGGTGCTTGATGAACGCATGGCCGACCCGGTTCACGACCGGTGTGCCGCCCGCGGCGCGAACCACGTCCGGCACCGCCCAGCTCGCTCGCACGTCGTAGATGATCGTTCCACCCGGCTCCTTCTCGAGCATCGAGCGAGCCAGGAGCGCCGTCACGAAGTCGCCCGGAACGAACTCGCCGCTGTCGTCGACGAAGAAGCACCGGTCCGCATCGCCGTCGAAGGCGATGCCGAGGTCGGCCCGCTCGTCGAGCACCTTCTGGATCACGAACTCCCGGTTCTCGGGCAAGAGCGGGTTGGGCTCGTGATTCGGGAACGTGCCGTCGGGATCGAAGAAACAGCTGACCGCCTCGATCGGGAGACGCTCGAGGATCCCGGGCAGCATCGCCCCGGCCATGCCGTTCGCCGCGTCGACCACGACCCGGAGCGGCTCGACCGCGCCGGGCTCGATGAACGAGAGCACCCGCTCGGTGAAAGCAGGGTAGAGGTCGTGCTCGCGCCGCTCCCCGCGCCGAGAGGGTTCATCACCGAACCCGGTCTCCGCGCGGCGGCGAATCTCGAGCAGCCCGGAGTCCCCGCCGACCGGGAGCGCCCCTCGGCGGATGATCTTCATGCCCGTGTACTCCTTCGGGTTGTGCGAGGCGGTGATCGTGAAGCCGCCATCGAGATCCAGCTCTCCGACTCCGAAATAGAGCATTTCGGTGCCGATCATCCCGACGTCGACGACGTCCACACCCGCGTCGAGAACACCCTCGATGGCCGCTCCGGCCATGGTCGGAGACGAGACGCGCATGTCCCGGCCGACGGCGATCGCCTGCGGCTCGAACTCCTCCGCATAGGCCCGGCCGATCCTGTAGGCGCCATCCTCGTCGAGCTCCTCCGGGTACAGGCCGCGAATGTCGTAGGCCTTGAAGACCTTGGGGTCGAGCGCCACGGGCTAGTGCGTCCAGGCCGCGACGAGCTTCGTGCGGGTGTCCTCGAGAGCCTCCGGGATCACCTTGACGTCGGCGAGGACCGGCATGAAGTTCGTGTCGCCGGCCCACCGTGGAACGACGTGGATGTGGACGTGGTCGACGACGCCCGCGCCTGCCACCCGCCCCAGGTTCCAGCCGAGGTTGTAGCCCTGCGGGTGCATGGCCTCGCCGAGCACGTCGAGCGCGGTGGCGGCCAGCGTGTGCACCTCGAGCGCCTCGGCATCGGAGACGTCGCCGAAGCGGCCCGTGTGCGCGTACGGCGCGATCATCAGGTGGCCGGAGGCGTACGGGAACTTGTTCAGGAGGACGAACGCGTGCTCGCCCCTGTGCACCACGAGCCGGTCCTCGTCCGCGCCCGCGGCCGCGTCGCAGAAGACGCAGCCAGTCTGCTCCTCGGCGCTCTGGACGTACTGCAGCCGCCACGGTGCCCAGAGCCGCTTCACAGCCATTGCTTTCGCCGGAAGTAGACGACCAGGAAGATGGCGGTCACGAGCTCAAGAAGGATTCCGCCCAGGACGAACGCAGCCGCGCTTCCGACGTGGTCGACCATGAAGCCGAAGTTCTGACCCCAGAAGCCGGCGATGTAGCTGAGCGGCAGGAAGATCGTTGCGATGATCGTCAGCTGCTTCATGACCGCGTTCATCCGGTTCGAGGAGCTCGAGAGGAAGACGTCCATGGCGCTCAGCGTGAGGTCGTGGAAGCTGTCGATCGTCTCCGCGAGTCGGTAGAGGTGGTCGGAGACGTCCCGGAAGTAGCGTGCGCTCTCCGTGTCGAGCCCGGGGATCTCGTCGCGATCCAGATGGGCGAACAGGTCGCGCTCCGGCGCAATCGCACGGCGCAGCGTCGCAAGCCTGCGCTTCATCGAGAAGAGCCTTTGCAGCGGCTCGTCGCCCGGGGCACGGAAGAAGTCGCCCTCGAGCTCGTCCAGGTCGACGTCGAAGCCGTCGAGAACCGGAAAGAAGCTGTCGACGAGGTTGTCGACGACACGGTGCAGGGTGAGAGCCGGATCCCGAAGGTCGATGCGGTGTGCCGCGCAGTGCTCCTTGAGCTCGCCCAGGGCGGGGGCCTCGTCTCGGTGGACGGTGACCAGGAAGCGCTCCGAGTAGAAGCAGTGCACCTCGACCAGGCCGTCATCGTCCGGAGACCACCCGTAGACGACCAGGAAGATGTAGTCGCCGTAGGTCTCGAGCTTCGCGCGCTGGCCGAAGTCCTGCGAGTCCTCGATCGACAGTGGATGGAACTCGAACGCCTGCCGGAGGAGCTCGAAGTCAGACTCGTCGGGCTCCTGGAGGTCAAGCCAGAAGAACTCGCCCGCGCGGAGCTGCTCCTCGATCGCAGCCCGGTCGGCGGGCTCGATCGCGTCTCCGTCACGCTCGATGAGCGTCGCGCTCAAAACCAGCGCTTCTTTCCGCGCTGTGATCGCCCGTGCTCCGGGGTATGCCTTGGTCGGCGCATTGAAGGGATTTCTGGCAAATCCAACGGTCACCCGTGTCGTCTGGTTCTGGGCCGTGCTAACAGGTTCGTTAGCAAAGCGTTACAGACACCAGCTCGCTGGCGTCGAGAGCTGGCACGCTTCTAACGGCAGCGGTAGGCGCTTCGCTAGGAGCGAGCTGGTTCGGCGCCCCGGATCAGGCTTCGACCCGCGCGGCAACTTCGGCCATGCCACCATCACCTCTTTTTCCTCATAATCAGCCGCTACGCTCGGAGCTGTGTCGCTCGGAGAACAATTCGCAGCGGTGCTCGCCGCTGCGAGGACGGGGGCGGAGTGGGCACTCTCGGCGCTCTACCGGGAGTTCCACCCTGGGCTTCTGCGGTATCTCCGGGCGCAGGAACCGAATGACGGCGAGGATCTCGTCTCGGAGACATGGCTCGACGCGGTCGCGGGTCTCGACCGCTTCCAAGGTGGCGAATGGGCGTTTCGGCGTTGGCTTTTCACGATCGCCCGGCGGCGGCTGATCGATCATCGGCGCCGGGGGGAGCGCATGCGCCGAGCGTCCCGCAGCCTCGATGAATTCGGCCAGGGACCCGGGCCCGACGACACCGAAGCCGCCGTCCTCGCAGCCAACGAGACCGAGGCTGCGCTGGCGCGCATCGCCGCGCTTCCCCCTGGCCAGGCAGAAGTGGTTCTGCTCCGTGTCCTTGCCGGGTTCGAAGTGGCCGACGTCGCCAAGATCGTGGGGAAGAAGCCTGGAGCGGTGCGCGTGCTCCAGCATCGGGCGCTTCAGCGGCTCGCCGAGCAGCTCGCGCGTGACGGAAGACCTGTAACGCGATGACCTTCTGGAGCGATATGGATAGTGAGATGCAGCCGCTGCCACTCGAGAGCGACACCGCCGACCGTCTGCTCGCAGGGTTGGTCGCCCCTGAGGGCGCACCGGCCGGTTACGGCCGGGTCGTGCGCCTCCTCGAGGCAGCCTCGGCGGAGGCCTCGAGCGAGGAGCTCGCTCGCGAGCCCGAAACGGTGGCCGCCATGGCGGCAGCGCTTCGCTTACGCGTCCATCGAAACCCCGCAGCGTCCAGGAGGTCGTTCGTGCCCTTTGCGCTCTCACGCCCCCGTCTCACCGCTGCTGTCCTTGCCGCAGCGTTCGCCGCGAGCTGCGGAATGGCGTCCGCCGGTTCCCTGCCCGGCGCCGCCCAGGACGTGGCGTCCGAGATGCTGGCCAAGGTGGGCATCACCGTTCCCGGCGCGAACGAGACCGCCGGCACGCGTCCGGACGTCCGGGGCAACTCGGCAAGCGTCCCGAGCCGGCCTGCTCATGTGGGCAAGGGCTCGGACATCTCCGAGCTCGCCACCACGACCGAGCTGACCGGTATCGAGAAGGGCGCCGCTATCTCGACCGCAGCGAGCGGGGGCAAGAGCAGGGCCGGACAGCACGGCTCGGCCTCTGGCGCAGGCGCGCCGGTCGAAACGCCGAACGGCGGCGGCACCGACACGGCCGACACGGCCAGCGGCGGTAAGAGTTCGACGGGTACCTCGACTGCAAACACCGCGAGCGGCGGAAAGAGCTCGGCCGGGTCCGGCAATGCAAGCAGCGGCCAGGAGACCGCCGATGCCGCGAGCGACGGCCGCAGCTCAGAGGGCCAGTCGCACCGGCCCTAGTTGCTTATACGAGGAGAATGAGTTCGGCGAGCTTTACTTCGACGCCTGGTGAAGCCCGTGCGTGACCGCTTGACTCTCATAGCCGGGGGGCATACAACCGGCTGGTCCATCCGGGGCAGATATCAGGACGGCGTCCAGCCCGACCTGACGCGACGAGAAAGGAATGGGGATGAGTAGAGCACGTATTGCGGTGGTGCTCGTTTTCTGCTTGGGAGTCTTTCTCGCGGTCGCTGTCCCAGCTGGTGCCGTGCAGCTGCTGACCACGGCGAACATCACGAGGGATGACAACGGCGACAACGAGGTCGACATCGCGATCAACCCGACGAATTCGCAGAACCTGATCGCCGCCTGGAACGATTACGGGCCCGGTAAATCATGCGGGCTCGGCTACTCGACCGACGGCGGTCTTACCTGGCACACGAGCTGGTTGCGCGGCGTGACGCCGGAGGGCGGCAATCCGACATTCGATTACGGCGCCGGTGACCCGTCGGTCGGTTTCCTGAAGGACGGGACGGCGGTCGTGTCGTGTGCCGCATGGGGCGCGAGCAAGAGCCAGCCCAGCGCGATTTACCAGGCGCGCTCGACAGACGGCGGGAACACCTGGGGTGACCTTCAACAGATCTCGTATGGCCAGAACCTGGGTCACCTGCAGGATCACAACATGATGACAATCGACCGGTATAAGAACCGGGTTCTGGTCGCCTACACGATCTGGAACGGCTACGCAGCGCGTTCGTTCGCCAAGATCTCCTCCGACGGAGGGAAGACGTATCAGGGCCCCTATGAGATCGCGTCGGATTACCGGCGAAACGCTGTCGACCGGTTCGACGTCTCGCTCGCGGGCGCGCCGGACGGGACGGTCTACGCGACCACGGGCATCTGGCAGCACGTGACAGAGTGGAACGAGCAGGCGGTGGTCGTCAGTCAGATGCGGCCGGGTGAGACGAAGTTCACGCGAAGCGTCAAGGTTCGCGACCTCGTCCCCGCTCCCTTCCAGTTGCCCGGAGCCCAGTGGCGCTCGTCGATGCAGGCGTCGATAGGCGTCGAGTCGGACGGCACGGTCGATCTCCTGACGGGCGACTACGTCACCGGCAATCTCGACCTCTACATCGCGCGCTCGACCGATCACGGGACGACC
Source organism: Gaiellales bacterium (assembly GCA_038209555.1). GTDB lineage: Bacteria > Actinomycetota > Thermoleophilia > Gaiellales > Gaiellaceae > DASQGA01. The sequence continues at coordinate 16,145 of JBBQXP010000067.1, forward strand.
TTCCCCGCCTCGCAGCAGGCGAACCTGACCCACGACCCGAGCGACGAGGTAATGCCGTGGCTTTCGGTCCGTCCCGGCGGACGCCTCGACATCGTCTCCTACGACTACCACCGGAACATCGCGCTCATGGACGTCTTCTACGGCCAGGTTGCTGATGGGGCGACCACGATGAGCCGTACCTATCTCGCCTACGGCATCAACGGCAACATCCAGCCGCCCGGAAGCTCGCCGTTCATGGGCGACTACATTGGGATCGACTCGCTCGCGAATCGGGTCGCCGTCTCTTGGACGGGGAACGGCCCTGCATCACAGGACGTCTTCTCGAGCGTCCTCACACCGTAGGGCGATACGTCTCTTGGGGGAGGTTCGAGGCCTCCCCCAAGGGGCTCGCTCCACCGTGTGCAGCGTTAGTGGGTCGTTAGAAAGCGGCTCGCAAAGCCGACGCTTCTATGTTGTCAAGCCGAGCGTCGGTATCTCGCGAAGGCGTCGGTAGAAGTGGCGGGCGAGCGCGCGTTTGATGCAGCGGCGTGCTTCTCGGGTGGTCTTGCCGGTGGCGAGCAGCCGTTCGTAGTAGGCGGC
>JBBQXP010000068.1:0-16647 GCA_038209555.1 Gaiellales bacterium
TAGGGGCGCTCGAAGCTGCCGTCCCCGGTCTTCGGCCGGTCGAGCACCTGGCCGTCCGGATGCGCCGAAGCGAAGTCCTCCCAGGCGACGATCCGCGCGGGCACCTTCTCGAGCTTCGCGCCGGCGAGATCACCGACGACCGCCTCGCCACCGAACTGCTGCCACCAGCTTTCCGTCTGGCGGTCGTACATGACGAGGTCGGAGTTCCGGAGGTTGCCGGTCGTTCCGAAATCGAGCAGGCGACCGCGGAGGCGCCGGTCGAAGACGATCGCGGTGTTGCAGAGCGGGCAAAAGGTGACGGCGACAGGCGTCCCGGCGACCTCGTCGTTCACGATCTCGTGCCAGATCAGGATCTGGAGCGGGTACGCCCGCGCCTCGCCCCCGAGCTCGAGCTCGAGCACCGGCTCGCGGGCCTCGAGCCACGCGCCGGCGGCGTCGACGCCCGCGAAGGACGGGTCGTCGAGCGCCGGGATGCCGTCCTTGCCGGGCCCGCCGCCCTGGAACTCGCTCAGCGAGACCGTGTGCCTCGAGAAATCGGTCTTCCAGCCGGCCCTCGAGACGCCGAGCTCGTCGTCGCCCGGGGAGTCCGTCTGGCCGACTCCGGCCGACGCCGTCTGGCCGGCAGGCGCGGCCTCGTCCGAGCCCCCGGCGCACCCCGCCCCGAGGAGGGTGAGCACGGTCGCCCCGATAAGGAAAGGGGTTCTCACGCCCCGGTCTGATGCGCCCAGGAGCCAATTCGACGCCGCCCGGGTCGCTACGGTCCACGCCATGAGCTTCGACGGACGGGGACTCGAGGGCGAGCCGATCCACGAGTGCGTGCTCGCGATGAAGACGCGCTGCTTCGCGGGACGACTCACCGAGGCGATCCACGCCTATCCCTCCGCGAGCATGGCCGTGCAGCAGGCGAGCGCCCAGCTCTTCCCGCTCGGGCGGGCGTTGATCGAGAACGACCCCGAGAGCGCGGCTCAGGCGGCCGAGTCCGCCAGCGCGTAGGCACGAGCGATGCTCGCCGCGAGCGTCGCGAGTCCAGCGAGCGCCCCGAATGCGGCGAGCGCCGCCCCTTCGCGCATGCCGAGGCCCGCGAGGACGAGCCCGGAGAAGAGGAGGAGTCCGGGCAGCCGCCCGGAGACGGCCCGCCGTAGATCGGGGGGCCTCGCCGTGCGGAAGTAGGCGACCGAGACGACGACCCAGGGAAGGGCGTAGCGGACGACGACGAGCGCGGTCGCCCAGCCAGGAAGGAGCCCGGCGCGGGCGAGCCCGAGAGCGGCCGCGCCGAGGAAGATGCCGTCCACTGTCGCGTCGAGCCAGAAGCCGAGGCGAGTCGTCTCGCCCCGGGCGCGGGCGAGTCGCCCGTCAACGCCGTCCGTCAATCCGGCGAGGAGGAACAAGATGACGAGGGCGGTCCCGTCGAGCGCGAGCAGCGCCGGCACCGTCCCGGCCCGCAGCACCGTCAGGACGTTCGCCAGCCCGAGCCCGCAAACAGGCGTGCCGTCCGCGCGCTCGAGCATTCCGAGGTGCCAGTCGACCATGAGAACGACGAGCACCCACCAGAGCGCTCCGGCTGCCGCGAGCGGCGGGTGTCCCGCGACGGCCGCCCCCGCCCAGGCGGCGAGCCCTGCTGCGCCAAGAGCAAGCGCCTGCCGGTGCTCGCGCGGTCGCTCGGCCCGCCGCTCTCGGGCGCGCGCGCGCGAGCGAAGAAGGAAGATGGCCCAGGCGCGAGGAGCGTAGCCGGCGGCGCGCAGGTCGACGAGCGCCTCGCGGGTCCAGCGCTCACCGCTGGTCACCGGCGCGCGGCGACGACGACGCCGTAGCCGAGCAGGCCGTCGCGAACCGCCTCGCGCGCGGCCGCGACGAGCCCGAGCCAGCGCTCCGTCCCGCGACCGATCTCAGACGGCAGCAGGTTCCCGGCGATGCGGGCAACCCGCAGGCGCCCCTCGACCCGGTCGAGCAGCGCGTCGAGGGCGGCGTCGTGGCGCTCGGTTCTGACGATTGCGAAGCCCGCCTCCTCCAGGAGCTCGGCGATCCCTTCGAGCGGACGAGCGTCGGCGAGGCAGGCCATCCAGGCGTTGAGGCTGCGAAGCTCGGTGGGAAGCTCGGCCGCCGCCGTGACGTCGGAGAGGGCGAGCCGGCCGCCGGGCCGGAGCACCCGGGCGAACTCCGCCGCTGCCATCTCCTTGTCGGGGAAGAGGCAGAGCGAGCACTCGCAGAGAACGCCGACTGCGCTCACGTCCGGAAGTGGGATCGCCTCGGCGTCGCCGTGCAGGAAGCGCACGCGGTCGTCGAGGCCTGCGTCCGCGGCGGCGCGGCCCGCGGAGGCGACGCTCTCCTCGGACAGATCGATCCCGACAACCCGGCAGCCGGCCTCGCGCGCAGCCTGGAGCGCGCTCGTGCCGGGGCCGCTCGCGACGTCGAGGACGGTCGCCCCCGGGCCGACCTCGAGCGCTCGGACGAGCCTGCCCGTCAGCTCAGCCCCGCCTGGGTGGTAGCTGTCGCCGAGAAGCCAGCGGGCAGCGGGGCTCGAGTAGGCGCTCGCGCAGCAGGCCTTGACGACGTCCGGAGCCCCCGTCACGGGTCGAGCCTCCGGCCGAGATTCGCCGCGGCGTGGCCGGCACATCTGTTCCCCGCGACAGTCCGCGAGCCATAGGGGGTCTCCTCGAGAAGCGGCAGGAGTTGGCGCGCGTTCGGGACGACCGGAGCAACGCTCGTGCCGGAGAGCTGCTCGCGCACCTGCTCGCGGTAGCCGACCGTGTTGTAGGCGCAGAAGGGGATGAGGCGGCCGTCCGGCGTGATCTGCTCGATGCAGCATTTCATGAGCTGGCGCACGTTCAGCGTGTACGCGTCCTGGAAGTCCTGGACGGTGACGACGAAGACGTGCGAGCGGACGTCGTCGAGCGCCGCTGGCAGGTCGATGCCGCAGTCCGCGCAGGCAAGGAGCGCCTCCTCGGCGCCCGGCGCCGCCGACGACGAGAACATCTTCTCGAGCGCGTGCCGCAGGTCGAGGTCCGGCAGGACGCGGTTCGAGACGTAGTCGAGGTAGTCGTCGATCTCGAGGATGCGGGTGAAGGGAACCACGCTCTCGCCGTCGACGAGCGCGTAGCTCATACTGCGGCAGGTCGGGAAGCAGCAGGGGACGGGCACGAAGTCCGAGACCCGGAACCAGTCTGGGAGCTGCTCGGCGACGAGCCGCATCACGTCCGGGTTGGTCAGGCGCTCGAGCGGGTCGAAGACGCGGTGACGCCCGGAATGGGTTACCGGCTGGAAGACGACGCTGTTCACGGCCGGGTGCGAGACGCCGAAGCGGACGATCGCACCCGCCTCGTGCTCGTTGACCCCGCGCTCGACGGCCGCGACGAGCGTCACCGTAACGCCGTGCTCGGCACAGGCTTCGAGCGCGCGCCGCTTGTCCTCGCGCAGGTCCTTCCCGCGGACCGCGAGGTGGGTCTCGAGGTCGAAGCCGTCGAACTGGAGATAGACGTGCGCGCCGACCCGTGCGAGCTCGGGCGCGAAGCGCCGGTCGCGCCCGAGCCGGATCCCGTTCGTGTTCAGCATGACGACGCGAATCCCGCGCTCCTTCGCCATCTCCATGAACGTGACGATCTCGGGATGGATGCTCGGCTCGCCGCCCGAGAACTGCACGACCTCGGGCTCCCCTTCGGCGGCAACGAAGGTGTCGAGCATGAAGGCGACCTGCTCGCGCGTCAGCGAGAAGCCGTCGGGCTGGTGGCCCGAGTCGGCGAAACAGATCGGGCAGTCGAGGTTGCAGCCGGTGTTCACTTCGATCAGACCGAGGCAGGCGTGCTGCTTGTGGTCGGGACAGAGTCCGCAGTCGAGCGGGCAGCCGTCGCGCACCTCGGTCTGGAACTCGAGCGGAAGCGTCCCGGGCTTGTTGTAGCGCTGCTGCGCGACGTAGAGCTCAGCGTCCGAGTAGACGAGCGCCTCGAAGGGCCCATGCTCGGGACAGCTCTTGCGCATGACGACCCGGTTGTCGCGGACGTTCACCTCCGCCTCGATCACGCGCTTGCAGACGGGGCAGATCGACTTGGTCAGCTCGAGGAAGACCTCGTCGCGGTCGACCCTCGCTTGCCTCGTTGCGTTCAGCGCCACAGGCCCTCCCTTCTCGACGGTTCCCGGTCGGATGCCGACTCGACCCGGGGCGATTCCGAAGCGGAACCGGCCGGGAGCCGGCGGCATCGAACCAGCTGGGCATGTCCTTCCGCTTCCTCGCACGCTCGGCGGCGTTCCTCGCCGCCGCGACCACCGTCGCCGGCTGCTCGCACGTGGTCGGCTCCGAGCCGGACACCGGACCCACGCAGCCGACGACGGCCCCGGCCGCCGAGTCCCCGCTCGCTCGCTCCCACCGCGTCACGGCGATCACCTACTCCCCGGCCCGGCGCCAGGAGGCGCTCGCCCAAGGCTCCGGCGCATTCTGCGCGCCCTTCGACTCGATTCCCGCCGTCACCCACCCGCGCTTCCTCGCGTCCGTGCACGCGAAGCTGCCCCGGAACGAGCCCGTCGTCGCGCTCGAGCTCGTGGGCGCGGCACGCGCCTATCCCGTGCGCTACCTCGTCTACCACGAGATCGTGAACGACGTCGTCGACGGGCACCCGGTCGTCGTCACCTTCTGCCCGCTCTGCGACAGCGCCGCCGCGCACTCGCGTCGGGTGGGGAACCGCATCCTCACGTTCGGCGTCTCGGGCCAGCTCGAGTATCTGAATCTCGTCATGTTCGATCGCCATACCCTCTCACGGTGGCAGCAGATAACCGGCGAGGCGGTCGGCGGCGAGCTCGAGGGACGCAGGCTCGCGCCGCTCCCGGCGCAGCTCGTGTCGTTCGGGGAGTGGCGAGCGGAGCACCCCGCCGGGCTCGTCATGCGCGCGCCGAAGCCAGAGGAGTACCGCTACGGGCTCGACCCGTACGGCGGCTACGACAGCGATCCGGCCGAGCAGAGCCCCTTGCTGCGTTCCTCGGCGAACCCGGAGGGCCAGAAGGCGGACGCACGGCTTCCGCCGAAGTGGCGGGTGGTCGGGGTGGCGACGCGAGACGGATCCGTGGCCTTCGCCGTCCCGGCCCGCAGCCGGCGGCCGGTCGTCGAGACCGCCCGGCTCGGTTCGCTTCCGCTCCTCGCCTTCTTCCGCTTCGGGACGGCGCAGGCGGAGCAGAGCGAGCGGCTCGCGAGCGCGCCCAAGGGCTGGTCGGCGACGGTCTGGTCGGCGTGGCTCGATGGCCGGCGCCTCCACTTCCGGGTTGTGGACGGCCGCTTCGTCGAGACGAGAACGGGCTCCGTCTTCAACTTCTTCGGGCGCGGTCGCTCGGGCTCGCTCGCCGGGCGAAAGCTCGAGGCGGTGCCGCAGGCGAGCGCCTTCTGGTTCGCGTGGTCGCACTTCCACCCCGACACGGCAATCAGATGGGCTGGAGGCTGATCCGGTAGGCGACTCGCACGTCCGGCGCACCGAACTTCGTCATGACCAGGCGGAGCTCGAATCGCTGCCCGGGCGCCGGGCTCTCAGGGAGAATCGTCGTCCACGTCCGCTCGGCTCCGCCGACGGCCGAGTGCGGTCAGCCGGGCTCGAAGGTTCCGGGCGACGTCGCGAGGGCGCCGGACTCGCGCAGGTAGAGCTTCCTCGCGCCGGAGGCAAGCTCGATCGTGAGGCGATTGTCGAAGACTCCGCCCGGCGGCACGTGCGGCCGATCCTCCGCATCCGACCAGTCGACCGTGGCGCAGCCGGAGAGAGGGTGCTCGCTCGTACAGGCCTCTTCCGGGCGCCCCGGGTCCCGAAGCGTGAAAACGAGCCTCTGCTTGCCCCGAGCCGCGACCTCGCGGCGCACGGGCCCGCTCACCGCCACGACGGCGTGAAAGCCGGGATCGTCGAACGACGAAGCGGCAGCGAGGCGGAAGACGCCCTGCGCGAGAGTCGTCGCGCCGGCCGGCGGTGACGTCGGCCGCTCCTGACGTTCTCCCCCGCCCGTGCAGCCGGCCAAGAGCAGCAGAAGCGCGATCGCGAGCAGGCGCCTGGCGGCGGGCACGCCTACGAGAGGACGACACGCCGGGCCGGCCGGGCGAGCCGTGGACGCGGCAGGGAGAGCCCGGCGTTCGCGGCCGCGTACCACGCCAGGGCGAGCATGTAGGCGTCCTCGAGCAGGACCCACCAGCGAAGCTCCTGGGCGAGGTAAACGCCGAAGCAGGCGCAGTTGCCGACCGAGAGGCCGCGCACGAAGGCCTGTGCCGCAAGCGTCGACCAGAAGACCGCGAGCGCGAGGCCAAGCGCCCCGCCGGCCCGCCCGAGCGCCCTCGGACCGGCCCTGCTCGCGAGGAGCAGGATCGCCACGGCGAGCTCGAGCGAGGGCAGTGCGTACGAGGCGCCCGCCGCAGCCGTGCCTTCGAGGAGCCGAGATCCCTCGATCGCTTCCGCGAAGCCGTCCCGATCGGCGATCTGGCCCGACGCCATGGCGGCGAGCAGCAGGCTGTAAAGGAGCGACGCGACCGCCGGGCGGCGGGTCACGCCTTCTTGGCCGCCCGGAGACCTTCCTCGAACCCGGACAGAGTCGTCGCCCCGACGATCCTCGTCACGACCCGGTGCTGGGCGTCGAGGAAGACCGTGGTGGGAAGACCCTGCAGGCCCAGCTCGTTCGCGATCTCGCCGTTCGGGTCGAAGATGCTCGGGTGGCTCCAGCTCCAACGGTCGTAGAAGGCCGCGGCGCCGCTCTCGGTGTCTTGGTAGTCGATCCCGATCACCTGCGCTTCCGGATGCTTCTTCGCGAACTCGCGCAGGTCGACCGCCTCCTCGTTGCAGCCCGGGCACCAGGAGGCCCAGACGTTCAGGACGATCGGCTTGCCGGCATAGGCGTCGAGGCTGACCTCCTTGCCGGTGACCGGGTCATTGCCGCTCAGCTCGGTCGCCGGTCCGGACTCGCTCGGGCTGGCGCTCGCGCTCGGGCCGGCGGCGTCACCGCTCCCCGCGCGGAGAACGCCCACGGCGACCACTGCGGCGACGGCAACAGCGGCGACGGAGATCCAGAGCCACCTGGGGGTCGTGGACCCGCGTTTGCCGGGTGGTCCCGGCCCGGTGCCACCCGCTGGCCGACGCGCCTGCTTGGCCCTAGGCTGGCTCACCGAACGCACTCCTGCCGTCGAGCGGTGAGTATCGACTCATCTCGGGCCGTTCGATGCAGATCGCTCTCGAACGATTTCACGTTGGACTCGAGTCGCCCTCGGCCCTGATCCGCTCGATGACCGCGTCGACGAGCTCCGGCTTCGGCTCGGGCTCGCGGCGGCCGAGTGCGGCGAGCGAGCTGAGCGTGGCGAGGAAGGCGCGAAACGCCGCCTGGCACATCTCGCAGCGGGCGAGATGGCGCGCCACCCGGAAGCGTCGGTAGCCGCGAAGATCGCCCTCGGCGTAGTCCGACATCGAGCGGGCGGTTTCCTCGTGGGAGCCGTTCAGAGGATGGGTGAGGAGGCGCACGGTCGTATGATGCAGCCTGCGCCTGCGTCGATGCGCGGGGCCTTTCCGGAAAGGGCTTGTTCGGAGCGTCGGGGGGCGAGGCGATGCTAGCGTCGTCCCGTGGACGACGACGAGGCCCGGCTCCTCACACGGGCACGAGACGGCGAAGTCGAGGCGTTCGCCGAGTTCGTCCGCAGGTTCGAGCGCCGTGTCCGCGCCGTCCTCGGGCGGCTGTTGGACGACGAGCGCGACGTCGACGAGGCGGCGCAGGACACCTTCGTCCAAGCGTGGCGGAACCTCGACCGATTCCGAGGCGACGCGGCTCCCTTCACGTGGCTCTACCGCATCGCCGTCAACGAGGCGCTTCAGCGTGTTCGGCGCAAGCGGCTCGATACCCGCCCGCTTCCGGACGTCGAGGAGGCGCCGGCCTCACCCATGCCCGGCGCTCGCGGTCCGGACGACCAGGCCGAGGAGCAGGAGGAGCTCGCCTTCCTCGCCGCCCGCATCCGCGCGCTCGACTTCGACCTCCGTGCGCCGCTCGTCCTCCGCGACGTCGAGGGCCTCTCAAACCAGGAGGTTGCCGACGCCCTCGGGCTCACCGTACCCGCGGCCAAGAGCCGAATCCACCGCGCCCGGATGCAGCTTCGGGAGGAGTTTCAGCAGTGGCGAGGCCAGCCGGGCAAGCCGTCGGGTGCCGTCTAGCTCACAAGGCGAGATCACCTCCGGGAAGCTTGCGAAAGGCGCTCAGGTATCCCTCGCTGAAGGTCGGGAACTGTGCGACCGTGTCCTCGAGGACGCTGACGGGAATCTCCGCCCGGATCGCGAGGACGGCTTGGTGGATCCATTCGCCTGCGAGCGGGGCGACGGCCCAGGCGCCGACGAGGACGCCGCGAGCCTGGTCGACCACGATGGCGAGTGTGCCGCGCGGATGCTCCTCGTAGGTGTACGGGCGAGCAATCGATTCGACCAGGTCGACGGTCGCCGCGGCCACGTCGATGCCTCGCTCGCGGGCCTGCTCGAGCGTCAAGCCGACGGCCGCGACCTCGGGGTCGGTGAAGACGACTCGTGGGATGGCTCGGTAGTCGGCCTTGGCGTCCTGGCCGAGGATGTCGGCGGTCGCGACGCGCGCCTGGTACTTGCCGACGTGCGTGAAGAGCGAGACGCCGGTCACGTCGCCGATCGCCCAGACGCCGTCGGCGGCACGACAGCGCTCGTCGACCGCCACTCCACCTGTGCCGGCTTCGATACCGGCGCTCTCGAGCCCGAGCCCTTGGGTGCGAGGGACGCGCCCGGCCGAGACCACGAGCACCTCGCCGCGAGCCTCGCTTCCGTCGTCGAGGCGAACAACACGCTGGCCCTCGTGCACTTTGACGCTCTCGGCCGTCCGGCCGAGCAGGAGCCGGACGCCGTCGGCTTCGAGCTCCTTGCCGATCAGCTTGCTGACGGCCGGGTCCTCGCGCTTGAGCAGCGACTCATGGTTGTGGACGATCGTCACCCGGGAGCCGAAGCGGGCGAGCATCTGCCCGAGCTCGATCCCGACCGGCCCGCCGCCGATGAACACGGCGCTCTTCGGAATCTCCTGGAGCGTTGTTGCCTCTCGATTCGTCCAGTAGCCGGCTTCGCTCAAGCCCTCGACCGGGGGGATGAACGAGTCTGAGCCGGTTGCGAGGATGATCCGCTCGCTCTCGAGCACCCGACCGTCGGCCTCGACACGACCGGGCCCGGCCAGACGGGCGTGAGCCTTCACGACGGTGACCCCGTCCCTCTCGTAGCGGGCGACCGTCTTCGAGTCGTCCAGATCGCGGATCATCCAGTCGCGGTAGGCGGCGATCCTCTGCCAGTCGAGCTCGGGCCGAGAGACGCCGGCGAGGCGCTCGCTTTCTCCTCGGACTTCCGGTGGGCGAAGCAGCGTCTTCGAGGGAATGCACGCCCAGTAGCCGCACTCTCCGCCGACGAGCTCCCGCTCCACGAGCGCGACGTGCATGCCGGCCCGCGCGAGAGCGCCCACCGCCACCTCCCCGGCGGGACCGGCACCGATGACGACGGCGTCGAACGTTCCACTCACGCGATGGCCTCCTGGTGGTCGGGTGTACGAACTGGGATCGGCCAGTGCTTGCAGCTAGCTCGAACAGTCGCTACATTGGATCTGCCTTATATCAGAAGGAACACGTACATGAATCAGACTGCCCCGTTCAAGCTCCCGGAAGCTCCCGCCAGAAGCGACCTCGTCGCCAAGTACTTCCGAGGTCTCGGCGACTCAACCCGGCTGCGCATCCTCGAACTCCTCCGCTCGGAGGGGGAGCTCTCGGTCGGCGCGCTCGTCGCGCGGCTTGCCCTGCCCCAGCCCCAGGTCTCGAACCATCTCGCCTGCCTTCGCTGGTGCGGCTTCGTCGAGGCGCGCCGCGAGCACCGGATGATCTACAACCGGATCGCCGACGAGCGGGTCGAGCAGATGCTCGACCTTGCGAGCGCGCTGCTCGAGGACAACGCGGAACACATCGCGGCCTGCTGCCGGATCGAGGAGGGCTAAACGCGACGCGGGGCCCGTAACGGCTTTGGGACCCTCGGAGTCGCTGTATTCGCCGTCGTCTGCTGCGCGGGCTTGCCTTTCCTCGTGGGCGCCGGGGTAAGCGTCACTGCGATCGGCGTCAGCGCCGGGCTCACGGCCGGCCTGGTCGCAGCGGCGACTGCCATCACGGTGCTCGCTCTGCGCGCTCGCGGCCGGCGTGGCGCCTGCCAGGTTCCACCCGATCGAACCAAGGAGCCCGCATGACCCCCGAAAGCAACCGCCCGCTGGTCGAGATTCTCTCCTTCGACGGTTGCCCGAATCACGAAGGGGCACGGTCGCTCGTGGAGACCGTCGCTCGGGAACTGGCCCTCGAGCCCGAGGTTCGGCTCGTCAACGTGTCTGATCCGGAGGCTGCTGAGCGCGAGCGCTTCCTCGGCTCACCGACCATTCGAGTCAACCGCCGCGACATCGAGCCGGGCGCCGACGAGCGCACCGAGTTCGTCTATTCCTGCCGCGTCTACCGGACCGATGCCGGCCTCACCGGCCAGCCGGACAAGAAGTGGCTTCGCGACGCACTCTCGCATGCCTAGCAACGATCCCTGGACCGTCAGAGTCAAGGGCTGCTGCGCGCGATCGCGGCGCGCTGGCGCGCAGGACTGGCGCACGGAGCAAAAGAGCATACAAATCGGCACCTGGAAACAATCTCGAAAACCGATTTCCCTAGACGGGTCGAGGGTTCGAACCCCCGCGGGTGCAGAAACTCGGTGCGAATGGCAGAGATCCTCCATCTGCAGCGATAACCAAGTGCTCGCACCCGACGGGCTCTCCCGGCTTGCGCGCCTGCATCACAGGTGAACCCGCTCGGCCCGACGGGGCCGGCGGTCAAACGACGTAGGCGCAGCCGTCCCAGTACGCGTGAACCTGCTTCCGACGCAGGCCGCCGACGTCGAGCTCGAGCTCGTCCGGCTCGCGCAGGCGCTCGTCGAGGTACGAAAGGCCTGCGAGTGTGCAGAGACGAGGAACCGGGCAACCACTACCTGGTTTGATGCTCACGATGCCGTGCGTGGTTCCGGCGCCCCACCCGCCGGCTGCTGGGTGCGCGCCGGGCCTCTACGTGCTGCGCAAGAAGTCGAGAATGGCCTGGGAGAACTCCACGGGCGCGTCATGGGGGATCCAGTGGGACGCCTCGACGCGCACCAGACGGGCGTTCGGGATCTCCCTCGCCAGACGCTCCCCGTCCCCGATCCTTTGCCACGGGTCGTGAACCCCCCAGAGCACGAGCGTCGGGACGCTGATCTCGCCGTGGCGGTCGACGAGCGCCATCGTGTGATTCGTGTTCAGGGCGCTGGCGTTCCGGATGAGGCTGATCTTGCCCTCTTCGTCGCTGTACGGAGCGACGATCCCCGTTTTGAAGGCGTCGGTCAACCGGTCGGGGCGATGGATGCCGTCCGGGAGACCCGACACGACGAAGTCGACGACCTCCTCGACCGGCTTGTGCTTCCAGGTCGGATCGGAGAGCGCGATCATGTCGCCGATCGGCCAGGAGTCGTAGGCGACGACGTTCGTCAGGACGAGCCGTTCGACGCGGTCAGGGTGCTCGATCGCGAGGATGAGCGCGACTCCGCCGCCGGTGTCGTGGCCGACGATCGTCGCCTTCTCGATGCCGAGGTTGTCGAGGAAGGCGAGGATCGCCCCTGTCTGGGCAGCGAGAGAGCGATCGAATCGGTCCCTGCGATCCGAGTACCCGTGGCCTAGGAAGTCCGGCGCGAGAGCCCGGCAGCGCGGCTCGAGCTCGGCGATGACGTCCGCGTAGAGGTATGACCAGGTTGGGATTCCGTGCAGGAGCACGACGGGCTCGCCGGAGCCGACGTCCGTGTAGGCCACGGTTACGGCCAGGTAGCCAAGATGCTCGAGCGTCATCGAGCGCTGCCGCGCCCTGAACTCGCGGTAATCCACATCGACCTCCCTTCCCGAGCCGGCGGACGCAAGGCTTCAAAGTGTAAAGCAGGGCTCGATCGCGAGCGCCCGCAGCTTCTGCGCGTCAGGAGCTGCATCGGACGAGGGTCAACTTCAACAAGGTGGCGGCGGAGAGAACATCTACATCAAGACCTCGTAGCCGCCGCAGGCCGGCGCCCTGAGCCCGCTACGCGGGCAGCCTGCGCAGCGCGCTCAGGTAGCCCGCGTGTGGGATGTCAAAATTCGGTGCGCGTTCCCGAAAAATGCGGATTCGCAGGTGGGATCCGACTTTTGGCACCCCATAGGCTTCGAGATCGAGCTCGACGGCGAGCTCTGTGTCTGTTTGGCCGACGCGTGATTCGAACCGAGATCACGAGCTGCCGGCTCTTACCGTCATGTCCGCGGTCAGACCTGCTCTGAACCCGCGAGTGACACTCGATGATAGAGCACATCATTCAACTGATGTGCTCTTTGTCTCCTGCCGAGACAACGCGAATTGCTGTTATGCAGGTATTTCTTCGACCTACGAAGCCGACGCGCGGATTCGAACCGCGGACCCCTTCATTAGAGTGATGACGGCATCGCGAAAAAGCCCTGTAAATCGGACAGTTCATCCCGTCGCCTGGCGACTTGAACCCGCCATGAACCCGCTCAAAGTGCCATGGCCGCTTTAGCCGGCAGCCTCGATGTTCTTGGTGACGACCTCCATCGTCTTCGCGAGCTCCTCGGTTGGATGGAACTCCACGAGCTCGGTGCCGTCGAAGAGGGTGGGGGTATGCCCGGGCGGCGCGTAGTACGCGTCGCCCGCCTCGTACGTCTCGGAATGGCCGCCCGCGTAGGTGAACTTCACCTTGCCCTTGAAGACGTAGCCCCAGTGCGGGCACTGGCAGCGGTCGTCGGGGAGGCCGGCGAAGAGGGGCGCCATGTCGGCGTCGGCCGTGTACTTCTCGAAACCGACCGAGTAGCCGCCCTCCCAGTGCTCGAACTGTCCCTCGTAGCCCTCGACCTCGACTCGCTCCGAGGCGGTCGCTTTGGATGCTTTCGGCATGTCTGCTCCTTCTGTTGAGGTTGATCTGGCGTTGCTGTCAGACGGTCGCGGGCATGGGCACGCTCAGACGATCCGGTTCCCAGTCACCATCGGACTGCCGGAGCACGCGGATCCCCACCGGGATCAGTCCGAGCGCGAACACGAGCTGGGCGAGCACGGCCAGCGCCTTCGGGCCTCCCGCGAGCTCACCGATGAACCCGATCGGCTGCGATAGCGCGATCAGTACGGCCGTCCACGCTGGCACGGTGCGCGCGCGGTACAGGCCGATCCCGATCAGGAGCCACGCCAGCGGGAACAAGAGCGCGACCAGGAACACTGGGACGACGCCGGCGCTCTCGTTGATCCGCTCCGCGAGCGCGACCATCTCGTCGCGGTTCGCACTCGGCTGGGCCATCTGCCAGAGCACGAGCTCCATGCCGACGATCGCAGCGATCGCGATGAGGCCGGGGACGAATGCGACGAGGCTCAGGTGCCCGAGCGCGGCTCGGCCTCTCCCCAACAGGTGCACGAGGCCGAGGAACGCCGGCACGGCGAGCGCGAGCGCGAGGAGGATGAGCGCGTGCGCGGCGTACCAACGGCCGGTGTTGTCCGCGACCGCCGTGAGCTGCTTCGCGGCCTCGGTCTGGAAGCGGGCGTGAAGCAGCTCCGCGAGCACGAACACCAGCGGCATGACGATCATCGCGGCGCCTGCAACCTGCCGGCGGAAGCTATTCGGATTCGAGAGATCCATCTCCCCGCCCCTCAGCCCGCGGCCGTGGGCGCTGCCTCGACGACCTGCTCCTCGGTGATCTGCCGCATCAGGCCGGCGACGTTCGTCAGGCACCAGTAACCGGCGAACTTGCCGTCCGCGATCCGGAAGACCTCGGCGCACTCTGTCGCGATGTGCCGGCCGGTGGGCGGAATCCCCTTGTACTCACCGTCGTGGGTTCCGGTCATCGTCGAGCGGAGGAAGACGGTGTCGCCTTCCGCGATCAGCTCGTCGAGGCTGACGTGCAGGTCCGGGAACGCCGTGAAGTATGAGAAGCAGCCGCGGCGGACACCTTCGACCATTCGCTCGTCGGCGAAGTAATCGCCGACCGAGTCGAGGTTCCTCCCGTTGAGAACCACTTCGTAGTACTTCCTAACCACCTCTTTGTTCTGGTTGGACATTCGACCCTCCTTTCGTGGTTGCCCGTCAGTTTCGCGCGGCGCCGCTTCTCGCGGTAGGGGGGAACCCCCTATTCGGCCCCGAGACTGCGCACGGCATAGGCGGCGGCCTCACCTCGAGACTTGAGGCCGAGCTTCCCGTAGATCCGGCCCACATGATGCTCGGCGGTCTTGGGGCTGATGAACAGCCTGCCTGCGATCTCACGGTTCGAAAGTCCCTCGCCGAGGAGCCGCAGCACCTCGGTCTCACGGCGGCTGAGCGACCCGAGACTCCTCGGACCCGCACGCCCCCGAGCGCCGAGCGATCGCATCAGCGCTGCGGCGGCATCCGCTTCGCGCGACGCGCCTAGCGCCTCCAGCTCGTTGCGTGCATGCCGTGCTGTCTCGATCGCCCCCGGCGGCGATTGGCCTGCCAGCGCACGGGCGAGCTCGAGCCGAGCTTGCGCGGCCTCGAGCCGGAGCCCGAGCCGAGCGAATCCGTTGACCGCCCGCTGCAGGATGTTGACGGCGTCTGCATCCCCGGCGGCCAAGGCGACGCGCCCTCGGGCGAGAGCCCCCGCGGCGTCGACTCGCTCGCGACCCGAGGGACCGGCGATCGCCGCGAGCATCTCGGCGGCGTCGCGTGCTTCGGGCACGTGGTCGTCCGCAAGCCTCGCTTGGACGAGCTGCTCGAGGAGCGGAGCCGCGAGGAGGTTCGTCCATCCGATCTCGTCGAGGCGTCGTACGAGCAGGGCCTCCGCTGTTCGCGCCTCGCCGCGCGCGACGCGCATCGCGACGACGACGCGGGTCGCGTCGGGGTCGTCCTCGAACCCGGTGAGGAGTTGCTCTGCCTCGTCGAAGCGGCCCTGCAGGACGCGGATCCCCGCCAGGCGTGTGGCCGGGTGCACACAGCGCGATCGCTGGCCGGCTTCGGTTAGCTCGCGGATGGCCGCGACGAGCTCCTCCTCGGCGGCGTCGACGCGCCCGTTGGCAGCGAAGACGTCAGCGCAACAGGTACGGCAGAACGCGAGCAGCGTCACGTGGTCGTACCTCCGTACGAACTCCTCCAGGACGTGGCTCCACTGCTGCGGCCGTTCGGCATCCCCGGCCCGCTCGCACGCGAGCATCAACGTGCAGCAAACGTCCGCGAATGTGTCGAGGCTCGCAGGCTCGCCGCTCGTCGCCGCTGCCATCGCCTCGTCGAGATGCTCGAGGCCCTCGTCGATCTTCCCGACCGCGACCTCGGCGAACCCGAGCTGGGCCAGAGCGCGAAGCTCGAGATCGGTATCCGCCGCGGTGAGCGCGACCTCGAGCGCCGCAGACGCGAGGCGCGCCGACTCCTCGCTGTCGCGGGTGCGCTCGGAGCGCGCGAGATCAAGCCAGCCCTGCTCGGCGCCGGGCGCCACGTCGCGAAGCAGCCGTTCTGCCCGCGCCAGCCAGCCGCCTGCCGCCGCGTCGTTCCCGAAAGCGAGTGCGTACTCCCGAGCAAGCCAAAGAGCAATGCGCGCAGCCCGCGCAAGCTCGCCGTCTCGACGGAACCCTGCATAGGCTCGTTCGCGATAGACGACGGCATCGCGCTCCTCCCGGAGCCACCAGAGAGCGCGGCCGAGCCCGTCGAGCGCCTCCGGCGAATCGACTGCGCTCACGGCACTCGCGAACGCCTCGCGTGCGCCCGGCCAATCGCCGCTCGCCAGCGCCTCATAACCCCTGGCCAGATGGTCCTCCGGCTGCGCCACAATCGCGCTCACACGACCAGAGTATGGCGTGGTTCACCGCTCGAAGCCGTGAGTGTTCCCGGGGCGCCAGGACACCTCTCGCAGACTCGAGCGATGGGAATCGCGAGACTCCCGCCTGCAAATTTCCTGCACCGCGGTCGCAGACGGACTTGCTCCCGCCGTTGCTCGCCATGTAGGCGCCTCTCGGCACCAGTCCGGGCTGAACCCGCTCTGAACCCGCCGGTGCATCCTTCGTGGCATCTGGTGGCAGCCGGTGTCGCAGGACTCTGAAGTAGGAATCAGCCTATTTGCAGGGATTCGCGCGGACAGAAACGGAGGACCCCTTCATTCACGGTGTTGTGTTCCCCGCGCATTCTCAGACAACATGAATTCGCGTTGTGCAGGGATTTCCTCGACCTGAAAAGCCGACGCGCGGATTCGAACCGCGGACCCCTTCATTACGAGTGAAGTGCTCTACCAGCTGAGCTACGTCGGCGGGGAGGCCAGTATAGCCAGCGGCTTTTTCGCCTCCCGCGGCTTTTCGCCCACGCGCAGGGACCCTTCTACTGCCCTCAGACAAGCTCCTTGCAGTCGTCGATCGGGATGTCGACGCTCCTCGCATCTTCGAGATCCACGCTGCACATGTCCTTCAAGACCGCGTAGCCGGTGACGAGTCCGGAGCCCAGGGGCGTCTCGACGCGCCGGCCTACCCTAGGCGCGCGGTCGCGGAAGCTGCGGTAGACCGGATGCTCGAACGCGAGACAGCAGCGGAGGCGGCCACAGAGTCCGGTAATCCGCCCGGAGCTCATGGGCATTTCCTGGTCCTTGGCCATCCGGAGGGTGATCGGCTGCTCG
>JBBQXP010000069.1:0-15991 GCA_038209555.1 Gaiellales bacterium
TCAGCAACATTTTTTATGAGGGTCAGCAGCGATGCGATGAAAGAAGCAGGCATATATAAAAACGATGTGGTGATTGTTGACCGCTCGGTAAAAGCAACAAATGGTAAAGTAGTTATTGCTGTTTTAAATGGAGAAATGCTCATTCGTCGCCTGGAAAAAAATAATAATAGTATCCGGCTTTTGACTGAAGCAAATAAGTTGTCTCCCATAAACATTGATGCATCCTGTGAAGGGTTTTCTATTTGGGGGGTAGTTACTTATGTTATCCATACGCCTTAAAAGAGATCTCACCTAAATCCTCTCCAAAGGAGAGGACCTGCTCCTTCTCCTTTGGAGAAGGTTGGGATGAAGTCAAAAAAAATGTATTCGTATGGAAGCTGAAATAAAAGAAAATAAGACTATGCCTGGGTTCCCTACTCAAGACAATAGAGGGTTTTATGCCATTGTCGCCATCCTCGCGATGCCGAACACCGACCCTGTCGTCGATTCCGCCGCGGTTCTCGGGGCTCTCGTCGAGGCGGCGCGATCCGAGGCCGAGGTCCCGGTCGGCTTCCTCGCCGCGATCTCGAAGGGTCAGCAGGGCGGGGAGCTCACCGAGATGGCCGAGCTCGCGGACGCGGGCGCCGCCGGCTTTTCGGACGACGGCCGCCCCGTTACCCGCGCCTCGCTCATGCGGCGGGCGCTCCAGTACAGCTCGGTGTGCGACCGGCCTCTAGCGCTCCACTGCGAGGAGCTCTCGCTTTCCCTCGACGGTCAGGTGCACGAGGGCGAGGTCTCGGCCGAGCTCGGCTTCGCCGGCTACCCCTCCGTGGCGGAGAGCCTGATGGTCGAGCGTGACCTGGCGCTCGCGGCCTACGAGGGACGGCCCATACACCTTCTTCACCTCTCGGCGAGAGAATCCGTCGAGGCGCTCCAGCGGGCCAGGGCAAACGGCCTTCGGGCAAGCGCGGAGGTGACGCCGCACCATCTCTGCCTCACCGACGAGGCCGTCCGGAGCCTCGACTCGAACGTGAAGATGAATCCGCCGCTTCGAGGCGAGGAAGATCGAGTGGCGCTCCTCGAGGCACTTCGGGACGGCTCGATCGCTGCGATTGCGACCGATCACGCCCCGCATGCCCGGCACGAGAAGGAGGTGCCGTTCGAGGGCGCGCCCTTCGGGGTCACCGGCCTCGAGACCGCCTTTTCCGTCCTCTACACGCGCCTGGTGAAGCCCGGCCTGCTGGAGCTCGGGACGCTCCTCGAGCGGATGACCGCCGGACCGGCCCGGATCTACGGCCTCGAGCGCCCCCGGATCGCCGTCGGCGCTCCTGCAAACCTCGTGCTCCTCGACCTCGAGGCGACCTGGATGCCGAGCGAGGCCGGGTTCCGCTCCAAGTCGGCCAACTCGTGGCTCCTCGGCGCCACCCTCCAGGGCACGGTTGCGCTGACGATGGCTGCGGGCCGGACGGCGTACGCGGCATGAGGGACTTCGTCGTCCTCGAGGACGGCACCGTCCTGCGGGGACGGTCCGTTGGCGCGCCGGGGATCGCCTACGGCGAGGCCGTCTTCACCACCGCCATGAGCGGCTACCAGGAGATCGTCACGGACCCGAGCTACGCGGAGCAGATCGTCTGCTTCACCGCTCCCATGGTCGGTAACTACGGTGTCTCGGACGAGCGCCTCGAGTCCGCCGGTCCCTATGCACACGCCGTCCTCATGCGCCGGGCAACCGGCACCGACTGGCCCACCTGGCTCGCCGGTCGAGGAGTGGTGGCGCTCGAGGACATGGACACGCGCGCCCTCGTCGTCAGCCTCCGCGACCGTGGCGCCATGCGAGCTGCGGCTGTGGCCGGCGAGGCGTCCGTCCACGAGGTGCTCGAACGCGTCCGTTCCGAGCCTGCCATGGCCGGGAAGGCGCTCGCCGCCGCCGTCTCGACGCCGGAGCCGTACACCGTCGGGCGTGGCACGACCAGGATCGCCGTGCTGGACTACGGCTGCAAACGCTCGATCGTTCGCAGGCTCGTCTGGAACGGGGCCGGAGTGAAGGTCTATCCCCACGACACGCCGGCGGACACGATCCTCGGCGAACGGCCCGATGCCGTCCTGCTCTCAAACGGACCCGGCGATCCGGCTCCACTGGCGGCCCAGGTGGCGGAGGTGGCGCGGCTGCTCGGTCGGGTGCCGCTGCTCGGCATCTGCCTGGGGCACCAGCTCCTCGCCCTCGCAGCCGGGCTCGAGACCTTCAAGCTCCCGTTCGGCCACCGCGGTGCCAATCATCCTGTCCTCGAGCTTGCGGGTGGCCGCGTCCTCGTCACGTCCCAAAATCACGGCTTTGCCGTGCGTGGGAGCGGCGAGGCGGTCTCGCACGTCTCCCTCTATGACGGGACCGTGGAGGGACTCTCGCTCCCGTTTCAGCAGGCCCGCTCGGTGCAATTCCATCCCGAGGCCGGACCGGGCCCGCACGATGCTCACGGCCTCATCGACGATTGGGTGCGGGAGGTACGCCATGCCGAGGCGGCCTGACCTCGAGTCCATCTGCGTGCTCGGGTCGGGCCCGATCGTGATCGGGCAGGCTTGCGAATTCGACTACGCCGGCAGTCAGGCCCTGAAGGTCCTCCGGACCGAGGGCTTCCGGACGATCGTCATCAACTCGAATCCGGCCACGATCATGACCGACCCGGGGTTCGCGGACAGGACCTACGTCGAGCCATTGGACGCTGAGTCCGTGGCCGACGTGCTGGAACGCGAGCGTCCGGACGCCCTGCTGCCGACCCTGGGCGGCCAGACGGCGCTGAACCTCGCGTCGGAGCTCGGCGGCTCGGGCGTCCTCGACGCGTTGGGCGTCGAGCTGATCGGTGCCGGCATCGAAGCGATTCGGCGGGCCGAGGACAGGGCGCTCTTTCGCGCCACGGTCGACGCGACCGGCCTCCGCGTCCCGGAGTCGGCGATCGTGACCGGGCCGGAGGAGTTGCCGGCGGGCCTGTCGTTCCCGGTCATCCTGCGCCCCGCCTTCACCCTTGGCGGCCACGGTGGCGGCATCGCGCGCGATCCGGATGAGCTCGAGCGTATGCTCGAGCGGGCGTTGGCCGAGAGCCCGGTCCGTCAGGTCCTGGTCGAGGAGTCTCTCGTGGGCTGGGACGAGTTCGAGCTCGAGGTGATGCGGGACTGGCGCGACAACGTGGTCGTCGTCTGTTCGATCGAGAACCTCGATCCGATGGGCATCCACACGGGAGACTCTGTGACGGTCGCGCCCCAGATGACCCTTTCGGACGAGGCCTACCAGGAGCTCCGGGATGCGGCCGCTTGCGTCATCCGGGCCGTCGGGGTGGAGACGGGCGGCTCGAACATCCAATTTGCCCGCTCGCGCGAGAGTGGTGAGATCCGCGTCATCGAGATGAACCCGCGTGTTTCACGGAGCTCTGCGCTCGCCTCGAAGGCGACCGGCTACCCGATCGCCAAGGTGGCGGCGAAGCTCGCGGTCGGCTACACGCTCGACGAGATCCCGAACGACCTGACCGGCACGACTCCGGCCAGCTTCGAGCCGACCCTCGACTACGTCGTCGTGAAGTTCCCGCGTTTCGCCTTCGAGAAGTTCGCCGGCGCCGATTCCGCACTCGGGACACAGATGAAGTCGGTCGGCGAGGCGATGGGCATCGGCCGCACGTTCTCCGAGGCGTTCCTGAAGGCGATGCGCTCCCGTGAGCTCGATCAGGACGCGCCGACGCCGTGGGCATCTCTGGACGACCTTCCCGAAGGTGTTCACCACTGGTTCCGGGCAGAGCTCGGCCGCGCCCGCGCGGTGCTCGCCGGGATCTCGTCAGTTGACGACCTGGTCACGGAGGACTGGATCCGGATCAAGCGAGAGGGATGGTCGGATGCGGCCGTCGCCGAGCAGTGCGGGACGAGCTCTGAAGCCGTGCAGGCTGGCCGGCGGGCCGCAGGCGTGCGCCCCGTCTACCGCAGGGTGGACTCGGTTGCCGGCGAGGTCGAGGCCCGCTCGAACTACCTCTACTCGACCTGGGGTGAGGCGGACGTCGCACCGAGCCGCGCCGGACAAGTCGTCGTGATCATCGGGTCGGGGCCGAACCGGATCGGCCAGGGGATCGAGTTCGACTATTGCTGCGTCCACGCGGCGCAGACGTTCCGCGCGCTCGGCTTCGAGACCGTGATGGTGAATTGCAATCCAGAGACCGTCTCGACCGACTACGAGACCTCCGACCGTCTGTACTTCGAGCCCCTCGGAGTCGAGGAGGTTCTCGAGGTGTGCGCACGTGAGCGGCCGGCCGGCGTCGTGATCCAGTTCGGCGGCCAGACCCCGCTCAAGCTCGCCCGGGCGATCGAGCTGGCCGGCTTTCCGATCCTTGGGACTCCTTACGACGCGGTCGACCTTGCGGAGGACCGAGTTCGCTTTGCCAGCCTGTGCGACCGGCTCGGGATCGCGGTCCCGCCATGGGGGATGGCCACGGGTGCAGACGAGGCGCGCGTTGTCGCGGAGCGGATCGGCTACCCGGTGCTCGTGCGTCCCTCCTACGTGCTCGGAGGCAGGAACATGCGTGTCTGCTACGGCCCCGAGGAGCTCGCGAAGGCCGCGGCACAGGGAGGTCGCCTCCTCGTGGATGCGTTCCTCGAGAATGCCATCGAGCTCGATGTGGACGCCCTCTGCGATGGCGACACCACGTACGTCGCCGCCGTCATGCAGCATGTCGAGGAGGCCGGGATCCACTCGGGCGACTCGTCGTGCGTCTTGCCCGCGATCTCTCTCGGCGAGGCAGCGCTCGACGAGGTCAGAGACCTCGTGCGCCGCCTCGGCCAGGGGCTCGGGGTGATCGGGCTCTTGAACGTCCAGATCGCACTCTTGGACGGGAGCCTTTTCGTCCTGGAAGCGAACCCGCGCGCCTCGAGGACGGTGCCGTTCGCGAGCAAGGCGCTCGGTGTCAACCTGGTGGAATCCGCCTGTCGGCTTGTCGCGGGCGAGGCGCTTTCAAGCCTCGCTCTTCCGGTCGAGGGAGCCAACGCGCAGACGAGCGTCAAGGCCGCTGTCTTTCCGTTCGCCCGCTTCCCCGGGGCTGACCCGGTGCTCGGTCCGGAGATGCGCTCGACGGGGGAGGTCATGGCGAGCGCCGCTGACTTCCCGACGGCGTTCGCGAAAGCGGAGCGCGCCGCCGGGCGCCCGCTTCCGTCGGAAGGCACGGTTTTCCTCTCCGTTCGCGACGCGGACAAGGAAGCCGCCTGCGAGCTGGGCCACCGGCTGGTGCGACTCGGGTTTTCGCTCTGCGCGACGGCGGGGACGGCACACGCGCTCGCCGCCGCGGGCGTGCCGGTGATAAGCGTTCGGAAAGTGGGGGAGGAGGGTAGAGGCTCCACCGTCGTCGACCTGATTCGGAGAGGACGCTGCGACCTCGTCCTGAACACGCCCGCGGGGAGCGGAGCGCGCTCGGACGGCTACCTGATCCGCGAGGCTGCACTCGTCGCCCGCGTGCCCTGCGTGACCACCCTCGCGGGTGCAGCCGCTGCCGTCGATGCGATCGGAGAAGGGCGATACGAGCATGCGCTCTCGCTCCAGGAGCGGGTTGAGAAGAGAACGGCTTAACGTCACCGGCGCCGGGCCCGTGGGGCCGTACCGGCTGGTCCGGGTCCGTCGCGGCGACCTCGATCCGGGTGAGCCGGGGCAGTTCTTCATGTTGACCCCCCGGGGCCACTCCCTACCCAGGCCGATGAGCCTCTGTCTCGCTCCGCCCGGTGAGCTGGCGTTCTTGATCGACCCCGTGGGCAAGGGCACTCGGACGCTCGCGACGCTCGAGGAGGGCGACGAGGTCGATGTGCTCGGCCCCCTCGGAAACGGGTATCGACTCGACGTCGACCGCCCCCTCCTCGTCGGCGGCGGCATCGGGATCGCGCCCCTCCCGTATCTCGCCGAGCGGCTCGGGGGTGCGCCGGTCGTCCTCGGCTTCAGGAGCGAGCGTCACGCGAAGGCCGCCGCCCTTCTCCCGGGGGCGAAGGTGGTCGTCGACCCCGTTCTGGTCACCGAGGCGGTCGAGCCGACCCGGGACATCCTCGCGTGCGGGCCTGAGCCGATGCTCCTGGCCGTCGCGCGTATGGCCCCCGAGGCGCAGCTCGCCTGGGAAGCCCCGATGGCCTGCGGGTTCGGCGCCTGCTACGGCTGCGTCGTCGAGTTGGGTGGGCAGCTCCGCCGGCTGTGCGTGGAAGGGCCGGTCTTGGCGGGGCAAGATGTTCTGGCGGCGCCGGACGCGAGCGAAGAGGCTGCCGCCGCATGATCCTGAACGGCTCCGGATGCCTGGACGCGGTGGCTGCACCCGATGTGGCGCAGGCGCTCGACGTCTTCGTCACGAAGACGGTCACGCCGCTCGCCCGGGAGGGAAACGCTCCGGTACGGATCGCGGAGAGCGAGGTCGGGATGCTGAACTCGATCGGTCTGGCGAACCCCGGCATCGACCGCTTCCTGGCCGAGTCGCTGCCCGAGTTGGCGCGCCTCGGCATCCCGATTTGGGTCTCGGTGGGGGGCTTTTGCGCGCCGGACTACGAAGCCCTCTGCGAGCGTCTCGACAAGCGTGACGAGGTGGCTGCGATCGAGCTGAACCTCTCATGCCCGAACGTACAGGCGCCGGACGGGGGTGTGACCGAGCTCGTTGCCGGCGCTCGCTCTGCGACCGCGAAGCCCCTCTACGCGAAGCTCTCGCCGGCTCTGCCCGACATCCCGGCCGTCGCGCTGGCGGCGGAGCGGGCGGGGGCGGATGGGCTCACGCTGGTCAACACGATCCGAGGCCTTTCCCTGGACGAAAAGACGCTTGCCCCGACGCTAGGGACGTCGACGGGAGGGCTCTCCGGGCCTGCGCTTCGCCCGGTTGCGCTCGCCGCGGTCCACGGGTGCTACATGGTCTCGCAGCTTCCGATCGTCGGGGTCGGAGGCGTCGAGTCCGGACGCCACGCACTAGAGCTGATCGCGGTCGGAGCCTCGGCCGTCGGGCTCGGCACGATCCTCTTCCGAGAGCCCGGGGCACCTGCCCGGATCCGGGCCGAGCTGGCCTCCGAGCTTGCGGCCATCGGTCTCTCCGATGTCGCCGAGGCGCGTGGCATCGCGCATACGCACGGCGCGCTGTTGCCAGTATAGACAAAAAGACCTGCAAAACCTCGAAAATGCTTTGACTTGAACACGGGCGAGGCGGTGCTAGAATGCCGCGCCATGCAAGCTTCGAGGACGCAGGTGCAGGCCCCTCTCAGATCGCTCGACCAGCGCATGGAGGCATTGCGCAGGGCAAATGAGATCCGCGTTCGCCGCGCGCAGCTGAAGAAGGACCTGAAGGCCGGGTCCGTCAGGATCGAGAGCGTCCTCAGGAATCCACCGGAGTACGTCGAGACCGCGAAGGTGATCGACATCCTCATGGCGGTCCCGAAGTTCGGCCGCGTCAAAGCCGCTCGATTCCTCAACCAGTGCCGGATCAGCCAGTCGAAGACCGTGGGCGGGCTCTCGGAGCGCCAGCGGGCCGAGCTGGTCGGGCTCCTGCACCGCTGACCGGCGCCCCTAAGGTTTTCGTAGTGACCGGTCCGTCTGGGGCCGGCAAGGGGACGCTCATAGCGAGGCTGCTGGCACGCATTCCGGAGCTCGAGTTGGCTGTCTCGGCAACGACCAGAGAGCGGCGGCCCGAGGAAGTTGACGGGCGCGACTACTGGTTCGTCTCGGACGAAGAGTTCGACCGTCGTCTTGCGGCCGGCGAGCTGCTCGAGTACGTCCGGTTCCCCTGGGGCCAGCGGTCGGGGACCCTGCGGTCTGAGATCGCCCGCATCACCGAGTCGGGCCGGATCCCAGTCTTGGAGCTCGAGCTCGAAGGCGCGCTGACCGTCCGAAACGAGGTTCCGGGGAGTGTCACGATCTTCGTCGACGCTCCGCTTCCGGAGCTCGAACGGCGCTTGCTGGAGCGGGCGACCGAGAGTGCCGGCGAGATCAACGAGCGGCTGGAGATGGCGCGGGAGCAGAAGCGGCGGGCGGGCGACTTCCACTACGTCGTGCCCAACGATGACCTCGATCGCGCTGTTGCCGAGCTCGAAGATGTTGTCCGCGGTGAAATCAACGCTGCCGCTAGACTGTCGCGTACATGATCTATCCACGCATCGACGACCTCCTGAACGAGGTCGACTCCCGGTACGCGCTCGTGATCATCGCTGCGAAGCGTGCCCGGCAGATCAATAACTACCACCACCAGCTGGGCGAGGGCACCTTCGACGACTTTCCACCGCCGCTCGTCGAGTCACGCTCGAAGAACTACTTGACGATGGCCCTCGAAGAGATCGCCGAGGGCAACATCAAGTACGAGTACACGCGCTAGCGCTCGTACCGACGTCGTCGGTAGGTCGGAGGACGGCGAGAGGCTTGAGGGTACTGCTCGGAGTCACAGGGAGCATCGCCGCCTACAAGGCATGCGAGCTCGTTCGCCTGCTCGTGCAGGACGGGCACGAGGTACTGCCGGTCTTGACGCCTGAAGCGGAAGGCTTCGTCACGCCCCAGACCTTCGCGGGGCTGGCGCGCCGCGAGCCACTCCGCGAGCTTTACCCACACCTCGCCCGGGTCGACCTGCTCGTAGTGGCGCCGCTATCGGCGAACACGCTCGCGAAGCTGGCCCACGGCCTCGCCGACAACGTCTTGACCGAGGCCGCCCTGGCCTTCCGGGGTCCCTTCGTCGTCGCGCCGGCGATGAACGTTCGCATGTGGGAACACCCGGCGACGCAGGCCAACGTGGCCACGCTTCGGGAACGAGGCGTCGAGCTCGTGGGGCCTGAGTCGGGCGAGCTGGCCGAGGGAGAGTCGGGTGTCGGCCGGATGGCCGAGCCGGCCGCCATCCTGGAGCGGGTCCGCGAGCTCTCGGCTAAGCCGCCCCCGAGCAGCGCAGACGAGCTCGCCGGCAAACGTGTCCTCGTCACCGCCGGCGGAACGCGCGAGCCGCTCGACTCCGTCCGTTTCCTCGGCAATCGCTCTTCCGGCCGGATGGGGATTGCCCTCGCCGAAGAGGCGAGGCGCCGGGGCGCCGACGTGACTCTGGTCCTCTCGAACGGATCAGGCGTGCCCCCGGCGGGCATGGAGGTGGTGGAGGCGCCGACTGCCGCGGACCTCGCCCGGGAGACCCTGGCGCGGGCCGATGCGGACGTCGTCCTGATGGCAGCAGCCGTCGCCGATTACGCGCCGCGTGAACCGATTGGCGGCAAGCGTCCGAAGAGCAAGGAGCCGTGGACAATCACACTCGACCCGACGGACGATATTCTCGGGGCGCTCGTGCGACGTCGCACCAATGGCCAGGTGCTCGTCGGCTTCGCCGCCGACGAGGGCGAAAGTGGCCTCGCAAGGGCGCGCGAGAAGCTTGCAGTCAAAGGAGGGAACTTTTTCGTCTTTAACGACGTATCCCGGTCGGACATCGGCTTCGACGCCGGGGACAACGAAGTCGTCCTCGTGTCGGACCGAGGCGAACGGAAGGTAGGCAAGCGTTCCAAACCGGAGGTCGCTGCGGCTATCCTCGACGAGGTGGCGATGCTCCTGAGAGGAGACTGATGGAAGAGCAGGTGGCGGGGGTGAGGGAACCGGTTCAGGCGACGCGCTCGGCCGACCTGGCCAGGCGGATCACCGAGAACTTGCGCCGCGTCATGCACGCGCCCGACGAGACGCTCGACCTCGCCGTGCTGTGTCTCTTCAGCGAGGGCCACCTGATCATCGAAGATCTTCCCGGGGTCGGGAAGACGACCCTCGCCAAGGCACTAGCACGCTCCGTCGACCTCTCGTTCTCGAGGATGCAGTTCACTCCCGACCTTTTACCCTCGGACGTGACGGGCGTGAATGTCTTCGACCAGCGGTCGAACGAGTTCGAGTTCCGTCCCGGCCCGGTGTTCGCGAATGTGCTCCTCGTGGACGAGATCAACCGCACGTCGCCGAAGACCCAGGCCGCGCTCCTCGAGTGCATGCAGGAAGGCCAGGTGACCGTCGACGGCCACTCGTACGGGCTCGCGCCGCCCTTCATGGTCATGGCGACGCAGAACCCGATTGAGTACGAGGGCACGTATCCGCTGCCGGAGGCTCAACTCGACCGCTTCACGATGCGGATCGCGATCGGCTACCCGCCGCTGGCGGCCGAGGCGCGGATGCTGAACGAGCAGACCACCGAGGATCCGCTCGAGTCGTTGACCCCCGTGGCGAGCGCCGAGGACGTGATCGGGGCTATCGAGGACTCGCGGCGCGTGTACGTCGAGGAGAGCGTCAACCGCTACGTGGTGACGCTCCTGCGCCAGACCCGCGGAGACAGCCGGCTCCACCTGGGTGCGAGCCCCCGGGCCGGCATCAATCTGCTCCGGGTAGCCAAGGCCCGCGCACTGGCCGCCGGGCGCGACTACGTCGTCCCGGAGGACGTGAAGGGAATCGCGCCATCCGTCCTCGCTCACCGGCTCATCCTTGCTCCAGAGGCTCGCTCCGCCGGCCTGGACGGCGTGGACCTCGTCCGCGACCTCGTCGAGCGGACTCCCGTCCCGGTCTAGATGATTGATCGACAATTACCACACCCTCGGATGGCGGCACAGACGCGGCGCCAGACCGCACCCTCGCCCTTGCCAAGGCTTCTAGCCTTGCCTGTGGGCGATGGCGCACCCTGGCTTGGTCTGATCCGTCCCCGCGGGCATGGCAATCACCGACCAACCATCTAGGAACACGATGCTGACCGACCGCGGCCGCTGGATCCTCGCATTCGGCGGCCTGACGTACCTCGTCGCGTGGGGCTTCGGCTCGGAGCCGCTCTATCCGGTCGCCGTCGGCCTCGTGCTCGCGGTCTCCGGGGCTGCCCTCTGGGTGCGACTCCTCCGAAAGCCGATGACGCTTCGCCGGTCGCTGGGACATGGTGACCACGTGGCCGGCGATGACGTGCCGGTTCAGCTGGAACTCGAGGTCGAGGGCCGCTTTCCGACCAGCAGCCTCGTCGTCACGGAGCGGATCGCGAGGATCGGCGTGCGCGAGACTGTGCTGACCCGCCACGGGGGGCGTCTGCGCGGCGGCTACGTCCTCCACGACGTTCCGAGAGGGCGCTACCCGATCCAGTCCGCCGAAGTCGTAATCGAGGATCCCTTCGGGCTCGAGCGTATCGAGGAGGCGCTTCCGAGGCGTGAGTCGCTCCTTGTCTACCCCCGCCTCGCTGAGCTCGAGAGCCTCTTCTCCGACGCGGGCGCGCGCACGCCGGGCGGCCGGCGGCTGCTCATGCGCCGCACGACCGGGTTCGAGCTCCACTCTGTCCGCGACTACGAGCAGGGCGAGTCGCTCCGCCGGGTCCACTGGCCTTCGACTGCACGGCGTGGGCAGCTCATGGTCAAGGAGCTCGAGGACGCGCCGCGCGACGAGACGGCCGTGCTCCTCGATGCAGACGGCGGCTCGGTGGTCGGAAGTCCACCGGACTCCACGTTCGAGCTCCAGGTTCGCGCCGCGGGCTCGATCCTGCTCGCGCAGGCAAAGCGGGCGCGCCGCTCCTCGCTCATCGTGAACTCGCGCAGGCCGTGCTACCAGCGCGTGCACTCCTTCGAGGGTGACTGGCACTTGGCACTCGAGATCCTGGCTGCGGTCGAGCCGGACGGTCATCTCGCCGCCTCGACGCTCGTGGCGGACGAGGCAGGCGCAGCCGCGCGGGCGCTCGAGCTCACGGTCGTGACCGCTTCCCTTTCACCAAAGCTGATCGAGCAGCTCCTGCAACGTGCGGGCGCTCACCACCCGGCCACGATCGTCTACGTCGACCCGCGAAGCTTCGGCACCGAGCCGAACCGCCCGGATCACGATGCGAGCGGCCAACTGATCCGCCTGGCGCGCGCGGGCATCGCAGTGGCGGTACTGCGGCGTGGCGACGACCTGACGGAGAAGCTCTCCGGGACCGCCCGGGCAGGAGTTTCCGTTGGCTAGGGTGCTCGCCGCGTTCACCCTCGCTGCTGTCCTTGTAACGGTGAGCTGGTTCAGGCTTGAACAGCGCGACGTGCCGCTGGCAGTCGTCCTCGCCGTGATCGGAATCGCGCTCCTGCCGACACTCGCGGTGGCACTGGGGCGGCGACGGGCGGAAGTCGCCGGAGTCCTCGTCCTCGCCGCGATCTTCGCTGCCGGAGTCGCCTGGGAGGTCTCGCCGCTCGAAGCCCGGCCGGGGAGCGGTCATGACTTCTTCGGGCCGGTTCTGGGCGCAGCGCGAGATGGCCTCCAGGACTTCTACGACGCCACACTCCCGTTCGACCGCGTGGACTACCCGACCATGCACGGGCTCGTCGTGATCGCCGTCTTCGGCTTCGCGGCGCTCGTGGGGATGCTGGCCGCTGCGAAGCGACCCGTCGCAGCCGCGCTCGCGCTTCTGGTCGGGGTGGGGTGGCCGGCAACCCTTCTCCCAGGTGACAACCCCCTCTTCGCCGGAGCGCTCGCGCTCGCTGGCATGCTCCTCATCCTCTTCCTCTTCCGGGCTCGCGGCAGGGCCCTCCGTGGGCTCGCTCCCGCCCTCGTCGTCGGCGGCTTGCTCGTGCTCGCCGCCGTGGGTGCGTCATCGACGGAGGCCGTCGCGAAGGGCGCATTCCTCCGCTGGCAGCAGTGGGATCTCTACGACCGGCCTGACAAGGCAGTCAGCGTCTCCTACGTCTGGACGTCGAACTACGACGGGCTCCGCTTTCCGAAGAAGAAGACGGTCGTCATGCGGGTGCAAGTCGACGGGCCCCGCCGCCCGCTCTACTGGCGTGCGACGGTGCTCGAGGACTACAACGGCGGGACGTGGAACGAGACGGGCGATCTCAGCGAGTCCAAACCGTCCCGGGAGGAGATCGATGTCGGGAGCGACGATCGGCTCCTTCCCGGCGCCGGGAAGAGAAAGGCGAACTGGGTCAAGCAAGAGATCTCGATTCAGGCGCTCCGCGACAACCATCTGATCGCATCGGCACAGCCAGTGCGGTGGCGTCCGGGCACGAGCTCCGACTACCAGACGGGCCCGAGCGGCAGTGTGCTCCTCGAGCAGACCCTGCGTCAGGGCCAGAAGTACACCGCCTGGAGTTATGTGCCGAAGGCCAAGCCGAGCGAACTGGCGGATGCAGGGACGGCATATTCCGGCGAGCTCGACTCGCGGTACTTCGAGCCCCTCTCCGGGATCCGGGTGCCGGCGTTCGGCGCGGCCGAGCGGGAGCGCGTCATGAACCGCCTCTTCGCCACCACGAACGACTCCTTTCTCCTGGCTCACCGCGGTCTGTACCAGACCGCCGTTGCCCTGACGAAGGAATCCCCGACGCCGTATGCCGCCGCGGCAGTCCTGGAGGCGTGGTTCAGAAACCAAGACGGGGGCGGATTCACGTACGACGAGACTCCGCCGGAAGCGCCCTTCGGGGAGCCCCCGCTCGTTGCCTTCCTGAAGGATAAGCGGGGGTACTGCCAGCATTTCGCGGGCGCCATGGCGCTCATGCTCCGGTTCGTGGGCGTGCCGGCGCGGGTCGCGGCGGGCTTTACGAGCGGCCGGTGGGATGCAGACAGGCATGAGTGGACCGTCACCGACCACAACGCCCATACGTGGGTCGAGGTGTACTTCCCGGGCCGCGGCTGGCTTGCGTTCGACCCGACTCCGGGCCGGGGGAATCTCGACTCAGAGTATTCCGCAACCGCGGCTGCGTTCAACGGACCGGATGGCGCGATAGCAGGGCTTCCAGGCGCCTTCGCAGCAATCGCCGCGGGGTACTACGAGACCCTCACGGCGGACAACAGCGGCGGGACGATCAGGAACCGGCGGAACGAGATCGGCGCGACCGCGCCCGGCTCCCGTGGCGGCGACCCGAATGCGACAGCGGACGAAAGCGGCGACGGCGGCGGGGCGGCCCTGCTTCGGCTTGTCGGTCTGCTCGTGGGCGTCGGCGCGCTCTTGCTGATGGCCGCAAAGATGGCGCGTCGGCAGCTTCGCTTCGCTTCGAAGGACCCGCGCCGGATCGCGTCGGCCTGTCGCAGCGACCTGGTCGGCTATCTGGCCGACCAGGGCGTCGAAGCGCCCCGGAGCCTGACCCTGTCTGAGCTCGGTGAGCTGGTCGAGACGGAATTCGCCGTCAACTCGGACCCGTACGTCCACAGCCTCTCGGAGGCTCGGTTCGGGCCGCCGGCCGAGTCGGGACCCGCGATTCGCCGAGCCCGCCGCGAGCTCAGGCTCCTGCGCCGCGAGCTCGGGCGCCAGCTGAGCTTCGGCCGCCGCCTGCGCGGAACGCTCAGCCTACGTTCGCTCACGGCGTAGTGCTCAGCGGGGTGGTGTTGGCTGCCGGCGTGGGACGGCGGCTTCGCCCGTTGACCGAGCAGTGGCCGAAGCCAATCCTTCCGATTGACGGACGCGCTGTGATCGCGACGCTCCTGCTCGAGCTGCGGACCGCCGGTCTCTCCGAAGTGACGGTGGTCGTCGGGCACCTCGGCGAGCAGGTAGAGGGCCTCCTCGGCGACGGCTCCGGGTTCGGCCTCTCGATCCGCTACGCCCAGCAACCGACACCGGACGGCTCCGCGGATGCCGTGAGGCGGGCTCTCATCGCTGGCGTGGAGCCTCCACTCCTCGTGGCCGGAGCCGACACGGTCTTCAGCCGCGGCGACATCCAGGCGGCGGCGGCGACCTGGTCGACGTCAGGCGCAGCCGGCGGCCTGGGCGTCCGTCCCGTCCCGCCAGGGGAGCTCGCGCGCCGCGCACCGGTGCGCGCCTCCCAGGGCCGCGTCATCGCGCTCGGCGGTGAGGCGGACGACCGCGAGGGAGCACAAAAGCTCGCTGCCGCACCGCTCTGGTTTCTCGACGATCGTTTCGTGGTCCGACTCGAGGGGCTTCCGGGCCCGCCCTACGAGCTGGCAGAAGCCGGGCGGCGGCTTCTGGAGGCCGGCGAGACGATTCTCGCGCTCGAGCTACGACCCACCCGCGACCTTACGCATCCCGAAGATGTCGTCCGGCACAACTACCCCTATCTTGGGTAAAAACCGGAGTGATGACCGAGAAAACCGAGACGACCTACGACCTCTACCGGATGGGCCGCGACCATCTCGCTGCCGGACTGAACGCGCAGGCAACCGTCGCGCTCGAGAAGGCCAAGAGACGCGAGCCGGCGAAAGCGTCGATCCGCGAGGCGCTCGGGATCGCGTACTTCCGGATCCGGCGCTTCGCCGAGGCCGAACGCGAGTTCCGGGAGATGCTCGAGATCGCGCCCATCGACCACTACGCTCACTTCGCGCTCGGGCGTTGCCTCGAGAAGCAGGGGCGTCGGGACGAGGCGGCAGGGCACTACAAGCTGGCCCGGTTCTTCCGGCCGCAGAGCCGGGACTACCAGAAGGCACTCGAGAGCCTCCGCCGCTGACCCTCGGCTAGCCGGCGCCGCCTTCCGGGACAGCGCAAGAGCATGTCGGACGCCCATCCGCGGCCGAGCGTGCTCGTTTGGTCACCGCCATCTCGCATACCTTCCTCTGTACCGCTCGGCGAGCTCATGCCCGGCGATGACACACAGGACGATGAACATGGCGCCGAGGGTAGTCAGAGCCATTGGCGACCAGCCCGAGTCGGGATCAGAGGTGATCGCGAGTTTCGGCGCTCTCGGCTGCAGCAGGAAGTTCGCCGGAGGAGCCACACTCTCGGGTGCGACCACGGCACCGTTACCTCCGCTCGTCTCGCCAGGCGTCCGGGAGGAGAGGGGTGAGCCGCCGCTGCCCGAGGGGTCGAGGTCGACGAACGCGGCTATTTGAGCGCGGTCCTGGCTGGTCTCTTCGCCGGGGCCGCAGGTTGTTTTCTGCGCGTGCGCGGAGTCAAGGCTCTGGCCTGGTGCGACCACGACCAGGGTCTCACGCCTGATGGAGGTGACCTTCTGGCCTTGGACAGCGGTAACCCGGATTCTGTAGGTGCCGGCGCTGAGCGGATGCCCCTTGATTCGCCCCGAGAAGCTGAACTGGTTCTTTCCCTCTCTGCCGGTACGGGTGAATCCCCCTACCCCGCGGCAGTCGGGGGCGATCTGAACGATGGAGAAAACC
>JBBQXP010000070.1:0-15820 GCA_038209555.1 Gaiellales bacterium
CGGCCGGCGGGTCACGTTGACATGGCCGCCCGAGGACGCAGCCGTGCTCGCCGGGCCGCCTGCGGCCGACGACTAGGCTGGACTAGGCCGCGCCGGGAACGAGCGTCGAGCCTTCGCTCTCCACGTCGAGCTTCCGCTCGAGGAAGCGGCGCCCCACCTCGGCGAGCATGACGATTCCAAGTGAGGCGACGAAGACGACGACAGCCACGGCGATCGCCTGTGGCAAGAGGGTAGGGAACCGGAGCTGCGAGTAGAGGTAGATCGGGAACGTCACTTTGTCGCCGACCACGAAGTTCGCGACCGCGAACTCGTCGAACGAGAACGTGAACGAGATCAGGAACGAGGAGAGAACCGCAGGAACGATCAGGGGCAGCGTGATCGACCTGAACGTGCGAAGGCCGGTGGCCCCGAGGTCGCGGGCGGCTTCCTCGAGGCGCTCGTCGATCCGCTCGATCCGCGGCGCCAGCACGAGAATCGCGTACGGGAGGAAGATCACCACGTGGCCGATCGCCACCGTCCAGATGGATAACCCGATCGTCACCCCGATCCACTGGTCGAGAAAGACGTCGACGGTCTTGAAGAGGATGAGCAGCGCAATCCCGAAGACGACATAGGGAATCACGAGCGGCGAGAGGAGAAACGCCGTCACGCCCGATTTCCCGAAGAATCGTCTGCGGACGAGAACCAGCGAGGCCAGGATCCCGAGCAGGACGGCCAGTGTGCTCGAGATGACGGCGATGATCGCGCTCGTCCGCAACGAGCCGGTCAGTTCCGGATTCGCGAGGAAGTCCTGGTACCACTGGGTCGTGAAGCCCTGGAGCGGGAACCGAATCGTCGAGTCGTCGTTGAACGAGAACACGAAGAGCACGAGCAGCGGGGCGTAGAGAAAGACGACGAGGAGCCCGAAGAACACCTTGAGGCTCCGAAGGCCGTTCTTCGAAACGGCGATGTCGCTCATGTCGACAGCTGCCGCATGGAGAGGAAACGCGCGAAGACCAGGGTGAAGAAGAGCACGGCGCCGAAGAGGAACATGGACAGGACCGCGCCGGTGGTCCAGTCAAAGCCCGGGCCGAAGAGATCCTGGATGGCATTTCCGAACATGAAGCCCTTGTTGCCGCCGACGAGGGACGGCGTCACGTACTCGCCGATCGTCGGGATGAAGATGAAGACGAACGCCGCCACGACCCCGGGGAGGCTGAGGGGGAGCGTGACGCGGCGGAAGGCTTGCCAGCGGCTGGCGCCGAGGTCGCTGGCGGCCTCGAGGAGTCGGCGGTCGAGGTTCTCGAGGGACACGAAGATCGGAAGGGCCACGAACGGGATCCAGACATACCCGAGCACGAGCATGACCGTGAACTGGCTGTAGAGGAGCTGGGGGATCGGGTGCTCGTCCGCCCGTAGGCCGGTCGAGTAGAAGAACGAATTGATGAGGCCCTGGTCGCCGAGGATGAACTTCCAGGCCGCGACGCGCAGCAGGAAGCTCGTGAAGAAGGGAACGATGATGAGGAGAAGCAACGTGTACTTGCGCTTGCTCGTGCCCAGGGCCAGGAAGTACGCGATCGGGTAGGCGATCACGACGCAGATCGCCGAGACGATCAGCGACATCTTGATCGACTTCCAGAAGAGACCTAGGTAGATCGAGTCGAAATCGAGGAACGACCGCCAGGCGGAGAGGGTCCACACGGGGTCCCCCGGGAAGAGGACGATTCCCCCCACGGAGAGGAGACCTACGAGGACGACCGGAATCGCGAAGAAGATGACGAGCCAGAGGAGCGGCGGCGCCATGAGCGCCGCCGTGGTCAGGTTCTTGCCGCGGTACCTGGGTCGCCAGCCGCTGCGGGTACGCGGGACGGGCTGAGCGTCGACTGCCACGCTGTGGTCGGGCCCCCGCTAGGCCGCTTTGACCTCGTCCCAGGCTGCGTTGTACTCCTTGCGGCGCGCGATATAGCGATCCATGTGCGCCTTGGGCTCCTGCAGGGCCGAGGGGTCCTTCAGGTGGAGCACCTCGACGAAGCCCGGGTCGAGCTTGCTCAGGTCTGCAGTCGTGTTCGCGTGCCCGTAGGCGTAGTTCTGCTCGATCCACTCGGCCGAGAACTTGCTCGACCACTCGTCGACGTACGCATGGGCATGGTTGTAGTTGGGGCTGTCCTTGATGAGGACGAAGCCGCACACCCAGGACAGGCGCCCTTCCTTGGGCTCCATGTACGTCACGTCGTGTCCTGCGTCCTTTGCCGCGACGTAGGAGCCGGCCCAGGCGTATGCGATCCAGATGTTCCCGGCCTTGAAGTCCGCATCGAGATCGGTCTGCGAGGCCCAGAAGTTCCGGACGACGTGCTTCTTCGAGATGAGGAACTTCTTCATCTCCTCGAGTTCGCCGTCGTCCATGTTCCACGGGTCGTCCACGCCGTTGACGTAGCCGGCCACGAGGAGGTTTTCGAGGCTGTCCCACCAGGAGATCTTCCCCTTGTACTTCTCGTCGTAGAAGAGCGCCCAGGTGTCTTCATTCGTGTCGACCTTGTCGGATCGATAGAGCGGCGAAGAGAAGCCCCAGTCGGACGGGATGAAGTACTGCTTCCCGTCGACCTGGCCGCCCGTCATCATCGCCGGGTTCAGATCCTTGGCGTTCTGCATGAGGGACGTGTCCCAGGGCTCGACCACGTCGAGATTCACCCAGTCCTGGGTGTAGCCGATACAGGGATGGACGACCTCGGGCCGAAAGCCCGCCCGAACCTTGGAGAGAGCCTGGTCGTCGCTCGTCAGGAAGGTGTACTTCGGCTTCGGATATTTCTTCGCGTAAGCCTTGACGCCGACGTAGGTCGGGAGCTCGTAC
Organism: Gaiellales bacterium; assembly: GCA_038209555.1. Classification (GTDB taxonomy): domain Bacteria; phylum Actinomycetota; class Thermoleophilia; order Gaiellales; family Gaiellaceae; genus DASQGA01. The sequence continues at coordinate 2,828 of JBBQXP010000070.1, forward strand.
CCGGCCCACTCGAGGACCTTGAGGTCGCCTTTCTCCTGGTCGATCGACGGTCGAGTCTCGGTCGCTCCGGCCGCGCCCGTATCGGTGTTGTCGCTCTCTCCCGAAGAGGCTCCGCAGCCGGCGAGGATCCCCGTCCCTCCCGCAGCCGCCGCGAGCTTCAGGAACTGCCCACGGCCAAGCTTCTTCTCGAGGATCCGGTCAAGGTCTGTCCGCATGCGTGAACCTCCAGGGAAGGGCTATTGACTCAAGCGTCAATTAGATTGGACTGGCAGGGGTGAGTCAAGTTAGGTTTGGTACGTGAAGTCGCCGCGACTCGTCCGGGATGAGCGGGCAGAAAACATCCTCGCTGCCGCGCGGCGCACGCTGGCCGAACGGGGATTCGAGGCGACGCGGATCGCGGACATCGCCCGCAGCGCCGGCGTCTCGACTGGGACCGTCCACTACTACTTCAAGACGAAGGACGATGTCCTTCTGGCCGCGCTTCGCTGGGCGAACGAAACTCCGTACGGGCGTCTCGAGACCGCACTGGAGGAAGAAAACGACGCGGTGTCGCGGCTCGCCATGCTCATCGACGTCGCCGTTCCCTACCCGGGCTGGCTCAGAGAGCAATACCTGCTCTGGATCGAGCTCGTGAGCCGGGTTCTTCGAGCTTCCGACCTTCGTCCTGAGAGCCGGAAGGTCGGCCTGCGCTGGCGCCGCTACTTTCGCGAGGTGATCGAGGAGGGCGAGCGAGCCGGGGCCTTCCATCCCGTCGCGCCGCCGGAAGAGGTTGCCGAACGCCTCGTGGGTCTGGCGGACGGGCTCGCCTTCAGGGCCCTGGCCGGCGACATCACGCCCGAGCGAGTGCACGAGCTCCTGCGTCGCTTCGCAGCGGAGCAGCTCGGCGTCGCGCCTGCCTCGCTCGAGGCGCACGGAACCGCCGAGCGGATCTCGGCCTAGCGCGCCAGATAGGTAGACGCGCGTGTAGTTCGGGTCCCGACCCGCCCGCCTGCTCACGCGCGAGCGTACCGTGGAAATTCGCGCGGGTGTCGCGCAACTCGTGCCAAAACGGTGCAGAGCTCTTCGGCTGGTGCTCTTGTCCCGAGACCCGTCGGTGCCGTAGCGTCCACGCATGCTGCTTCGGCCGACCCGCGAGTGCCTCTAGCCGAAGACGGTCGGTTCGCATGCCTGAGAAACCTCTTGTCAGCGTCCGTCTCGAGGAAGCTACCGCGGTCCTCACGTTCGATCGCGACGAGAAGCTGAACGCGATCTCGACGGACATGGAGACCGAGCTCGGGCACGCGCTCGACTCGCCGCAGGTTGCCGGCAGCCGGTGCATCGTCTTCGCGGGGTCCGGGCGCTCCTTCTCGGCCGGCGCCGACCTCTCCGAGCCCCGTGATGAGAGCCTCGCGGGGATCGAGGCGTATTACCGAGGATCCGGCGCCGTCTACGAGCGCATCGCCCGGCTGCCGCAGCCCTCGATCAGCGCCATCCATGGCTATTGCCTCGGTGGCGGGCTCGAGCTTGCGCTCGCAACCGATTTTCGGATTGCTGACGAGAGCGCAATCTTCGGCTTGCCCGAGGTCGAGCTCGGCATCCTCCCGAGTTCAGGAGGAGCTCACCGACTCGTGCGCCTGGTCGGGGCAGCGCGGGCCAAGGAGCTGATGCTGATCAGGCCGCGCTTCACCGCCTCTGAGGCCTTCGCCTACAACGTCGTGACAGAGGTGGTGGCCGCAGGTGACGCGGTCGGCAGGGCACTCGAGCTCGGAGCGCTAATTGCTGAGCTTCCCGAGCCTGCAGTGACCGCGATCAAGGCCTCAGCAGATCTCATGGCGGAGTCGTCACGCGAGACGTCCGTGCTCTTCGAGCGCATCGCCTACGCCGCGCTCGCGCAGACGGACGAGGCCCGAGCTGCCGGCGAGCGCTGGGCTCGACGGCACGCCGAGTAGCGGGACCCTGCCCCGCGGGCGAAGCAGCTAGGCGTCTTCGAGCGTGTCGCCGACGTGGACGACTCCGGGCTCCTCGACCTCCGCGTAGACACCGAAGTCGATCTCCTTGCCATCGCGCAGACCTCGGTAGGCCTTGATCTCCCTGAGCGAGTCGAAGTCGCGGACGCCCGTGTCCGGGTCCCGCGTGGTGACCACGCAACGCGGGACTTTGCCGCCTATTCGGATCACGGCCGAGCCCACGCGAAACCGGCGTCCTTCCCACGTGTCTTCTTCGTGTGGCTCGCAGCCCTCGAGGGTCAGCAGCATTCGGAACCGGCGTCCATCCACGTCGCCGTTGACCCCCGCCTGGCGTCCGAGCTCCGCGACGGAAGCTTCCGACAGAAGCGTCACTACATGCACGTCGAATGCGCCGCCCCGGTCGGACGTCCGGACGAGTCGCACGGGCTTCCCGATGTAGTCGGAGTAAGCCTCGCCGAACGGCCCCAGGACGAGCTGGGCATCGACCGGCCGGCCCCAGAAGTCCGCCCGCACCCTCTCGTCGCCGAGCGCGACCGCGTCCTCGACGACCCTCCCGTCCGGAAAGTGGAGCGCGAGGCGCTCCGGGTCGGCTTCGTACTCGCTTCGCACCTGCACGAGGGGCCCGTGACGCGTGCATCCGTACAAGCGGCCCTTCGGATCCACGAGGAAGAATTCCCGATTCCCGGGCACCCCGTCCCGCTCGAGCCGGATCTCGTCGGGATGGTGCAGCGCAGAGCCCTTGACGGGAGTGGTCGAGAGCCTCGACACGGTCGGCATGAGCTGAAGCCTACTCGCGAACGTGGGGCGGAAACGCATGCCCCCAGGCGTCGGTGCCGCCGTCCACCACGACCGTCGAGCCCGTTACGTACGAGCCGCCCTCGGAAGCGAGGAACGCGATCACGGACGCGACTTCGTCCGGGCGGCCGAGGCGGCCCAAGGGGATTCCCTCCTCCCAGCGTGCGATGCGCTCGGCGCCATAGCTCTCGAGGCCTTCGGTCATGATCGTTCCCGGCGAGACGCACAGCGCGCGGATCCCGTACCGGCTCCACTCGGAGGCCAGCCCGCCGGCCAGGTTTTCGACCGCAGCGCGCGCTGCGGCCGCGTGAGCCATGCCGGGAACGCCGCGCCGAGGGCTGAAGCCCACGAAGACCACGACCCCGCGACGCTTCGGGATCATCGAACGCGTTGCGACCTCGCGAGTCACGTTCCAGGCGGCGTCGACGGCAAGCCGGTGGACGGCCCGCCAGCCGCCGGCAGAGATCTCTTCCGCCGGCGCAATGAACTGGCCACCGGCGTTGTTGACGAGGACGTCGATCTTCCCGAAGCGGTCGAGCGTTTGGCCGACGAGCGCCTCGACCTGATCCGGCTCGCGGACATCCGTCGCGAGTGCGAGGCATTGCCCATCGAGCGCTTCGACCTCCCGCGCCACGGCTGCGAGCGGCTCGGGTCGCCGCCCGCAGATCGCAACGAGGGCGCCCGTCCGGGCCAGCTCGAGGGCGGTAGCGCGGCCGATCCCGGTACCGCCGCCCGTGATGAGAGCGACGGCGCCAGCATTCGCGTCCCGATTCAGGACCGAGGTCACGGCATCGCCACCGCGTCGCGTGGCTCCCGTCCTTCGAGAACGTCCAGGACCGCGAGTGCAGGACGGCGGTAGACCTCACGCTCGGTCTTCTCGCTGTACCAGGCCGCGTGCGGCGTGAGGACGAGCCGAGGCGCGTCCGGGAGGCGCGCAGGCGGCTCCTCCGGGAGGACGTCGAAGGCCGCGCCGCCCAGCTGGCCGGAGCGGAGCGCCTCCACAAGTCCGTCCATGTCGACGAGCCCTGCGCGAGCAGTGTTGACGAGGAACGCGCCTGCGCGCATGAGCCCGAGCTCCCGCCTCCCGATCAAGTGCCGCGTCGAGGGCATGAGCGGAACGTGCAGGGTGACTGCGCTGCAGGTCGCCAGCAGCTCGTCGAGTCCGGCGGGCCGCGCACCGGTCTCCCGGATCGCGTCGGCTCCGACAACCGGGTCGGTCGCCCAGACCTCCATGCCGAGCGCGAGGGCACGCTCGATGACGGCGCGCCCGATCCTCCCAACTCCGACGACGCCGAGGCGGGCGCCGCCGACCCTGCTCAGGACTCCCGCCGCCCGGTAGTCCCACTCTCCACCCCAGACGCTCCGGTCGAGAACGACGATGCCGCGAAGGAGCGAGAGGAGCATCGCGATAGTCGACTCGGCCATCTCCTCGACGCAATAATCCGGCACGTTCGTAACCCTGACTCCGCGTGCCGCAGCCGCCTCGAGGTCGACGTGGTCGTACCCCACGCTGCACGTCGCAACGACGCGGAGTGCGGGCAGCCGCTCGACGTCCTCGCGGTCCACGGGATAGTCGGGGCCGACCAAGAGGCCGACGACGTCGTCGCCCTCCCAGGGCGCTTCCGCCGCCTCGATGCGGACATCGGCCGCGGAGAGAATCTCCCGGAGGGTGTCGAGCGGGAAGCTCGGATCGCAGACGAGGACGCGGCCTAACACGGAGGAGGGGCTTATCATCCCGCCGACCTCCCGGGCAACTCCCATGCACGAGAAGCGAATCGAGATCCGTTGGCGTGACCAGGACGCGTACGGCCACGTCAACAATGCCGTCTACCTGACCTTCCTCGAGGAAGTGCGCGATGCGTGGCTCGCCCGGACGCTCGGCGAAGAGGGCGATCTCTGGGGCTACGTCGTCGCCAGGGTCGCCATCGACTTCCGGCGCGAGCTGAAGCAGGATGACGGCTACGTGATCGCACGCTGCGAGCTCCAGTCGATCGGAACCTCGTCGGTCCGGACGCGCGAGCGCCTCGTCACCGGCGACGGCACGCTGGCGGCCGAGGCGGAGGCCGTGCTCGTCGCGCGGGACGCGGACTCCGGCGCATCCCGCCCGCTGACGGCGGTCGAGCGGGCAGCTTTCGAGCGGGAAGCCGGCACGACACCGTGAGCCTCGAGCATCTCTTCGTCCCGCTTGCAATCGGCCCGGTCGAGCTGGCCAATCGCATCGTGTCGACCGCGCATCAGACGACCCTCGTCCACGAGCACCTGCCAACGGACGACTTCGTCGCTTACCACGAGGCGAGGGCCCGTGGCGGCACGGGGCTTATCGTCCTCGAGGCAACCGCCGTCCACCCCCTCGGGCTCTTGACGTCGCACACCCTCGCCGGCTACCGGGACGAGATCCGTCCGGCCTACAAGCGCCTCGTCAAGGCTATGCGTGCCCACGAGACGCGGCTCTTCGTCCAGCTCTTCCATGGAGGGCGGGAGCAGATCGCGAGCGCGCCGCGCCCTCCGGCGGTCTCGTCCTCGGCGATCCCGAGCCAGCGCTTCAAAGTCGAGCCGCGCGCCCTTCGCGAGGAGGAGATCGAGTCGGTCGTCGCCGGCTACGCCCGGGCCGCTGGCCTTGCTTCGGACGCAGGACTTGACGGTGTCGAGATCTCCGCCGCCCACGGCTATCTCCTGGCCCAGTTCTTCACGCCGGAGCTGAATCGACGGTCGGATGCGTGGGCCGAGCCTGCCGCGCTCCTCCTCGCCGTCCTCCAGGCGGTGCGCGAGACGGCAGGGAAGATCGCCGTCGGCGTCCGCCTTTCGGGCGACTCCGAAGCCGCTCGGGCCGTCGTCGGAGAGCTCAAGGGGCGTGTCGACTTCGTGCATGTCGCCGTCGGCGACTCCTCCACGTACCGAGGCTCGGTCGGCATCGTCCCGCCGCCTCCGATGGTCGAGAACGCCATCGTCGAGTGGACGGAGCCTTTCCGGATCGGGGTGCCGCTGATCGCGACGTCGCGCATTGTCGACCCGGTCGAAGCCGATCGCTTGATCGAGGAGGGCCGAACAGACGCGGTCGGGATGAATCGGGCGCTGATCACGGATCCGGACATGCCCCGGAAGGCGCGGGAGGGCCGAAGCAAGGAGGTCATGCGCTGCCTGGGCTGCAACGCCTGCATCGCCCACTACCACGCAGCCACCCCGATTGCATGCACGCAGAACCCGCGTACCGGGCGGGAGCTGACACTGTCTCGACCCGAGCCGGCCGCCGAGCCGCGGCGGATCGTGGTCGTCGGAGCCGGGCCCGCGGGGCTCGCGGCCGCCGTGGAAGCAGGCAGCGCGGGACACGACGTGGTGCTGCTCGAGCGGCGGCACAAGATCGGTGGTCAGATCGCGCTCGCGGGCTCCGCTCCCGGGCACGCCGAGCTCGCCTGGGCGCTTCGGAGGAACTACGACGGCTTGCTCGAGCGGGCAGGAGCCGACCTTCGACTCGACGAGGAGGCAGACGCGGACTCGGTTGCTGCGCTCGACCCTGACGCGGTTGTCGTCGCGACCGGGGCCCGCCCGTACAGCCCGCCCCTCGAGCTGGGTGACATGGAGGTTCTCCAGGCCTGGGACGTCCTGCTCGGGCCCGTGCCGCAGGGTCAGCGGGTCGTGATCGCGGACTGGGGAGGTGACCCCGCCGGGGTCGACTGTGCCGAGCTCCTCGACCGCGCCGGGAACGACGTCACGCTCACCGTCGCGTCGATCGCAGTCGCCGACTCCATGCACCAGTACCAGCGCAATCTCTGTCTGGCCCGGCTCTACCGGGCGGGCGTCCGCCTCGAGCCCCACCTGGAGCTGACCGGTGCCCACCGCGGCGTGGTCGAGTTCCGGAACCTCTTCGCGCGGGAGCTCGAGAGCCAGCTGCCGGCGGACATCCTCGTGCTCGCGCTCGGTCGCGTTCCCGCCGGCGGGCTCGCCGAGGCGCTGATCACACGCGGTCTCCATGTCGAGGAGGCGGGGGACGTCCTCTCCCCGAGATCGGCCGAGGAGGCAATCCTCGAGGGGACGCTCTCCGCCCGGCGTGCCCTCGAGCGTGCCGATGCGGCCAGCGCGGTCGCGTCCTAGGAAGCCGGCGCCGGCTTAGCGGCGTAGCGGGGTCGCGGTTGGGCTTTACCGGCACACCCCCGACCCGTCAAGATCGGACGCCGTGGCACTGAGCGATCGAGAGCAGGGGATCGTCGATGCAATCGCGAGTCGTCGCGACGACCTCGTCGCGCTCACCACGGAGCTGATCGGCTTCGACACGACGGCTCGAAACGTGGAGGACCCCCCACGCCAGGAGGCCGCGCTGCAGGAGCACCTCGGTGCGCGTCTTCGATCGGCAGGCGCTGAGGTGGAGATCTGGGAGCCCGATCCGGCGGACCTCGCCGGTCACCCCCTTCTCCCGGACGGCCTCGGCTTCGAGGGCCGCCCCCAACTCGTCGCCCGGTTCGAAGGGGCGGGAGGCGGCAGAAACCTGCTCCTGAACGGGCACATCGATGCGGTGTCGGCCGAGCCCGGTGATCGCTGGGCGAGCGATCCGTTGCGGGCCGAGGTGCGTGACGGGAAGCTCTTCGGCCGGGGCGCCTCGGACATGAAAGGCGGCGTCGCGGCCATTGTGGTCGCGGCCGAGACACTGGCGGCGGAGGGAATTGCGCTCGCAGGCGACCTCGTCGTCAACACGATCACGGACGAGGAGTCATCGGGCGCGGGCGGGGCCGCCTCGGTCGCCCACGGAGTGCGAGCCGACGCGGGCATCGTCACGGAGCCGACCGGCTTCGACGTGTGGGTCGCCTGTCGCGGCTCGTCCTATGCGGAGATCGAGGTTCCGGGGCGGCCCGGCCATGCCGAGGTCGCGCAGCGGCACTGGCGCGAGGGTGGGGCTGTGAACGCAATCGAGAAGGGGATGCTGGTCGTGCAGGCGATCCAGAAGCTTCGCGCACGCTGGCGCGAGTGCGAAGACTTCACCCATCCGTACCTCTCGCCCCCCGATGTCGTCCCGACGATTGCGGCTGCAGGGGAATGGGCCGTCACCTATCCGGCGGCGTTTCGCCTCACCTGCGGGACGCTCTACCTGCCGGTTCAGGGCGACGAGGGCGGCTGGGGGTCCGGTGTGGAGAAGGAGGTCACCGAGTGGATCCTCGCTGCGATTGCCGAGGACGACTGGCTCGCGGAGAATCCACCCTCGTTCCGGTGGTCGAACGGCGTCATGGCGATGGAGATCCCCGAGGACAGCCCGATCGTCTCCGTCCTCTCCGGTGCTCGCGACGCAGTGGGCCGCCAGGGCTCTCTCGCCGGGCTCGACTCTTGGTACGACGGCGCCACCTACACGGTCTACGGGGACACGCCCTCGGTCGGCTTCGGCACCGGCGGGTTCGAGACAGCGCATGCGATCGACGAGTACGTTCCGATCGACGACCTCGTAGCCTGTGCGCAGGCCGTGGCGGTCGCGGCGATGCGATTCTGTGAGGAGAGCCGTTGATTCCGACCATTCCAGAGCTGCCAGGCGACATCGGCGAGCTGAAGGCCCGCGCCGCCCGGTTCGTCGAAGAGGAGATCTACCCGGTCGAGGCGCGCGTGGCAGAGCAAGGCGACTTCGACCAGGCCGAGATCGCAGCGCTGAAGCAGAAGGCCCGGGCGGCCGGGTTCGACAACCTGAACGTGCCGCCGGAGCACGGCGGCGGCGGCTGCTCGATGCTGGCCCAGACGGCGCTCGAGGAGGAGGCCGGGAAGGCAACGAATGGCCTCGGTTTCGTCGTTGCCGAGCGCGGGCCCGTCGAGCTTCTCGAGATCGTGAGCCCCGAGCAGCTCGAGCGCTACGTCCTTCCCGTCTTCCGGCACGAGCGCCAGGAGGCCTGGGCGGTGACGGAGCCGGGCGCGGGGTCGGACGTCTCCGCGATCGAGGCGACTGCCGTCCGGGATGGCGGCGACTGGGTACTGAACGGCGAGAAGTGGTTCGTCACCGGCGGGGAGAAGGCGGATTTCTACATCGTCCTCGCGGTCGCCGACGGAGAGCAGACGCTTTTCTTCGTAGACCGGGAAACGCCCGGCTGCGACGTCCTGCGAACGCCCAGGTTCATGCACGACCCCTACCTCTACAAGCACCTCGAGCTCGGCTTCCGTGACTGTCCCGTGCCGGACCGTAATCGCCTGCCGAGCGGCGGGAACGAGGGCGCCAAGAAATGGTTCGTCGTCGAGCGGCTGATGATCGCCGCCCGTTGCTGCGGCGCCGTACAGCGCCTGATCGACGAGTCCACGGCCTGGTCGCAGGAACGCAGGGCCTTCGGCGGGCCGATCGCCGACCTCCAGGCGATCCAGTTCATGCTCGCGGACTCGCTGACAGAGCTCCTGGCTGCGCGCCTCCTCACCTACCATGCTGCGCACGCCTTCGATTCGGAGCCTGATGCGAAGATCGTTCACGGGAAGGTCGCGATGGCCAAGCTCTTCGCCTCTGAGATGGCCGGCCGGGTGGCCGACCGCGCCGTCCAGATCTTCGGCGGACGGGGCTACATGACCGAATATCCAGCCGAGCGCCACTTCCGCGAGCTTCGCGTCGACCGGATCTGGGAAGGCACGAGCGAGATCCAGCGCGTCATCGTCGCGCGGGGGCTCCTCAAGCGGGGCCGAGCTGCGTACGACCGCTGAGCTCGAGCTCGATCGACTGCTCGATCAGCGCTGCGGCGCGCTCGCGGGCAAGCAAGCCGAGCAGGAGCTGGGAGCCGATCCCGTCGACCACGGCCGCGAGCCGGGCTCCAGCCTCCTCGGGATCGACGTGGGCGGCGATCGACCCGTCCGTCCGACCTTGCTCGACGAGATCGACGATGAACGCGATCCAGCGGCGGTAGGCCTCCTCGATCGCGGGCCGCAGGTCCGGATCGAAGAGCGAGCTCGACCACATCTCGTTCCAGAGCACCCAGTTCTCCTGGAAGATCACGTCGTCCTCGACGTAAAGATGCAGGAACCGTCGTAGCCGCTCGGCCGCGGTTCGGAGGCCGTCGAGCTCGATGCCAGCATGCTCGTACACTCGGTCTTCGGCGTAGGCGAAAGCGCGTGCAAGAAGCTCCGCCCGCGTCTCGAAGTAGTAGTGGAGGAGTGCATTCGAAACGCCCGCTTCGCGGGCCACGTGGTTCATGCGAAGAGCGTGGGCGCCGCTTTTCGCGACGACGCGGCAGGTCGCATCGAGCAGGTCCGTGGTTCTGTCGCTGGTGGCCGGCATGGTTGGATCTTGACACCCGTTCGCACCGCAGCGTAGCCTGACTGACCAGTCAGTCAACTCGTGGAGCGAAGGGAGCGGATCGTGAAGGAGCCGAGGATGCGAGGAAGAGACTTCCTGCGCGCCGGCGCGGCTGCCCTCGCCGCCTGCGGCGTGGACGAGGAGAAGCCCGCCGCAACCGGGACGACGACGAAGGTGTCTCACCCGCCGATCGATCAGGAGCCCGGCCCGCTCCGCGTCTTCGAGTGGGCCGGCTACGAGATCAAGCCGCTCTGGCGTCCTTACGCCAAGCGTTTTCCGGACGACAAGCCGAAGTTCTCGTTCCTGACGAGTGACGACCAGGCGCTCTCGAAGGTCCGGGCGGGCTTCAGGGCCGACCTCGTCCATCCGTGCGTCGGGTACGTGCAGGATTGGGTACGGCTCGACGCCATCCAGCCGTTCGACCCGGGCTTCGTCGAGGTCCACCACCTGAAGGATCCATCGGCTCTCGAGGAGCCGAAGGCCCATATTGACCGGTGCGTTCCCCGGCGGCAGGTCTACAACCGCGTCTGGGAGGAGGTCGAGGCCGCATGACGTCCGTCGAAAGACCGCTCTGGCGGGCCGCGCGCCTCGACGACCTCGGCCGGGTCGAGCCTGACGGCTTCTGGGACGAGTGGGCAAGGACGCCTGGCTATGGTGCCCGCTGGCGGTCGGTCGGGACTGAGCTCGGGATCCTGGGCTTCGGCATGAACCAGTACGAGGCGGACGAGGGCGAGGAGCTGGTCGTCCCCCACACCGAGGTCGACTACGGGAACCAGGAGGAGGCGTACGTCCTTCTGCGCGGCCGCGCGCGCTTCACGTGCGACGGGGAGCAGGTCGAACTCGGCGTTGGCGAGATCCTTTACGTCCGGCCCGAGGCGATGCGCGAGGCGACCGCGCTCGAATCGCCGACCGTCGTGCTCATGGTCGGCGGCACGCCAGGCAAGCCATATGAGCCCTGGGACTACGGAAAGGACGGCGCGTGATCGACCCAGGTGCGGCCATCGACGCATCCGTCGGCGAGGCTCTGGACGCCGGTCTCACCCTTCCCGCCGGGTGGTACAGCGACCCGGAGATCTACCGGCTGGAGAGGGAGCGGATCTTTGCGCGCTCGTGGCAGTACGCGGCGCGCCTCGAACAGCTCGCCGAGCCGCGGAGCTTCGTGGCCACAACGGCGGGTCACATCCCGGTTGTCGTCGTCCGCCACCAGGACGGAGATTTGCGCGCGTTCGTGAACGTCTGCCGGCACCGAGGTCATCTCGTCGTGCAGGGCGAGGGACGCCGGGAGACGCTTCAGTGTCCCTACCACGCCTGGACGTACGGACTCGACGGCTGCCTGCGGGCGGCGCCACGATCCGACCGCGAGCCCGGGTTCGACTTCGACCAGTATTCGCTCCTGCCCGTTCAGGTCGACGTCTGGGGCCCCTTCGTCTTCGTGAACCCGGACCCGGAGGCCAGTCCGCTCGCGGACGTGCTCGGCCGGCTGCCGTCGGTCCTCGCGGAGACCGGCATCGATCTCGAGCGGTTGCGCTTTCACGAGCGCGTCGAGTGGGGCGTGAACCCGGTGAACTGGAAAATCGGGATCGAGAACTACCTTGAGTGCTACCACTGCCCGGTCGCCCATCCAAGCTTCTCGAAGCTGATCGACGTCGACCCAGACGCGTATCTTCTGGAATCCGAGGGCTTCGTCTCGAGCCAGTTCGGGCCGCTCCGCGCCTCTACGAACGGCGACAAGCTCCCCTATGAGCCGCACGGTGAGGTGACGCGCGCGCAATACCACTTCGTCTGGCCCAGCCTCACGATCAACATCGAGCCCGGCCCCCTGAACCTGTCGATGGATACGTGGCGCCCCGCCGGCTCGCACGAGCTGCGCGGCAGCACAGAGTACTTCTTCGGCGAGGACGTGTCGGACGAGGCAGCGCGCGAGATCATGGCCTTCGGCGCGCAGGTCGGAGCCGAGGACATGGCCCTCGTCGCCTCCGTGCAGGAAGGGCTTGACTCCGGGATGGTTCCCCACGGCCGCCTGCTCACGTCGAGCGAGCACCTGATCCAGCACTTCCAGCGGCTCGTTTACGACTCTCTGGCCTAGGAGGGCTCGGCGAAACGCAGCAGTGCCGCCGGGCCGCGCTGCTCGCCCCGAGGCGGCGTCCTCAGTCGCACCGCGAGCGCTGCTATCGGCACTCCCTCCGTCCTTACTCCGGGAGAACGACCATCGCACCCCGACGACGAGCGACGTTCCACCAATCACTCCTAGTCCAGGTAGGTCCTAGGAGGGCGCGAACCGGGGGGTTAGCCCCACTACGAAAAACCTGCTGGCCCCACGGGCACGAGGCGTCCAGCCTGCCAGGCTTCATCGCGTCAGATGCACCTTCGAACTGAAAGGACCGCGATGAAGTTCAAGTTGTTCGTAGGGGTTGCGTTCGCAGCACTCTGCGTCCTCGCACTGGCCGGATTCACGGTCCGTGGGACGCGCGCCCTCTTCGCGTAGCAGCCGATCGCTCGGCTCGAAGTCCAGTTCACTCTCACTCGGAAGGAGTTCCCCATGATTCATGCAGGAGACATGATCGAGAACGCCGTCACGGGAGAGCGCCTGCGCTTCCACCGGACCTCGGCAGAAACGAACGGCGAGCTCGTCGTCGTCGAGACCTTCGTCCAGGCCGGAGGGCAGGTCGCTGCCGCCCACGTGCATCCGCACCAGCAGGAGCGCTTCGTCGTGGTCGAGGGCGCAGTCGGCTTCAAGCGTGGCCGCGAGAAGCTCGTCGCGGGCCCCGGCGACGGATCGTCGTCGAGCCCGGTACGGCGCACAAGTTCTGGAACGCCGGCGACACGGATGCTCGCTTCTTCTGCGAGATCCGTCCCGCTCTCCAGTTCGAGCGCCTGATCGAGACGATGTTCGGTCTCGCGGCAGACGGCAAGACGAGCAAGAAGGGCATGCCGCAGCCGCTGCGCCTGGCCCCGATTGCGCAGGCTCACTTCGAAGACGTTCGGCTGCCGGTCGTACCGGCTTGGATGCAGCGA
>JBBQXP010000071.1:0-15604 GCA_038209555.1 Gaiellales bacterium
CGAGGAACTTGAATTACTGGGACATCTCGATCCGGCCTCACACCGTGCGATCGGCGGCAACGCTTACGGACGACTCTCGGCCGATGGCCGCGAGTACCTCGGAACGATCGACAACCACTCTTAGCGGCTCGGAACTGGCGACCTGGGGACGGCCCGGGTTCACAGTCGGTTCTCGATCCCTGCGCGGCCCGCCATGAAAGCCCTGGCTTAGGGGGCTTTCTTCCTTCAGAGCTACGCCGGCTGAACGTTCCCGGCGCTACGGTCGCCAACCCTAGTCGGCTTGCGCCTCAATCCGCTGCGCTTTGCGCGTCGTACCTAGGGTCGATCGGTTCACACTCGAGGGGAAGGGAGGCAGGCATGCGATCACGCCTGTTTGCGCTCATCGCGATCGTCGCGGGACTCGCCGCTCTGGCGGTCGGCGCCCCTGCGGTCGCGGGGTCAAATGGATCCGACGGAGCCACGGCGTGCGTGTTTACGACACAGCTGCGCGCCGAGAACGAGGTGCCGACCTCGAATTCAAACGCCTTCGGCTATTCGCAGATCAAGGTCCGAAACGGCGGGACGATCGAGTACAAGACCCTCATCGTCAACCCGGAGAACGAGACGTTCGTCGCGGGGCACATCCACCTCGCGCCGACCGGCTCGCCCGGGCCGATCGTGCAGTCGCTGTTCTTCCCAGGTCGGAACAGCGACCGGGTGATCATGGACAGCGGCGCGGTCTCGAACCCCGCGCTCGGCGAAGCGATCTGCGCGAACCCGTCGGCCCTACTACGTCAATTACCACACCACCGCGCACCCGTCCGGCGCCGTGCGCGGGCAGCTCGGCTAACGACCGGAGCGGGCCAGGAGGGGCGCTAGCCCCTCCTCGCCCCTCCGCGTGACAGGTCAAGTACGGGGTCGACCTCGACCGACAGGCGGAAGGTGCGTAGGTCGTGGAAGACGAAGACGTTGGTTAGTGGAAGATTCTCCGGGTTGAAGTCCCCGTCGTCGCAGGCTGTACGTTGCCCCTTTGCAGTCGGTGGATCGTGAAACCGTCTAACAACACGTCTTTTGCAGGAGATAGAGAGGTGGGCGGAACTGACCGTTGCGCAAACCACGTGATTGTGACGGCAGCGCCACTCCCCTTCGGCTGAGTTGACCTGCTTCCGCCGCCGTGCCGGGCTCTGCTCGGCACGGCTCGTTCGCATTGAAGACCGGGGGAATCGAACCGAAGTCGTCATGGCCAGCGCAGCTGGCCGGACTTCGGTTCGCCTATGGGCCGTGCAGGGATCGAACCTCCGACCTTGGGATTAAGAGTGGATCCCAAGGCGGTCGCAGGCTCTCGGGGAGCACTGACTAACCCGCATGGTTGAGCCAGATTGCCTCGCGCGCTCTCGGGTGGATTCGGGGCGACTTGTTGACCCTGCGTTGACCCGAACGCCGTGCCCAATCTGCTGGGGGCGTTCCTGGTGCGAGAACCCACCCCGATCTGGCATTCCCGCGAGCTCCGCTGAGCGGATGGCGAAGCTCCGTGGCGCTGCCGGTCTGCTCGAATGAAGCGGAGCAGCGCCGTTGAGTGAGTCTCCGGCCTCCTTTTCCGAATGACTCCACCGCCACCTGCCCGAGACCCCCGGCGTCCTGCGGGCTGAGGTTTCTGGGGGAAGGATTGAGAAGCTCCCGGCATCCGCCTCGACGTCGTGCATTCAGCCGATCCGTAGTCGCGGCGCGGCGTTTGCTCCCGTTTGGGCAGGCCGTTTCTCTCCCCCTTGAATGAGCGTTCTTCAAACGATATGGTCATTCATACTGCGGCAAAGGGGGTTTTGCGGTGCCTGCGGCGGCGGCAACCCGCGTGAGGCAAGAGAAGTCCCGACCTCTTTTCCCGCGCGTCCTCGCCCGGGGGCCGGGCGAAGTAGCCCGAAGGGGCCCTCCACGATGACGGCAGGTCCCATGTCCGACGATCGGCTAGAGGTCGTTGCTCCCCGCGATGAGGCTCCCCAGGTCTCGTCGCGAGCACAGTTTATCGCGCGAGCAGTCGTGGCCGGCGGCGCGCTCACGGCGGGGGGCCTGCTCGTGGCGGGATTCCCGCGACTTGCCGTCTCGGCTCCCTCAGCTGCGCAGGACCAGAGGATCCTCAATTTCGCGCTCCTGTTCGAGTACATTGAGGCAGGCTTCTACGCCGAGGCGTTTTCCAAGGACAAGCTCAGCGGCGAGCTGCTCGAGTACGTCTCCGTCGTCCGTGGTCACGAGCGCGCGCACGTCGCCTTCCTCAAGAGCGCGCTCGGGGCGGCCGCGCGCAAGGAGCCGAAGCTCGACTTCGGGGATACCACGTCGAATCCGGCGAAGTTCACCGCGGCTGCGATCGCGCTCGAGGAGACGGTGATCGCCGCCTACAACGGCCAGGCCGCGAACCTGACGAAGCCGATCCTCGCGGAGGCCGCGAAGATCGTCTCGGTCGAGGCTCGGCACGCCGGTTGGATCCGGGCGATCGCCGCTAAGAACCCCGCTCCGAACGCAACCGATCACCCGAAGACGGCGGCCCAGGTACAGGCGGACATCAACCACACAGGCTTCCTCCGGTCCGGCTAGGTGGTGTGCCGATCGCAGCCATGCCGGCCAACGAACAGGAGCTGCAATCCATGTCGGACCTGACGCTCGGCGACCTCGATCGCGACGGCGCGATCCGCGAAGCGGTCGAGCGACTATCGGACGGCACCCGCGGGGCGTTTCTCGGTAAGGCTGTCCTGGGCAGCGCCGCGCTACTCGGAGCTCTCGCAACGCCGGCTGCTGCGGGGGCGACCGCCGCCTCCGATGTCGCGATCCTCAATTACGCCCTTACGCTCGAGTATCTGCAGTCCGCCTTCTACACCGAGGCGGAGCGGCTCGGCGCCGTCGGGGGCGAGCTGAAGAGCGTGCCGCCGCAGCTCGGCGCAGTCGAGCGCGCCCACGTGACAGCCATCAAGGCGGCTCTGGGTCACGCGGCCGTGAAGCGCCCCGCCTTCGACTTCCGGGGAGTAACCGAGGACAAGACGAAGTTCCTGAAGACGGCCGTCGCGTTCGAGGATCTCGGGGCCGCCGCATACAAGGCGCAGGCGCCTCGAATCAAGTCGCCGGCGCTTCTCGCCGCCGCGATCTCGATCCATTCGGTCGAGGCACGTCACGCCGCCTGGATGCGCTTCCTCGCCGGGGTGATACCGGCCGCGACCCCCTTCGACGAGGGTAAGCCCATATCCGAGGTGAAGGCGATCGTGGCCTCTACGCGTTTCATCGTGTCGCATCCGAAAACGGGGTCGACAAGGAAACCCAAGTTCACGGGGTAAATGGCAAAACGGGATGGAGGCCAGAGAACGCTCGGTCGAGCTCTCAGTGTTGCCGCTGCGGCGATCGCGGCCGCGGGCATCGTCTTCCTCGCCTCGTCGCGGTCACCTTCCCTGCCCTCCCCCGTGGAGGGGGCGCAAGCGCTTCCTGCCTCTCCTGCCTCCGCGCTCACGGTGCCGCCACCCGTTCGCTTGCGCAGGTTTGCGGCGGTCGCGTACTGGGCTTCCGTGCGCCGAGCTGTCGCGGCGCGGGCTTCGCCGAGCTACAGGGCCCCGATCGTCGAGCGACTCGCGACCACGACCCCTGAGGGCACCACGAACATCGTCCTGGTGCTCAGGCGCGTGCGGGACCGCGCGGGTCGGCTGTGGATCCACGTGCGCCTACCGGTCCTCCCGAACGGCCGCACCGGGTGGGTGCCGCGCCAGGCGCTTGGCGTCTACGGCGTCGTGCACACACACCTCCTCATCGATGTCGAACGGCTCAGAGCAACGTTGCTGCGCGACGGGCGACCGATCCTCCGTGCGCCGATCGGCGTCGGCAGGCCCGAGTGGCCGACGCCGAAAGGGGAGTTCTACATCCGCGACATGGTGACCAGATACAGGAGCCCCTTCTACGGGCCGCTCGCCTTCGGCACGAGCGCCCGCTCGAGCGTGCTCACCGACTGGCCTGACGGGGGATTCGTCGGAATCCACGGGACCGACGAGCCTGACCTGCTGCCAGGCCGCGTCTCGCACGGCTGCATCAGACTCCGCAACCAGGACATCCTCGAGCTGGGCCGGTTGATGCCGGTCGGAACGCCCGTGACGATCCGGTGAAGCAAGGCGTCGTCAGATTCGCCCTGCTCATGCTCGTCATCGGGTCCGTCGCGGCAATCGTGGGCCCTCTCGCGCTCGGGGAATCCCACCGCGGAGCGAAGACCCCGCGCGCTGATCCAACGCGCCTGTGGTCAGCGTTTCCGCTTGACCCCCGCGAGCTGCCACCGCCTGCGATGCCGGCCGCCTCCTCCGCCGAGACGACGCGGGCTCCAGGACCCGACGCCTTCGGAGCGCCGCACTCCTCGCACCTCCTGCTCTTGCTCTTTCTCGGCGTCGCGCTCGGGTTCTCCGTTCTGTGTCTGGCGATCGCGGCTGCGCCCTCTTGGGCGCTTCCGGCGCTGCTGTCGAACGTCATCTACCACCGTCGTGGGGACTTCGCGCTTGCGGGAGCCGCGACTGCGCTCGGCGTAGGGGTGGGCATTGCAATCTCCCTCATCGGCTCGTGAGCCTCCTGGGTGGATATCCGGCTGCTTGCCTGGTGACCGGGCTCGGCATCAGCGGAATCCTCGCCGAAGACGACTGATTCTGTTGGGGCGGGCGGCGTCGCCAGAGCCGCTCGCCGACTGTGGGAAGAGGCCGGTGCATCCGACCAGCCGCATCCTCCATCTCCGGCCACCGCCGATCATTCGTTCCGCGGAGACGACCCCGGAGTGGCACGATATGCGGCCCTCGTAGTAGGAGCTGGATCCGGGCAGACGTGAAGCTGGCCGCCTCTCAGCGCGAACGTGCCCGCTTCCAGGGCTCCTACGCATGGGCCGTGCAGGGATCGAACCTGCGACCTTGGGATTAAGAGTCCCCTGCTCTACCAGCTGAGCTAACGGCCCGAGGGCAGCGCATTGTAACGATGCGCCTGGGGCCGGCTCAGGCGTCTGGAGACATACCACTGGACGTCGAGCGTCGTCTTGAGCCCGTACGCGGCCAGGGAGAAGCCTGCTCGAAGAAGGTGTCTAGTCATGGGGTGGTTAGTGTTCGCCGCCGCCATGAAAATCCTTTCCGTCGTCGGAAACCGGCCGCAGTTCATCAAGTCGGCTCCGCTGTCCCTCGCACTTCGAAACAAGGTCGACGAGGTTGTCCTCCACACGGGTCAGCACTACGACCCTGAGCTCTCGCAGATCTTCTTCGACGAGCTTGAACTGGGCGACCCCGCATACCGGCTCGAGGTCGGATCGGGAACGCACGCCGAGCAGACGGGCCGGATGCTGCCCGGCATCGAGCAGGCGATCCTGGCGGAGGCACCCGACGCCGTCCTCGTGTACGGAGACACCAACTCGACGCTCGCGGGCGGGCTCGCGGCGGCCAAGCTGGGTGTCCCGGTGGCGCACGTGGAGGCCGGACTTCGCTCATTCGACCGATCGATGCCCGAGGAGCTGAACCGGATGCTGGTCGACGACCTCTCCACACTCCTCTTGTGCCCCAGCGACGCCGCAGTCGAGAATCTCCGGCGGGAGGGGATCATCGAGGGCGTCCACCAGGTCGGCGACGTGATGATGGACGCGAACCTCCGCCTCGCGCCGCTTGCACGCGACCGCTCGAACGCGCTCGCCGAGGCCGGCGTCGAGCCGGGCTCGTACCTCCTCCTCACGCTCCACCGGGAGGCCAACGTCGAGCCGGAGCCCCTGCGCTCGGTCGTCGCGGCGCTGGAACAGATCGGCGAGCCGGTCGTCTTTCCCGCCCACCCCCGGACCCGGACCGCCCTCGAGAAGACCGGCATTAACCTGCCGGGACCGGTGCGCCTCCTACCCCCTGCCGGATACCTCGACTTCGCAGCACTCGCGTCCCAGGCCCGGCTCGTCCTCACGGACTCTGGTGGCGTCCAGAAGGAGGCGTACTGGTACTGCGTGCCCTGCATCACGCTCCGCACGTCGACCGAATGGACGGAGACGCTCGCGACTGGGTGGAACCGGCTCGTGGGAACCGAGACGGAGGCGATCGTCACAGCCGTCGCGGCGGCTTCGGCACCCGGCGAGCACCCCCCGCTCTACGGCGACGGGCATGCGTCGGAGCGGATCGTCTACGCCCTCCTCGATACGATCTCTGGCCGATGACCACCGACGACACCGTTCGGGTCGGCTTGGTCGGGCTCGGCTTCTGGGGGCCGAACCTCGCCCGGAACTTCGACGACCTCCCGGGAGCGACGCTCGCCTGGCTATGCGACAGCGACGTGGAGCACCGGGCCGGAGTCGCGGAGCGGTTCCCGGAGGCCCGCACGACCTCCGACCTCGACGAGCTCCTGAACGACCCGGATCTCGATGCAATCGTGCTCGCAACCCCAGTCGTCACCCACCATGAACTCTCCAAGCAAGCGCTCGAGGCCGGGAAGCACGTCTTCGTCGAGAAGCCGATGGCGCTCGAGAGTGAGGACGCCGAGGAGCTCGTCCAGCTCGCCGAGGAGCGCGACCTCGTGCTGATGCCGGGACATCTCCTTCTCTACCACCCGGGCGTACGCAAGCTGAAGGAGCTCGTGGACTCGGGAGAGCTCGGCCGCGTGCTCGTCGTGTACGGAAACCGGCAAAACCTCGGGCAGATACGCAAGGACGAGAACGCGCTCGGATCGCTCGGCGCGCATGATCTCTCAGTCATCCTGCACCTCGTCGGCGAGGAGCCGGTCGAGTGCCACGCACACGGGGAGTCGCTCTTGGGCGAAGTGGAGGACGTCGTTTTCTGCTACCTCAAGTTCCCGTCCGGGATCGTCGCGCATATGCACCTCTCGTGGCTCGACCCCCACAAGATGCGAAAGATGACCGTCGTCGGAGCCGCCAAGATGGCCGTCTTCGACGACATGGAGCTCGACCGGAAGGTCACTGTCTACGACAAGGCTGCGGAGCAGGCCATGGGCACCTACGGCGAGTGGCGGACGCGAACGGGCGACATCTGGATCCCGAAAATTGCGAACGACGAGCCGCTCCGTCTCGAGTGCGAGCACTTCCTCGGACTCGTTCGTGGCGAGGGGGACCGGTTCGAAGCCGCGCGGGACGGCGTCGCGGTCGTGCGCGCGCTCACAGAGCTTCAGCGCTCGCTCGAGCGCGAACGCGTATGAGCGTCCCTTGCCTCCGACACGCGCCTAGGCCAACGGGCGCCCTGTGAGCGAGATCGCCGCGACGGCGGTCGTCTCTCCCGACACCGTCGTTGGAGCCGACGTGAGAGTCGAGGACGGAGCCGTCGTGGGCAAGCACCCGTCTTTCGGGAAGCAGTCGACCGCGGACCGGGCCGAACTCTCCCCGCTCCAGATCGGCGACGGCAGCTCGATCCTCGCGGGCGCGGTCGTCTTCGCCGGCACCACGCTCGGCCGGGGGGTGATCGTCGGCGACCAGGCGTGCGTCCGAGAGCGCTGCAGGATCGGGGACGACGTCGTGATCGGGCGGGGCGCGTTCGTCGAAAACGACGTCACGATCGGATCGCGAACGCGCATTCAGGCAAACGCCTACGTGACCGCCTACTCGACGCTCGAGGAGGATGTCTTCATTGCGCCCTGCGCGATCACGACGAACGACAATCTCATGGGGCGCACCGAGGGGCGGCACGCACTCAGGCGAGGCCCGACGATTCGCCGTGGGGCCCGCATCGGGGGCGGGGCCGTGCTGCTGCCGGGGATCGAGATTGGCGAGGAGGCCTTCGTCGGCGCCGGAGCGGTCGTGCTTCGAGACGTGCCTGCCCGGGCCGTCGTCGTAGGCAACCCTGCCCGGCAGATCCGCGAGGTCCTTCCGGAGGAGCTCCTGCCCCTTCCCGACTAGGAGGCTAGCGTTTTACGACGGTCAGGCCGTAGCTCCCGCCAGGGCCCCGTGTGAGCTTGACCTCGAGGAAATACCACCCCGCCCGCGGGGCGCTGAAGACGATCGCGTCCCGAGCGTGAGTCCTCGTCGAGGACGCAAGGCGCGCCTTGGCGGGAGCGCCGTCGAGTTTCTCTGTGTGCGGGCGCCAGAGCACGAGGTCGGCGTTGGAGCGACTTGGGCTTCGCAGGTTGAAGATCGCCCGCTGGCCGGCTTGAAGCTCGATGCGGTAGACGTCCCGGTCGTCCTCATAGCGATAGAGCGTCGGACGAAGGGCGCGGCGCGTACCCCTGACGGTCGCCGCGCGCGAGCGTGTGTCGTCGTTCGGCTCCAGCCGATCGCGGGGCGGGGGCGAGCCGACCCTGCGAATGGTCTCGTCCACGTTCAGGAGGCCGTAGCCGGATCGGCTGTCGTGCCCGGGCTCTCCGATGTCACGGGCGGCTCGCGCGAGGATCGTCGTGAGCTGGCCGGGCCGCAGGTTGAATGGACGAGACTCCGAGAGCGCCAGCGCCGCCGCGGCGGAGACAAGCGGGGCCGAGAACGAGGTCCCCTGCGGATTCCGATCCTCGGCGTCGAGCGCGCAGACCGTCGTGCCCGGCTCGGAGCAGGACGAGTCCGTGAAGGCAAGTGGGAGCGTCGAGACGATGGCCGTACCCGGAGCTGCGAGATCGAGGTGAACCGCGTCGCGGTTCGAGAAGCGGGGCGTCGTGGTCCCGCGGTTGGTCGCGCCCACCCCGATCACGTGGGGGAGCGCCGCCGGGTAGTTCGCGTAGCTCTCGGGGCAGATCGCGGCACAGTTCCCGGCCGCGGCCACAATGACGACTCCGTGCCGGGTCGCATAGTCGATCGCTGAACGCTCGAGTTCCGAGTACGTATCGAGCCTGGGATTGGTGGGATTCCGCGGTCCTCCAAGGCTTAGATTGATCACGCTCGCACCCCGGTCGACCGCCCACCGGATCGCCCGTGCTTCAGCGTCCAGTGGGATCGACCCGCTCTTCCGGACGACCTTGGCGATGAGCAGCTTCCCTGGGAAGGCAACGCCCGCAATCCCGCGACCGTTGTCGAGAGCAGCCGCTATCTCTCCGGCGACCATGGTCCCGTGCCCGAACGAATCAACGTCGGCACCCGTTGCGACGAAGGTCCGCATCGCCTCGATCCGCCCGGCGAACTCCGGGTTTGTCGCGTCGATGCCAGAGTCGACCACGGCCACGAGAACCGGTGGCAGCGGTGGAGGCGCGGTGGAGCCTGCCCAGAAGTCGAAAGCACGGATCGCCTCGAGGTACCACTGGTGCTCGGGCACCGCGAGCGGATCGTTGGGCGCGAAGGAGATCGTGCGGTTCGCCAGCACCGGCTCGGCGAACGCGACGCCATGAACACCTTTCGCCGCCGAAAGTGCCGCGTCGACGTCCGGGACCGAGATGACCACAGCCCGGAGCGGCGCGAGGCCGGGAATCTCCGTACCTCCGACGGCGGAGGTCACCTGCGCGGCAACCGTGGCGACATCGGCCTCCGTCTCGAGCCCGACCGAGATGCGCCCGGGAGAAGCCAACCCGCTCCCGGGCGCCGCCAACGCGACGCCCAGGACGAGCACGGCGCAAAGCCTCCTCATTCGGAGACGAAGTGAAGCAAAGGGGTGCGACCGAGCGTGAGCCGGGAGCCCAGCGTGGCGACTCCACGGTAGACCCCTGGACGAAGTGCGACGCGGATCGAGAACTCGCCGCTCGCCCTAGTCCGGCCCTTCGCCATCGACAGCCAGCGGGTCCCCGATCTGCGCTGGATCACAACGGTCGCGCGGGGCCGAGACGGCCGGACGATCCCCGCGAGCCGAGAAGAGTCGGTGACCTCGTAGAAGTTCACCTTGGCGATCACGAGCACGCGCACCGGCCGGCCGACCCCCCGCTTCGACGCGATCCTGTAGACCGTGGCCACCCGCGGCCGGACGTTCGTGGCGAACGTCCCGTCGGCCGCCGGCGTCAGATCGCGGAGGCGTGCCCACGAGCCGCCCTCCGGCTTTCGCTCGAGCCAGACCTTGCCCACCTGACGAACGAGCCCGGTCAGCTTCGTCCGGCTGCCGAGCGACACCTGGCGCTGCGTCGTCTTCAGATCCATGACGCCGATCCGGAACCACGTCGAGCGAAGCCCGAGCGCGAGCTTGAAGGTGGAAGCCGAGATGGATGTCGAGCCGGTCGATCCCTTTGCGAGCACCTCGTCGACGCGGCGTGACCCGTTGACGGTCGTCTTCAGGTCGAGCAGCCGTCCCGCGACGCCCGACCCAAGCTCGGCATCGAGGGCAGCCCGGCTGTACCGGAAGGGGCCCCAATTGTGGTACGGAGAGATGGAGTCGTACGGATCCGACACCGAGATGAGGTAGGGCTTCGGCGCGGCACCGGCCCACACGTCCTGCACTGCCGCCGTGCGCCCACCCGAGGTCGAGTGGAAGAACGTCCAGGCCACGACCCCGTCGTAGGTGCGGATCTCGCCCGCCGTGTCGGAGATGGCCGCATTCGTCCTCGGATCCTCGGCAACGACGCCGCCGTACACCTGGCTCCTCGTGTCGTCGAAAAGATCGTAGGAGCCGGTGGGCTTCCTACTCGCGAGCGCGTATGAGCGTGCGGCCACTGCCTGCACCTTGAGGGCCTCCGGCGACCAACGCGCAGGCATCTCCCAGGGCACGACGCCGGAGAGGTAGCTCTCGAGCCCGACGTTGTTCACGACCGAGAGTGTCCCGCCGGCCGGGAGGATCGTCAACGAACCACGATACTCCCTGCCCCCCACCGCGACGAAGCCCGAGCCGGGGATGATCTGCACCGGGCTCGTCAACGTCTGAACCTTGCCGTTGATCGTCAGCTTCAGACCTGTTCCGAGCGTTCGCGTGCCGGCCGGAAGCGTCCAGCTCTTTCCCGCGCCATCCTCCACCGTGAAGGGCGCCGTCGAGCCGAATCCGACCGAGAACCGACCCGAGTCCAGGAGAACCCGGACGCTGCTGACGGGAGTCTGGGCAGCCTGGGTGCCGGGGTAATAGTGGTCGAGGATCTGGGTGTGCGTCCACCCATGCTGCGCGAAGCCGTAGGCGCCGTACTGCGGCATGCCGATCCCGTGCCCCCAGCCGTGGCCCGTCACGAAGAAGACGGGCGTCGCCAAGGCACTCGGTGCGAAACCGAGCACGGCAAGCACGACTGCGATGAAAGTGCGTTGCATAGGACGAACGGTCTAAACCCCTGGTTTGTTATCGAAAAGTAGCCGAACGTCGTAAGGATTGCTTGAATCTTTCGGGCGGCAGTCCCCCTTCGTCCCTGGTTTGGGTCCCCCTCGTCGCGGCTAGGACAGAGGGGTCGTGCCGAAAGGGTCGGTCAAGCTTCCGTCCCGCTACGCCGGGGCGCGCCTGATCGGTCGCGGCGGCATGGGGGATATCTATCTCGCCGAGGACACCGTCCTCGGCCGTCAGGTTGCAGTGAAAGTGCTCGGCGACCGCTTTGCGAAGGATCCCGACGTAACGAAGCGGTTCACCCGCGAGGCCCTTGCTGCGGCGAAGCTGTCGAGCCATCACAACATCGTCACGATCTTCGACGTCGACGAATGCGAGGGCCGTCCGATGATCGTCATGGAGTACCTCCCGGGCGGAACGGTGGCCGAACGGGCGCGCAAGGGGCCGGTCGACCACGAGGAAGCGCTCGGCTGGCTCGAGCAGACCGCGGCCGCCCTGGACGACGCGCATCAGGCCGGAATCGTCCACCGAGACGTCAAGCCGGCGAACCTCCTCCTCGATGAGCGAAACGAGGTGCACGTGGGCGACTTCGGCATCGCCCGCGTTGTCGACGAGTCCACCATGGGGATGACGGTTGCAGGCACGGTCCTAGGGACGGCCGGCTACCTGTCGCCCGAGCAGGCACGAGGCGAGCCTGCGACGCACGCGAGCGACATCTACGGGCTCGGAGTGGTCGCATACGAGCTGCTTACGGGCGGGCGACCCTTCGAAGGCGGCTCGTCGACCGAGGAAGCCGCGGCGCACATTCACGAGCCCGTCCCGCCGGCTTCGGAGCGCGGAGTCGGTTTGCCACGTTCCGTCGACCGCGTCTTCGAACGTGCCCTCGCCAAGGAAAGCGCGCGTCGCTACCGAGGCGCCCGCGAGCTCGTCGAGGACCTCCGCGCGTCGCTCGGGCCGGAGGACGAGCCGACGCGGATTCGCACCGCCCCGGTTCCATACTCCGTCAACCGCGTTCGGCCCCGGCGAGGTCGTTCGCCGGTGCCGGTGCTGCTCGGCTCGCTCGCACTGGCGACGCTGGTCGCGGGCGGTCTCGTGGCCGCGGTCACGACGGGCAACGACGACCCTGGGCCATCCGTCGTCACGGAGAACGTCACGCGAACGCAGGGAGGGACGACGGCCACGACAGAGGTCACCGTCACCGAGCAGGCGCCGACGACCACGCCCGCGACGACGGGGGCCGGGGGCGGAGGGGGCGGCGGCAAGCTCTCCTACGAGGAAGCCAAGCAGCTCACGGACGAGGCGACTGCGCTGATGCGGCAAGGTGACTACGCGGGCGCGCTCCCGCTCGCCGAGCGGGCGTACAAGAGCCTTCGCGGCAGCGGCGACATCTACGAGGCCTACTCGGCTTACAACGCCGGGAAGTCGCTGATCGAGCTCGGCGACTGCAAGCGGGGGCTCAGCTACCTGGATGCCTCCGAGGCCATCCAGGGAAGCCGGAGCGAGATCCGCGAAGCGCGCGCGAAGTGCGGCTGAGCTAGGAGGGCTTCTCGAGGCGCTCGCCGTACTGGCGGCGGTAGTAGTCGCGGTACTCATCAGACTTGAGCCGCTCCCACCAGTCGCGCCGGTCTCGGTACCAGGCGACGGTGTCCGCCAGCCCGCCCTCGAAGCCCCGCTCGCACTGCCAGCCAAGCTTCGTGAGCTTCGACGAGTCCAGTGCGTAGCGCCGGTCATGGCCGGGACGGTCCTCGACGTGCCGAAGTAGCGACCTGTCCGCGCCCGTCAGCTCGAGGATCCTGTGCGCCACCTCGAGATTCTCGCGCTGGTCTCCCGCCCCGGCGTTGTAGATCTCGCCGGCCGCTCCCTGACGGAGGACGAGCTCGATCGCGGCGGCATGGTCTTCAACGTGGAGCCAGTCTCGAGTCTGGCGGCCGTCGCCGTAGAGAGGGAGCGCCTCGCCGTCGAGGGCGTTCGTGACGAAGAGCGGCACAAGCTTTTCCGGATACTGGTTCGGGCCATAGGTATTCGAGCCGCGCGTGATCGACGCATTCAGGTCGTAGGTCCGGACGTAGGCAAGCACCTGGAGGTCGCCCCCGGCTTTCGAGGCCGAGTACGGGCTCGAGGGGCGGACGGGGTCATCCTCCACCGACTCAACGCCGGCCGGCACGTCTCCGTACACCTCGTCAGTCGACACCTGCACGAATCGCGTGCCGCGCCGGCGAGCCCAGTCCAGCAGCACATGCGTCCCGACGACGTCGGTCTGGATGAAGTCGCCCGCCTCGAGGATCGAGCGATCGACGTGCGTCTCGGCCGCCAGGTTGACGACGGCGTCACACCCCTCGCCGGCGCGGGCGACCGCATCACGGTCGGCGATGTCCCCCTCATGGAACTCGTGCGGGACGTCGGCGAGGTTCTCCCGGTTGCCCGAGTAGGTCAGCTTGTCGAGGACGACGACGGTGTCACCTGCCGCCGCGAGGCGGCGGGCGAGGTGGCTGCCGATGAACCCGCAGGCTCCCGTGACGAGGACGCGCACGGCGCCATGCTAGTTCGCGGCCTAGATGGTTGATCGGTAATTGGCGTGCCCGCCCATGGCCTCCAGGCAGGCGCGCACGCCCTCCCGCCAGTGCGGAAGCGTCGGGGCACCCAGCCGCTCGCTGCGGAGAACCGAGTAGGCGGGGCGCGGAGCAGGGCGGGCGAGCTCCGCCGTCGTGACGGGAACGACGCGGCAGCGAACCCCGGCCTCCTCGAAGATGGCTTCCGCGAACCCGGCCCAGGTGCACTCGCCCTCGGCGGTCAGGTGCCAGATCCCTCGGTCCCGGCTCACGAGATCCTCCACGGCAAGGGCCAGGTGACCCGTGTATGTGGGGGAGCCGCGCTGGTCCGCGACGACGCGCACCTCGTCCCGCTCCTCGGCCAGCCGCAACATCGTCCGAAGGAAGTTCTTTCCGGTTGGCCCGAAGAGCCACGACGTGCGGACGACCCACGCGTCCTCTCCCGCGGCGGCCTCCCCGTGCAGCTTCGTGCGGCCGTAGGCCGACTGCGGGTTCGCCGCATCCGACTCGACGTACGGCTCCCGCTTGCGCCCGTCGAAGACGTAGTCGCTCGAGAAATAGACGAGCGGCGCGCCGAGCTCGGCGACGTTCGCGGTGCCGCCGACGTTGACCGCCGCAGCCCCCTGTGGATCGTCCTCGGCCCCGTCGACATCGGTCCAGGCGGCCGCGTGGAGCACCAGGTCGGGTACCGCGAGGCTCGCGGGCGCCGGGAGCGTGACGTCCCACTCCTCATGGTCGAGGGCGACCACGTCGTCGGCGGCGAATGCCTCACGGAGGGCGGAGCCGAGCTGGCCTCCGGCGCCCGTGATCAGGACCCGTCGGCGGCGTCCCGCGCGGAGAGCGTCGGCCTGTCCGTGCTCCATAGGTGCCTGACGCGCGGATCG
Organism: Gaiellales bacterium; assembly: GCA_038209555.1. Taxonomy (GTDB): domain Bacteria; phylum Actinomycetota; class Thermoleophilia; order Gaiellales; family Gaiellaceae; genus DASQGA01. The sequence continues at coordinate 14,515 of JBBQXP010000071.1, forward strand.
TCCCAGGGGACGTTGTGCTCGTCTGGGTCGGAGGAGTCGTACTCCTCGGTGACGTGGTAACAGAAGAGCAGATCGCTCAGAGCCTCGAACCCATGGGCATAGTGCCCGGGTATGTAGAGGCCGACCGGATTCTCTTCGCCGAGGTCCTCGGTGAAGACCTCCCCGCTGGCCCGGTCGAGGACGACGACACGCGCAGTCCCGGTCAGACAGGCGAAAAGGTCGTCCTGCTCTCGTTCGTGAAAGTGCAACCCCCGGATGACGCCGCGTCGCGAGAAGGAAACGTTTGTCTGGACGGTTCGCTTCGGCAGGAGGCTCTCGCGCCGGACTTCGAGCAACCACCCTCGTTCGTCAGCGAGGTATCGAAGCGGCAATCGGATCATCCCCTCGAGCATCTAGGCGGCCCGGTTCGCGCCGTGCGTCCGCACGAAGTCGTTGACCGAGTAGTAGGCGTCGATCGACTCCCCTGCGTCGCCCCAGAACCCCTCGAGGATGTCGTACTGCATGGCTCTCCGCTCGACGTAGTGGTTGTTCACGTCGGTGATCTCGAGCTCCCCGCGGCCGGAGGGCTCGAGCGTCGAAATGACCTCGAACACGGTTGGGTCGTAGAAGTAGACGCCGGTGACAGCGTAGGCGCTCGGCGGCTCCTCCGGCTTCTCGACGATGCGCCTCACGACGCCTGCGTCGTCCAACTCGGGGACCCCCAGATGCTGAAGGTGCCCCGGCTCCTCGACGCGGGAAAGGATGATCCTGGCGCCCACGTCCTGGGCCTCGAAGCTCTCGACCGCGGACGCGAGCGAGCGCTCGAACACGTTGTCCGCAAGCATGACGACGACGCGGTCGTCGGCCACGAACCGCTGCGCCAGCCCGAGGGCCTCGGCGATCCCCCCGGCCTGTTCCTGGTAGCCGTAAGAAAGCCGCTCGATCCCGTACTCGTGGCCGTTCCCGAGCAGCCTCAGGAACTCGCCCGCATGCGTGCCGCCCGTGACGAGCATGAGCTCGTCGATGCCGGCCTGGACGAGAGCCTCGATCGCGTAGGACACCATCGGACGGTCGTAGATCGGCAGGAGGTGCTTGTTCGTGATCCGCGTCA
>JBBQXP010000072.1:0-15256 GCA_038209555.1 Gaiellales bacterium
CGCCGGCCGCGTCCCCCGACCAGCAGCCGGTAGACCAGAAGCAAGAGGATCGCGCCGATGATGGCGCCGAGCCAGGTGCTCAGGTCGAAGAACTCGTCGATCGGGTCGCCGAAGCCGAGCGCCTTGGCTATGACGCCGCCGATGAAGGCACCCGCGATCCCGATCAGGGTCGTGACGATGATGCCGCCTGGGTCGTCGCCGGGGAGGATCGCCTTCGCGATGATCCCTGCCAACAGGCCCAGCAGAATCCAACCAATGATGCCCATGGTGTCCTTTCTGTACTCCTTCGCTGTCCCCCCGCCGGCCGAAGCCTCCGGCAGCCTGAAGCGTTCCCCGCAGGGACGCCTCCAAACCGCTTTGGATCTAGACGGCGGCTTGCCGCCGCGACAGGTCGACGACGACATGCATGACCGGAAGCCCGAAGCCCTCCGAAGCCTCGACGACGTTCTTCTCGAGCCAGTTCGAGCGGCCAGGCGGATGGGTGGAGATCACGAGCTCGTCCGCCGGAAACGTCCTGAGCGCATCCTCGATCGCCTGGACCGGATCCGAGTCTCCGATCTGCCCGCTCGCCCGAACACCGTCCGCGGTCAGCGCCGCCAGCGAGGCGATCAGCCGGTCCGTCGCCAGCTCGCGCGCACGGTCGACGTCCGAGAGCCAGTGTTTGATCCTCCCGACGAGCGCAGGACAGACGACCATCACCTCGGTCTCCTCGCGACTCGCCCGCTCCACAACCGCCCGGCGGAGCTCCTCGCCCTCGACCGTCTCGTTCGCCACAACGAGTATTCGTCTCATCTCGCTCTGTACTACGTAGATCAAACGCAAAGGGTTCCCCGTCGTCGCAGCCGGTCTTCGCGCTGCTAAAAACCGGGCATGGACACAGCGGAGCACGACGGTCGGAAAGTCTCAGCGGAGAGGCTGGTCCCGCGCGTCGCGCGCCTCTTCAAGCCCTATCGGGGCCAGGTCGGCCTCGTCGCCCTTGCGATCCTCGTCTCCTCCGCGGTCGGTGTCGCCAACCCCCTGCTGATCAAAGTGGTCTTCGACGAGGCGCTTTTCCCGCCCGAAGGTCACCCGAACACGAGCCTCCTCTACGTCCTCGTCGGTCTCATGCTCGGCCTCGCGATCCTCGGCGGCGCGATCGGAATCGGCCAGACGTACCTGACGAGCGTCGTCGGCCAGAAGGTCATGCAGGACCTCCGAAACCAGCTCTACGCCCACCTCCAGCGCATGTCGCTCCGCTTCTTCACGGCCACACGGACGGGAGAGATCCAGTCACGCCTCCAGAACGACGTCGGGGGCGTCCAGACCGTGGTGACCACGACCGTGTCGAGCATCCTCTCGAACGTCGTCGTCGTCCTCTCGACGCTCGTGGCGATGCTCGTCCTCTCCTGGCAGCTGACCCTGCTCTCACTGTGCGTCGTCCCGATCTTCATCTACATGACATACCGGGTCGGGAAGGCGCGCCGGCAGATCACCTCGTCGACCCAGAAGACGCTGGCGAACCTCTCGGCGCTGACGGAGGAAACGCTCTCGGTCTCCGGTGTCCTACTCTCCAAGGTTTTCGCGCGCGAGCAGACCGGGATCGACCAGTACCGGGAGGAGAATCGTCGGCTCGCGCAGCTCCAGGTGCGCCAGCAGATGACGGGCCGCGGGTTCTTCGCGATCGTCCAGACCTTCTTCTCCGTCTCCCCCGCGCTCGTCTACCTGGTCTCCGGCCTCGTGATCGCGAATGGAGGAGGCGCGGAGATCAGCGCCGGTACAATCGTCGCGTTCACAGCGCTTCAGACGAGGCTCCTCTTCCCGGTCGGCTCGCTCCTTCAGGTCTCGACCGAGATCCAGTCGTCACTCGCACTCTTCGAGCGGATCTTCCAGTACCTCGACCTCGAGCACGACATCGTCGACTCGCCCGACGCGGAGGCCGTGTCGCGCGACCGGGTTCAGGGCGCCGTCCGCCTCGACCGCGTCTACTTCCGGTACGAGGAGCCGGCGCTCCCGCCCGGTCTGGCGCCCGAGGAGGGGGCTGCAAACGGCGACGAGGGGATGCTTCGACCGACGCGGCTCTGGACGCTCGAGGACGTGTCGCTCCAGATCGATCCCGGGCAGCTCGCGGCGATCGTCGGCCCGAGCGGCGCCGGCAAGACGACGATCTCGTACCTCGTGCCGCGGCTCTACGACGTGACCGAGGGCTCTGTGTCGATCGACGGACGTGACGTCCGCGAAATCGCGCTTGCGTCGCTCGCCGAAATGATCGGCATGGTCACGCAAGAGACCTACCTCTTCCATGCGACCGTCCGCCAGAACCTCCTCTACGCCCGGCCGGACGCGACCGACGACCAGCTCGAGTCGGCCGCGCGTGCGGCATTCATCCACGAGCGAATCGTCGACCTCTCCGACGGCTACGACACCGTCGTCGGCGAACGCGGCTACAGGATGTCCGGAGGCGAAAAGCAGCGGCTTGCAATCGCTCGGGTCCTTCTGAAGGATCCGAGCATCCTGATCCTCGACGAGGCGACCTCGGCGCTCGACACCGCCAGCGAACGACTCGTCCAGGGAGCGCTCCAGCCCCTCATGGCCGAGCGGACGACGATCGCGATCGCACACCGCCTGTCGACCATCCTCGCGGCTGACGTGATCTTCGTGCTCGACCGCGGCCGCATCGTCGAGCGTGGGCACCACGAGGAGCTGCTCGAGCTCGGAGGCCTCTATGCCTCTCTCTACCGGGAGCAGTTCGGCGCCGGGCTGGTCGAGGCCCGCTGCGAGGACGGCCTCGTCCTCTCGTCCGGCGAGGTCCTCTCGACCGCGTCCTGAGCTCTACGAACGGGTGACGGGCGCCCGGCGCTGCGTCGAGCCGAGCGCGAGCTCCTCATCAGCTTGCTCGATCACCAAGGGGTCGTGCGTCGCGCACACGACGGCGGCCCCCGATTCCCGCGCGAGTCTCATGAGGAGATTCCCGACGGCGAGGGCATTCGACTGGTCGAGGCGCGCGGTCGGCTCGTCGGCGAGAAGAAGCCCGGGCCGAGCCGCGATCGCGCGCGCGATCGCGACGCGCTCCCGTTCTCCGGTCGAGAGCTCCCCGACGCGCTGCTCACACCGGTCTGCCAGCCCGAGGGTGTTCAGAGCCGCAGCGGCTCGCGCGGCCGCATCGTCGGGCGCGACACCCCGCAGCGCCAGCACGAGCTCGATGTTCTCCCGGGAGGAGAGAAACGGGGTCAGACCCGGCTCCTGGCCGACGAGCGCAATCTGCCGCCGGCGAAGATCGGCACGCTGCGTGCGGTCGAGGGTCGAGAGGCTGGCGCCGCAGACGATCACTTCGCCGTCAGAGGCGAGATCGAGCCCGGCAAGCAGATGGAGAAGCGTCGTCTTCCCGGAGCCCGAGGGCCCGGTGACCGCGACGAGCCGGCCGGGCGCGAAGGACGCGGTCAGGTTCTCGAGCGCGAGCTGGGCTCCGAAGCGCCGTGTGAGACCCTTCACCTCGGCCACAGCCTCACCTGCGTGCACGAGGTCTTCCTGCTCCACGATGTCAGCGGCGAGGTCGCGCTCGTCGCCCGAGGAGGTGACGAGCACGCCTGCCTCCGTGAGCTGAGCGGTCGCACGCTCTCGGATGCCGGCCCGGCGCAGGAACTCATCCGGCAGTCGGAGCCAGCCGCCGCGGCCGACGACAATCGCCTCGTCGCCTCCGGTTGCGATCGCAGCCTCGCCTGCGACACGGCCGTCCCGGACCCGCACGACACGGTCCGCGATCGCAGCCGACTCCGGATCGTGGCTCACGATCAGCGTGGTCGTCCCATGCTCGCGCGCCAGCTCGCCGATCAGCTCGTAGACGACCGCAGCGTTTGCGGCATCCAGCTCACCGGTGGGCTCGTCGGCGAGGAGGAGCCTCGGGCGATGAGCAACGGCCGCGCAGACCGCGATCCGTTGCTGCTCGCCGCCCGAGAGCTCGCGAGGATGCGCATCGCGCCGGTCAAGGAGGCCGACGCGCTCGAGCAGCTCGTCGGCGCGCCGGTCGCGTTCCGCCGAGGAGGCGCCGGCGAGCCCGAGCTGGAGTCCTACGAGCCGTCGCGCCGTCAGCTCGCCGGCGAGCGCCCGCCAGTAGTGCTGATCCGCATAGCCCAGAGAGGCAGACCGGTACGCCGCGCGCTGCCGTGCCCCCAGCGTTGCGAGGTCGAGCCCGAGCGCCCGAGCGGTGCCCGCCGAAGGCCGGTCGAGACCCGCGAGGATGCGGAGCAGCGTCGTCTTCCCGGATCCGCTCGGGCCGAGGACGACGCAGACTTCCTGCTCCGGGACCGTCAGCGTCAGTCCCTGAAGGGCAGCGACGCCTCCACCCACTCCGGCGTGCACGCGAAAGAGATCGCGCACCTCGACCGCCGGGGTCATGCCGCGACCTCGGGCACGCGCCTCGGTACCGCGCTCGATCTGAACGCGTTCCGGGTCGCGAGGGCGACGAGGAGCACTGCGACGGCGGCATAGGCGCCGACGGCCAAGGCGACGAGCAGCCAGTCGATCGCAAGCCTGAGCGGAGGCTCCGGCTGCGTGGCATTCGCAGTCAGTCGGACGAGTCCGACGACGACGCGGCTGAGGACCACGGCTGTCAGGAGCCCGCCGGCGATGCCGACTCCCGCCACGACCGCAGCCCGGATGCGCGCTTGCCTGCGAAGCAGGGCCGGTCCGGCGCCCTGTGCCTCCAGATCGAAGAGCTCGCCTCGCTCGTCTCTGAGGTCGCTCACCACGCCGAGCAGCAACCCGACGAGGGCGAGCACAAGTGCCACGAGGGCCGCCGCGACGAGGGTGAGCAGCGTGCCACGCGCAAGCGGGTCCGCACGCAGTGCCTGCTCCGTGGCCGCCTGGGACTGAAGGTCGAGCGCCGCGAACGGCCCGCTGCGGAGAGTCGCCTCGAGCGCCGACGCGTCTCCAGGCGCGTTCAGCCAGAGCTCGTTCACCGTGCCTGAGCCGGGGAGTGTCGAGTTGAGGGCGCTCTCGAGCAACCCCGCGTCCGCGACCGCAAAGTCGCCCGTCACACCGGGGAACCGCCGGGCCGTTCCGGCGACCCGGACCACGAGCTGTTGGTCGGCGATCTGGAGTGGAAGGCGCCCGTCGCGACCGGCGGCGGCGGCGAGCCGGGGCGAGACGATCGCCTTCACAGGTTCCTCGTCGCTCGGCTGCCGGGGGCGAAAGCGGCTGACCGCGTCGTTCGACAGCGTGTAGTCGAGCCTGACCACGTCCTGCGTCACCGACGGCTCGACGTGAAAGACGCCGATCCACTCGGCGTAATCGACGTGGACCGGCACCGCGTTTCCGGCCGCATCGAGGGCTTCCGGTGCCTCGAGCTCGATCGTGCCCTCCTCGACGCCTCTGCCGGTGTCGTGATCGGCACGCTCGTCCTGCCTCGGTGGCGGGTTCAGCGTCAGCGCCACGATGCGGCCGCCCCGCGCGGCGGGCGGGATGGATGCTCGCAAGGTCGTCCTCCGATCCACCACGCCGAGGTCCAGCACGAGGAACGCGCCAGCGGGGGATCTGACGCTGGCCACGAGCGAGACCGGTCCTCCCGAGGCCCGAAACCGGAGTGTGCGCGCGTCGGCCGAAAGAAGCGGTCCCCGCATTCGAGCCGGCTTCCGGGGCGCGATCCTCCTGGCGAGCGCGTCCAGGGAGCTCCCGGAGAAGTCCCCCCGCCAGCCGTCGATCTGGGGCACCCGAGACGCCGGCAGCCCCAGGACGTTCACTCCGCGACCCGTATTGAGGCCGGTGACGTTCCCCGAACGGCGAATGACCGCGACTGGATCGATACCGATGTCCGCGAGGGCTGCCGGGCTTGCCACGTCCGTGACCCGAACCGGCGACGTCGGGGTCTCCCGCAGTACGTAGTCCGCCGGGAGCGCGAAGGCAGCCTGGTCGGCCTGGCCGCGCACCAGCGTAGAGCGGTAGGTCTCCGCGAAGAGCGCGAGCCCGAGCGAGACGACGAGGAACGCGGCCGCCACTCCGGCGTGCCCGGGATTGCGAGCCAGCGAGAGGAACGCAAGCCGCGCTGGAACCGACCGTCGCCGAACGAGCCGCTCGCCTAGCCGAAGGCCCGGTGCGAGGACTCGCACGAGCGCGACGGCAGCGATGAAAGCGACGAGGCCCGGGAGGAGCAGGAGGAAGAGCCCGGTCCCACCGGCCGAGGTCGCGCCCTCGGGTTCCGCATCCCCCCGCGCCACGCCGACGATGACGACGGCCAGGGCACCCAGCGCGAGCAGGTCGACCGGCCTGAGACCGGCACGTCCCGAACGCACGCGCCCGCTGCGAACCGCTCCGAACAGGATCGCTGCGGCTGCGCCCGCCAGGGCGAGGCCGAGCGCGAGACCGCCCGCCGAAAGCGCGGAATGGCCAAGGACCTCGCTCGCGGGCGACCCCGCCCGGCGAGCGACGAAGGCACCGACGCCCAGGCCGGCAATCCATCCGATCGTCGCGCCGGCGAGCGCGAGCCCGGCCGACTCGGCGGCTGTCTCGATCTCGAGCTGCCAGCGGCGGGCGCCGAACCAGGTCAGGCGCGTCCGCGCCGCGGCGACATCGCGACGGAGCCTCGTCGCCGCAAGCGCAGCGAAGGCGAGGAGAAGCGCAGCGGCCTCTCCACCGATGAGCAGGAGCCGCCGGCCGGAGACACTGGACTCCTCCCGCGCGGCCGCGAGCTCCTCGAGCGGCGCCTTCAGCTCCCAGGCGCTGGCGATCGTGCTCGCCTGGAGCTCGGAACGCGCGACTCTGACCCTGCCTTCGAGCTCGGCGACGTCCCACGGATGCATGGCGTTCGGATCGATAGGAAGGATCCAGGCATAGCTCCGATAGACGGGACCGAGCTCCGGGAGCTCGACGAGCCCATCCACGCCCTCCGCCACGAGCAGCGGGGGAAGTGGCTTATCGTTGAAGCCCACGGCGCGGCGAACGTACGCACTCGACGGAGGTCCGAAGAAGTCCCCGAAGAGAGCCGTCGAGGCAAGGCGGCCGGCTCCGACTCGCACGAGAGGGAGTCCGGAGACGTTCGGAATCTCCCCCTCACCACCGATCTGAAGCACCTCGCAGCGTGCGGCCGTGCACCGCCTCGGAAGCCGACCAGACGTGACGTGGATCCACCGAGAGAGGCCGTCGGCGCCGGCGAGCGCGATGAACGAGCCGCCGAGAGTCGACTGGCGGAACGTCACGACCTCCGTCACACGCCCCGGAAGAACGCCCGCGAGCGCGCGGCGAGCGCGACGGTCCAGCACCGGCTCCTGTTCGTCCGGAAGGGTGGGGATCCCGAGCCACCCCGCTCGGACCTCCCGACCGAGGTCGGGAACGGTGGCGGTCGCACGGGCGAGGCTCCGGTCCTGGGCGACGACGCTTCCGGCTAGGACCGCCGCGAGGGCTGCGGCTCCCGTCGCAACACCGAGAACGACCAGGACGCTCCGACCGCTCCGTGCCCGGAGCCGCGACCCGGCAAGCCAGACCGGGTACAGGGCTCGGCGAATCGGCTTCACGGGATGGTCAGGGCCGCGCCGAGCGGACGGCTGCGAGGAGCTGTTCCTCGTCACCGTCCTGGACGCCCTCCGCAAGCGGCTTACCGCCCACGAGGCCCGCGCGCGTCGAGAGGATCTCGAAGAGGCGCTCGTCATTCAGCCCTCGCGCTCGAGCCGCCTCGATCACGCGGCGGACCACCGGAAGCGGCTGGCCCTCGCGATCGAACTGCCAGGCGGGAAAGTAGTAGTCCTGGGTCCCGGGTACGCGGACTCCGAGGATCCATCCGTCTCGCCGGGCGAGGTCGACCCGCTCGGGCGGGGTCCCAAGGCGGGCCGCCAACCAACTCGTCGTGAAGCCGTCGCGCCGGAGCCGGCCGTAGGCGTCAGTGGGCGTTTTCGGAGCCATGCGACCTTGAGCTTAATTGTCGGCGCCCAGAGCGGGCCTTGACGTAACGGTTCACGCGCGTTCAGACGGGAATTGGCGGAGCTGACCGTTGCGCAAACCAACCGCTCCTCGTCGCAGCGATCCTTGCGCTGACGTGAGAAGGCTGTGCTCAATTGCAAGCTCCGACCCCATCCCCACGATTGCAAAGCTCCAAAGACGGGGCGTGGTTTCGTGGCCGCGCCGGGCCTCGCCCGGTGCGGCTCGTTGACTCCCGTGTATCAGGAAGATCCGATTCGAGTCGAATCGGAGAAATGGGCCGTGCTGGACTCGAACCAGCGACCTTGGGATTAAAAGTGGAGGCCAGCGTCTCTGGGGCTCTCGAACGAACTGGCCGGATGGCTTCGTCAAGCCAATTCCGCTCGAGGACGCTTGGGCGTCGTGGCGTGGACTTGTTGACCCTCTGTTGACCCATCGCGTCGCCTGATGCGGCAACGGAGGCGACAGCCACTTGATCGAACCACCGGGGCCGACTCGTGACGGACTGGGACCTCCCTACCATTCTTGTTCAGACCGGGGGCGGGCACGGCCGCCAACTCAGGCCCGAAATCCCGTAGCCGGAGCAAACTGATCGGGAGACGTTGCCCACTCGTCTCTGTCATCGACGTGCCGGTCGGGAGGTCCTACGGCGTTGCGACCCAGCGAGGTGCGTCACGCCCACCCCCAACTACTGCTGGCTGATTCCGTCCTTCCAGATCTTCGTCTGTCACGGATCGATCGCCGCCGTCAACGCGGTCCAGTCGTTTCTACGTCCGCGAGCCGCAGCCGCGTCCGCTCTGCCATGACGATGTTGCCCTTGCGCTCGTAGCGCCCGAGCGCCTGCCCGAGCGCCGTCCTCGCCTGATCCGTCTTGCATCCGAGCGCCAGGACCTCGGCAAGATCCGAGTACGCATCCGCCTGGACGTTGAGCAGATCAGTGGCGTCCGCGAGCGCGACCGCTTCCCGAGCGACATCTTCGGCCTCTGCGTTGCGACCGCGGGCTGCCAGTACCTTCGCCCGCACCTGTCGCGACAGCGTCTGTGTGAGCGCATCGTCGCTCGCGCCGAGCACCGCGGCGCTCGACGCGCGACTCTCCGCCGCGTCGAGGTCGCCGAGCGCGTAGAGCGCCTGCGCCAGATACCCGGTCGCCGTCGACAGGAACGACCGCTCGCCGGCCTGCTCGAGCAAGCCGCAGCCTTCCTCTCCGAGCATGGCCGCAGCGGCCGGGTCGCCGGCGAGCAGCTCGAGCTCGACCCCCACCTGGGCCGTCGCGACGGCGAGCTCGAGCTGCGCCCCCCTGTCCGCGAGGTCTGTTCGAACGGACGCCAAAAGTGCGCGCGCCTCGTCGAAGCGGCTGAGCATCGCGAGCGCGATCGCGCGGAAGGCGGGAAGGTACGGGTTCCGCATGCGGCTCACCCCCTCGTCGTCGAGCCAGACGAGGAGTTCGGAGATCGGGCGCGGCCCGCGAAAGCGGGCACTGGCGACCGAGAGGAGCGTCCAGCCGCCGTAGGACCCCAGCGCCGCTCGCCGGGCGTGCACGACCGAGCGCTCGAGAGCCTCCAGCTCGGCCTCCGCTCGACCGTGCTGGTGTGCCGCTACGGAGGCCGCGTAGTACGCGACCGACAGCGCGAAATCGTCACCGCTTGCCTCGAGCACCGGCAACGCAGCCCCGACGAGCGAATCCAGCTCGTCGGCGGTTCCTTCGGGCGCAACGTCCATCCGCAGCTGGCCCCCCTTCACGCGCGCCACGAGCTCCGTCGTGCGGTCGCCCGCACGCGCTGCCCGGTCCGCGAGGTCAGACAGCGAGCGACACGCGTCCTCGAGTCGTCCGGAGAAGAACAGCGCGTCGGCCAGATCGACGCTCAGGGCGATGTCATCGTCGCTTTGAAGAGCGGCAGCGCGCTCGAGCAAGTTCAAGGCGGCGCTGTGATCCTGCCGCATGAGCGCACGGCGCCCGGCGCTCGCCAGTCGGTTCCGCGCACGCTCCGTCAGCGCATCGGCCGCCGGCACGCCCAGCTCTCGGTGGTAGCGCCACGCCTGCTCAAAGTGGTACCCAAGGATCTCGTCCAACTCGACGTACCCAGGGGCACGCTGCTCGAGCCAGAGCGCGAAGCGCTCGTGTAGCTCCGCACGAGCCGCTTTCGGCAGAGCGCCGTACGCGGCGTCGCGGATCAACAGGTGTTGGAAACGGAACCCGTCGTCACCGGGAAGCTGCGGTACGTCCGGCCGGATCAAGTCCCGGCGCACGAGTGAGGCTAGGCGTGGCGTGACTTGCGGCTCCTCCGGCGTAAGCGCCTGGACTGCGCCGCGGTGGAAGATCTCGCCCTCGACCGAACCGCGCTCGAGGACCCGGCGTTCGGGCAGATCGAGTTGGTCGAGGCGCGCTGCGAGCAGCGCCTGCAGCGTCGGCGGGACGGCGACCTCCGACTCCGTATCTCCCGCCATCGCCAGCATCTCGCTGATGAAGAGCGGGTTGCCGCCGGCCGCTCGGGTGATCTGGGCGCGCCGGCCGCCGCCGATCTGCCGCGGGATGAGAGCGTTGACGTCGTCGACCGACAGCGGCTCGAGCCGGAGCGTGACTGGCCAGTGCGGGCGCCGATCGAGCAGCTCGGGCCGGGCGAGGCACACGAGCGCGATCGGTGCGCCGGATGAGAGGAGCGCGACGTGCTCGACCAGATCGAGGAGCGCCTCCTCGCCCCAGTGGACGTCGTCGAACACGACCGCGAGCGGACGGTGCGCGGCGGCCTGCTCGAGCGCCTTGCGGACCGCCCACGCGATGTCCTCCGCCGACACGTGCGCGTCCGACTCCCCCAGGAGCGACCGGATCGCCGCCGTGGCCGCCTCATCGGACGGGCGGACGGCGAGCTGCTTCAGGATCTCGATCACGGGCCAGTAGCTGATGCCCTCGCCGTACGGCAGGCACCGGCCGCGCACGACCGTTGCCTCGAGGCGCGCCAGAGCCTCCTCGACGAGTCGCGACTTGCCGACGCCCGCGTCGGCGACAACAGTGACGAGTTCGCAGCGGCGCTCGATGAGAGCGCGCTCCCATACCTCGCGTAGAAGCCCGATCTCTCGCGCGCGGCCGACGAACCGCATCTCGTACCGACGAGGCGTGGCTTCCCCGACGCGCACGAGGCGGTACGCCGCAACCGGCTGCGCCTTTCCCTTCATCGCGAGAGGATCGAGGTCCTCCACCTCGAGTGCGTCGCGCGCGAGCGCGACCGTCATCGCTCCGAGCAGGATCTCCCCTGGCTGCGCGGCCTGCTCGAGGCGCGCGGCGACATTCACGGCGTCACCTGTGGCGAGGCGCTCCTCCGTGCCCGTCACGACCTCGCCGGTGTTGACGCCGATGCGGGCCTCGATGCCGAGCTCCGGAAGCGCCTCGCGCATCTCCGCAGCCGCGCGCACGGCCCGAAAGGCGTCGTCCTCGTGCGCAACCGGTACGCCGAAGACCGCCATCACCGCGTCGCCGATGAACTTCTCAACCGTCCCGCCGTGCCGCTCGACGATGGCCTTCATGCGGTCGAAGTAGCGGGCGAGAACGGCACGCAGCGCCTCGGGGTCGAGTGACTCGCCCAGAGCCGTCGAGCCCGTCACATCACAGAAGAGGACGGTGACGATCTTGCGCTGCATGAGTGCAGGCTAGAACGTCATTCGCCTCGCAACAACATCGGCGCCGCGGGCGAGCGAGTGCTACGCGATCGTCCGCCCAAGCTCGCGGATCGTCTCGAGCAGGAGATCGGCGTCAGCAGTCGTCGTCTGCCAGTTGACGAACGCGGGCCGGAACGCCACCGCTCCGGCCCACCGGGTTGTGCCGACGTAGACGCGGCCGTCGCGCAGGACGGCGCGGCCGATCCGGAGGTTCAGCTCGTCCAGCTGCGCCTCGGGCACACCGGCTGGCCGGTACCGGAAGCAGACGACGTTGAGCGGCGTCGGAGCGAGCAGCTCGAGGTCGTCAGCCGCGTCGATGCACCGTGCAAGATGCGCGGCGTTGTCCAGGCAGCGTTCGACGATCGCGCGGTGCCCGTTCCGCCCGTACGCCGCAAGGGTCGCCCAGACGGCGAGCGAACGAGCGCGGCGCGAAAGATCCGGCGCTCGAAAGGCGTACACCTCGTCGGCGAGGTAGCTCGCGCTCGCAGAGAAGACCTTCGTCAGGAGCTTCGGATCGCGGACGAAAACAAAGCCGCAGTCGTGCGGCACGTTCAACCACTTGTGACCGTCCGAGATCACCGAGTCCGCGCGTTCGACGCCCTCCACAAGTGGGGCCGTCCGCGGTGAGATGCGCGCGAACAGGCCGAACGCGCCGTCGACATGCAGCCACGCGTTGTGTGCGCGAGCCAGGCGGCCCATGTCAGCGATCGGGTCGAACTGGCCGGCGTTTACCTCGCCGGCGGTCGCGATCACAACCGCAGGCGCGCCTCCCAGACGCTTCAAATCGCGTTCGAGACCCTCAAGATCGAGCCGGCCCGTCTCGTCGGCGATGGAGTACGTGACGCGGTTTCGCCCGACGCCGAGCATGGCGAGGGCCTTGAGAGAACTCGCGTGGACGAAGCCGCTCGTGAGCACGGGCATCTCCGGTAGTCCGGCAAGCCCGTCCGTGGCGACGTCGACGCCTTGCTGCTCGCCCCACCACTGGCGCGCCGCAGCGAGCGCCGCGAAGTTGGCGGTGGTGGCGCCGGTCGTCAGCACGCCGTCCCACTCCGGCGGCAGGCCGAAGAGGTCCTGCAGCCACGCGAGCGAAAGCTCCTCGAGCTGGGTTCCAATCGGGCTCATGTCCCAGCCGCCCGCGTTTTGGTCGATCAGGACGGCGAACCAGTCGGCGGCGAGGGCCGCCGGCGTGGAGCCGCCGATGACCCAGTGAAAGAAGCGCGGCCCTCCCGAGCGCACGTGGGCGTGCGTGCCCTGCTCGAGCAGCTGACGGACGGCTGCGAGCGTGCCGCTGCCTTCGTCCGGCAGCGAACCCGTGAAGCTGCGGGCGGCGTCGTCCGCGGCTTGCTCGCGCACCGGGCCGCGAACGTCGGCGAGATACCTCCGAGCGTGCTCGACAACGAGTTCGAGCGCTGGGACGGCGTCGTCGACTGCGTCTAGCGGATCGGGCATGCCTCGACGAACCCTACGCGGCACGAGTCGACGCCGGCCTACCCGAGCCGCGCGATAGTCGACAACGTGCATCGTCTGGCGGGAGTTCAGCGGCGACGTGTACGTCACCTCTTATGCCCACCCGTCCGTCTGGACAGCGAAGCCCCTGCCGAGTGACTCGCTCAGTGGTTCGCGCGACCTACCCGCTTCTCCGGCGAGGTGGAACTACCCCGCGAGAGAAAGGCTCGCGGCGGCGCGTGAAGCTTCGGGAACCAGCGTCGTCCGAATCTCCGCATGTCGCGGATGGTCGGCAGCAGCGCACCCCTTCTCAGTCAGCTGACTCGACGCGCGGAGCCCGACTCCGGATAGCTGTGCCTATCAACGATGCGGCACGTGGAGTTGTTGACTTCGTGTTGACCCGAGCGACATCGTCTGACCGTCCGTCGGCGTTGTATCGGCGTCGCTCAGCGTTCTTGGGCGTCAGGTGTAGGCCGTGACCTTGGGATTCGCCGTGTGATGCCGGCTTTCGTGATCCTTAGGACTGTCTGGCTCGTCTGCCGCTGTGTATCTCGGTTCCTCTCGGATCCGATGGGCCGTGCTGGACTCGAACCAGCGACCTTGGGATTAAAAGTCCCCTGCTCTACCAGCTGAGCTAACGGCCCCGCGGCCGAGTATAGGCCGACCTCTGTTCGGTCTAGACTCGACACCATGCCGCTTCCCGTGCTCGAGCGCGTCGAGCGCCGGAGGGTTCGCTACTGGAGGCGCCGGGCAGCTGCCGCGGCCCTGGTCGGGCTCCTGGCCGCGGGGGGAACGCTGGCCTGGCAGCTACGCGCCCATGACCCTCCCGCGAAGGCCGCGCGGTCGACTGCGGACGGTTCGCCGACTGGCGCGGCGGCCCCGACCGCGACCGTTGAGGCGACACCGCCAGGCCCGACCGAGGGGCCCGCGCTACTCGTCAGGCAGGGTCCCCTCGCGTCGCATGCCTTCACTCCCCCGCTCGGAGCCGGCGGCGCCATCCTCGTCGACGGCACGACCGGCACCGTCCTCTGGGGCCGGAATGCGCATGAACGACTGCCGATCGCCTCGACGACGAAGATCATGACCGCGGTGCTCACGCTCGAGCACCTACGTCTAGACGACGAGGTGGTCATCCCGCGGGGGATCCGGCTCATCGACCCGTTCCGCGAAGGGCTGCGGCCCGGCGAGCGGATCCCGGTCCGAAAGCTCCTCTACGGGTTGCTGCTCTTCTCGGGGAACGACGACGCCCTCGCACTCGGACAGGAAGTCGGTGGCACGAACGAGGGCTTCGTCCGCCTGATGAACGCGAAGGCCGGCGAGCTCGGGCTCGAGGACACCCAGTATTCGAACTCGAGCGGGGTCGTTGACGAGGGGAACTGGTCGAGCGCGTGGGATCTCGCCGCCTTGACGAGGTATGCCCTCGACAAGCCACGCTTCCGGGCGATCGTGGCTACCAGGACCAAGCGCGTCACCTGGCCGGCTCCGACGTACGCAAAGGTGTACGTGAACAAGAACCACCTACTGACGACGTACGCGGGCGCCGACGGCGTGAAGACCGGCTGGACGACTAGGGCGAACCACTGCCTCGTCGCCTCGGCACGGCGGCAGGGCATTCACCTGATCGCGGTGGTGCTCGGGTCACCGGATGCGTATCGAGACGCTAGGCGGGTCCTCGATTTCGGCTTCAGGATCCGTGGGTGAAAGTGCCTCCGCACGACTAGAATCAGACAGGTCTGTAGCATCCCGCGCAAGGCAAGAATGTCTCCTCGATCGTCCAAGGCAGATCGACCCCGGTTCCCGCCCAGGCCTGCACCCGACGAAGCTGGCGCGGACGCGCGCGATCTCCTGCCAGCCGTAGCGCAGAACGTGGGCGTCGCGTTCGCTCCGTCTTCGCTCATAGAGGTAGGTGAAGGCATCGTCGGCGCGGTGCGCCCCCTCGACCCCGCGCCCTCGATGCCCGAGACGGTCGTGGCCTGGCACACGAATCCGCGGCGCTGGCCACAGACTGTCCTCGACACCGTACGCGCGGTCGCTCGCAAGCTCGCGGAAAACGACGGTCATGCTTATCCGGTTAAGTCCGTCCGGGGCCGGTTCGTAGCGTCTGCCACCCACCAGGGCGTCTCGCCCAAGCACCTGCAGGTCTATCTCGACGAGTTCGTCTTCCGTCACAATCGGCATCGCACCCCGCTGGCCGGCTTTCAGAGCCTGCTCGGTCTCGGAGCCGCGCACGAACCCAGCAGCTACCACGAGATCACCCAGCGACCAGCGAAACCCGCTG
>JBBQXP010000073.1:0-14759 GCA_038209555.1 Gaiellales bacterium
GGTTTTCTCCATCGTTCAGATCGCCCCCGACTGCCGCGGGGTAGGGGGATTCACCCGTACCGGCAGAGAGGGAAAGAACCAGTTCAGCTTCTCGGGGCGAATCAAGGGGCATCCGCTCAGCGCCGGCACCTACAGAATCCGTGTTACCGCTGTCCAAGGCCAGAAGGTCACCTCCGTCAGGCGTGAGACCCTGGTCGTGGTCGCACCAGGCCAAAGCCTTCGCTCCGCACACGCGCAGAAAACAACCTGCGGCCCCGGCGAAGAGACCAGCCAGGACCGCGCTCAAATAGCCGCGTTCGTCGACCTCGACCCCTCGGGCAGCGGAAGCTCACCCCTCTCCTCCCGGGCGCCTGGCGAGACGAGCGGAGGTAACGGTGCCGTGGTCGCACCCGAGAGTGTGGCTCCTCCGGCGAACTTCCTGCTGCAGCCGAGAGCGCCGAAACTCGCGATCACCTCGGATGCCGACGGGGGCTGGTCGCCAATGGCCCTCGGCATCGCCGGCGCCATGTTCATCGCCCTGCTCGTCATAGCTCTACGGGAGCTCGCCGAGCGATATAGGGGACGGGAGGCCGGATGGCGCTGACCAAGAGGACACACTTCGGCCAGCTCCCTTCCCACTCGCTCGGTGCGCCCGAGGAGACCACCCCCTTGCCGCCCGAAGGGTGAAGGCCTACAGAGCGGAGGAACCGGGAGACGAGGCGCCGCTCGTCCCCGTCTCGTGCACGGACGGCGCCGAGCGGGAGGTCGGGAGCGACGATCGAGGACCTAACTCGCTGCTCTGAATCCGAGAGCTTCGTTCGGCGGGACCCTGGAGGGCTTGGTAGAAGGTTGCTAGCCGGGAGCGGCGTTTCAACAGAGCGGACGTACCAACGAAGAGTCTGAGTCCAGTGCCCGAGCTGCGAGCGCGCTCCAGCAGCATCCAGCTACCAGCGACCAAGACACCAAATCCAAAGCCGGACACGATCAGCGCGCCACCCCAGAGGACCCCGGTTGCTCCGAAGATGATGCTGGGCATACCGCTGTTCATCGGCCGCCCGAGCGAGAATCTTTATGCGGCCTGGGCTGCCCAGCGCTCGAGGAAGAACGCGATGACCTGCTCGGTCTGGGCGCTGACGACGTGTAGAAGAGCATGTCTGCGAAAAGGTCCCCAGAGGAGCTAGGTCGAGGGTGTCGTCGCGAGGCGTCGTGCCAGCGGTTCCTCAGGAGGGGAGAGCGGCCGCGACTGTGTGCGAAGCACGGCCCAGCCCACACCCTCTCTCAGACTACGCTCAATACGCTTGCGAACGTCGTCCTCCTCATTCGAGGGTGCCACAAAGAGCGTTCGGAAGTTCGCAACGGGGTCGGTAAGCTCGATGTCGTTGTTGTGGGGCCATCGGCAAGGCCCTTCGTGTTCCCAGTGACCACAGAGCGCCGTCGTCACTGCGGCTCCCACTGCAGCCGGATCTGTTCCTTTGTGAAGCCGCAACTCGGCCTCGTGGACGAACGCAGCATGCGCTTGCGTCATTGCGAGAACAGCCTGCTCGCCGCCCCGCTCGGAAACTTCTACCCAACTCCTACCGATCTCAGCGGATCTGACCCGAACTGGCGTAACCTGGCCTGAGCAAACAAGCCGGTTGGAAGGGGCGCTCACATGAAGATGGACATGAACAAGATGCTGCAACAGGTGCAGCAGATGCAGGCAGAGATGGCCAAGGCCCAGGAGGAGCTTGCCAAGGAGACCGTGGAGGCCTCGGTCGGAGGCGGGATGGTCAAGGTCAAGGCGACCGGCGGCGGCGAGATCGTGGAGGTGAAGATCGCCAAGGACGCGATCGACCCGGACGACCCCGAGTCGCTCGAGGATCTCGTCGTCGCCGGCGTCAACGAGGCGCTCCGGAGCGCCCAGGACCTGATGCAGTCGAAGCTCGGTGGCGCGATGGGCGGGCTCGGCGGACTAGGGCTTCCGGGCCTCTAGGAGCTCCGCAAGGCGCGGGCGGGACAAGTCCCGCCCCTATGAGGACCCTGGAGGACGCGGGCGCGACATGTCCCCCCTTACGAGGAACACGACCTGCACGTAGGGGCGACGCATGCGTCGCCCGCCGGCACCGGACGGGTCCGGTCGCCGGGCCGAAAGGCACAATGGGCTGGTGTTCAGCCCAACCGTCGACAACCTGATTGCGCAGCTTTCGCGCCTGCCTGGAATCGGGACGCGGACTGCGCAGCGGCTCTCCTTCCACATCCTCCGTCTCTCCAAGGAGGACGCGCTTGCACTCGCAGATGCCATTCGCGAGGTCAAGGAGCGGATCCGCTTCTGCGCCGAGTGCGGAAACCTGACCGAAGAGGAGCTCTGCTTCATCTGCCGCGATGGACGCCGCGACCGCTCCGTGATCTGCGTCGTGGAGCAGCCCGCCGACCTCATCTCCGTGGAACGGACGGCCGCGTTCCGGGGCGTCTACCACGTGCTCGGCGGAGCGCTCTCGCCCCTCGACGGCGTCGAGCCCGAGCACTTGAAGATCGACGAACTGCTGGCACGGGTGGAGCGAAACGGCGTCCAGGAGGTCGTTCTCGCAACGAATCCGAACATGACCGGGGAAGCGACTGCGTCCTTTCTTGCCGACCGCCTGCGCGACCGCACGCGCGTTACGCGCCTGGCAAGCGGGCTGCCCGTGGGGGGCGACCTCGAATACGCAGATGAGGTGACGCTCGGGCGGGCGCTCGCCGGACGCCGCGAGATGTAGCTCTCGAAGGTTTTTTCCGCTAACAGCGAACTTTTGTTCTTCGACCAGGTTGAATTCGAGCCCAGCCGGGATAAGATCGTCTAGCTGAACCGGAAGACCCTCGGGTCGACCGGTTCAGCGCTTTTAACGGCCGAAATCTCCGGAGCCGCGCCTACAATCGGCCGGATGACCGAAACCGCCTTCGAGACCGTCGCTCGGGTCGAGCCGGAACCGCCTGCCGCGAGCCTCGGCACCGTGGTCATGAAGTTTGGCGGAACGTCCGTCGCCGACCCCGAGAAGATCCGCCGGGTCGCCGAACGCCTCGTCTCCGCGCGCGGCCGAGGCCAGCGCGTCGTCGGTGTCGTGTCGGCCATGGGCCGGCACACGGACGAGCTCGTCGCGCTCGCCTACGACGTCTCACCCCGTCCGAGGCCACGGGAGCTCGACATGCTGATCTCCGTCGGGGAGCGGATCTCCTGCTCGCTCGTCGCGATGGCGATCTCCGATCTCGGACTGGACGCGGTCTCTCTCACGGGCTCCCAAGCGGGAATCGTCACCGACACCGTTCACGGCAAGGCCAAGATCGTCGAGGTGCGCGCCCGGCGGATCCACGAGGCGCTGGACGAGGACCGGATCGTCCTCGTAGCCGGGTTTCAGGGCGTCTCGACCGCCTTCGACATCACGACGCTCGGCCGCGGCGGCTCCGACACGACCGCGGTGGCGCTCGCCGCGGCGCTTGGAGCGGACGCGTGCGAGATCTACACCGATGTCGACGGCGTCTTCACAGCCGACCCGCGCGTCGTCCCCGGGGCACGAAAGCTCCACGCGGTCAGCTTCGAGGAAATGCTCGAGATGGCGGCCTCTGGTGCGCGAGTGCTTCAGCTACGCTCGGTCGAGTTCGCCCGGAACCATGGAGTCAGGCTCCACGTGCGCTCGACCTTCACGAGCGAGGACGGCACGTGGATCAGGGAGGAGGACGAGCGAATGCTCGAGAAAGCGATGATCTCGGGGGTCACCCACACGCTCGAGGAGGCGCTCTATCGCGTGGACGGAGCGCCGCGGGCCGCCCTCTTCCAGGCTCTCGCGGACGCCTCGGTGAACGTGGACACGATCATCCAGACCGGTGAGGAGATCGTCTTCTCGGCGCCACTTGAAGACCGAACCGAGATCGCCGCGGCTCTGGAGCAGCTCGGAGCGCGCTGGTCCGAGACCGACGACCTCGGGAAGGTGAGCGTCGTCGGCGCCGGGATGAAGAGCCATCCCGGGATCGCAGCCAAGACGTTCGTGACCCTCGACGAGCTCGGCGTCGAGCCGCGGTTCTTGACCACCTCGCCGATCAAGATCGCGTTCTACGTCCCGCACGAGGACGTCGAGCGAACGGTCGCTGCGCTTCACGACGCCTTTGAGCTCTCCTCCCCCGACGCCGAGCGCCAGCACGCATGACGCCGAGGATCGGAGTCGTCGGAGCAACCGGCGCCGTGGGGACGGTCACGCTCGAGCTGCTGGCAGCTCGCAATCTCGGCGACGTGAGAGCGCTGGCCTCGGCCCGTTCAGCCGGTAAGCGGGTTTCCTTCGGGGGCGGTGAGCTGCTCGTCGAGGAGGCCACGCCCGAGACGCTGGCGGCCGGAGACCTCGACCTCGCGTTCTTCTCCGTCGGTACGGCAACCAGCCTGGAGCTCGTTCCCCCGGCGGCCGAGGGCGGCACGGTCTGCATAGACAAATCGGACGCCTACCGCCTCACCGACGGCATTCCGCTGGTCGTGGCCGGTGTCAACGACGACGTGCTGAACGGCGACCGGATCGTCGCCAACCCCAACTGCTCCGCGATCCAACTTGCGTGTGCGCTGAAACCCCTGCACGAGGCAGCGGGCCTCGCCCGTGTGCGGCTCGCGACGTACCAGTCGATGTCGGGGGCGGGTGATGCGGGGATCGAGAAGCTCCGGGCCACGGCGCCGGCCGAGGGCGACCTGGCGATGGATTGGGATCTCGACGGAGATGAATTCTCGGAGGAATACAAACTCCGCGCGGAGACCCGGAAGATCCTCGGCCTACCCGAGCTCCCGCTCCAGGCGACATGCGTGCGAGTCCCGGTCCTGGTCGGCCATGCACAAGCCGTCTGGATCGAGACCGAAAGGGACCTGTCTGCGGAGGAGGCCAGCGAGGCGCTTGCTGCGGCACCAAACGTCGCCCTGGCCGAGCTTCCCACTCCGGCCGACGCAGCCGGGCGGGACGAGGTGCTCGTGGGGCGCGTTCGCCGCGACCCGACGGTGGAGCGCGGCCTCTGTCTCTGGGTCGTGAACGACAACCTCCGCAAGGGCGCCGCCCTGAACGCCGTCCAGATCGCCGAGCACCTCCTGTCGCGGAACCTCCTCGCTGCGTAGTCGCGTTACGGACGCTGGGGCACCGGAGCCGGCGTGAAGGCCTCCTTTACGCGCCGGAGCACGCTGGCTCGGTTGCCCTCCAGGACCGGCTGAAGCCCTCCGAGCTCGAGACGCGCCAGTGCGACTGGTCCTTCCCAGCGAAGGGGCCGGAATCCGAAGTCGGCGAGGAAGTCGGTCGGAAAGATGGTGCGGTGGACGGCGAAGCGCTCATAGCCGTCAGTGCCCTCCGGATAGCGGTAGCCAAACGTCTCGATCGCCTTCACGCCGCGATCACGCGCTTCGCCGATTGCAGAGAGGAAGAGGCTCTGCATCACCCAAGGCGTCTGCAGATCCACCAGATAGGCGCAGGTGATCAGGATCGCGTCGGGGGACGGCGGTCCGGCCGGCAGCTCCTGTGCCCGCGGAAAATGCTCGGAGGGGGCGAACTGCATCGCGCCGAGAAGCCGTTCGTCCCCGTAGTAGAGCGTCCCCCATGCCCCCCACTCTTCCTCGACCCGATCTGCCCACCTGCCCTTCGCCATAGAGCGCCTGCCCCCGGTCTGCCAGAAGACGCACCCGACGCATGGAGGCGGCGCGTGGGCCAGCGAGACCTGCGTCAGCGGATGGAGCCTGTAGGCCATGGCAACGCTTAGTGTGCCCGCTCGAGCCGCAAGAGAGTCACCTCTGGCCGGGCAAGGAACCGAAAGGGCACGAAGCTCGTGCCGAGCCCGCGCGAGACGTACAGCTGTCCCGCGACCGTCTGATGAAGCCCTTCCCAGTGCAGTGCCCGAAGGTGTTCGAGCCGCAACCTGCCCCGCGGGGTCGGGATGCAGATCTGCCCTCCGTGCAAGTGGCCGGCGAGAGTCAGGTCGAAGTCATCCGGCTCGAGCCAACGGACGACGTCCGGAAAATGACACAACAGGATCCGAAGGTCGGCCTCCGGATCCACAAGGGCACCGGGCCGAACCCGGCGGCGAAACGACACGGGATCGACTCCGACGACCTGGAGTCGAGCCGAACCGACCTCGAGCGCGCTGGCTGAGCCGGCGTGGAGGACGGCTCCGGCGCTCTCGACCTCGGCTGAATCGCCGGGCCGGTTGAACGGGTCGCGAGTCCTGCCGAGGTCGTGATTCCCGAGCACGACGTGCACGCCGTACGGGGCAGCGAGCGCACTGAGTGCACGACGAAGCTCCGGTGCTCCTCGCGACCGGCTGACCAGGTCACCCGTGACGGCGACCAGGTCGGGGTGTTGCTCCCGCCCCCAGTCCACCGCCTTGCGAAGCGCCCGCCCGTTCAGCGAGAGCGTGCCGAGGTGGAAGTCCGAGAGGTGCAGGATTCGGAAGCCGCGCAGGTCCTCGTGGAGGTTCGGAACCATGACGTCGACCTCCAGCGTCTCCACCCACTGCGCCTCGTAGAGCGACCAGGCAGCTAATGCACCGCCCACGGCCGCGCCCGCACCCGTAAGCCGGGTCAGGCGTTCGCGCAAGTTTCGACCCAAAGCGGGCATCTCCCTCTCTGGAGGGGTACGACCTGGCCCCGGCTCCCCGGTGAGCCGGGGCCGGTGTTGTCTACGGGGCCTCGAGCTTCTCGAGGATAGGCGTCACGGGTACGACGTGGCGCTTGAACTTGAGCTCCGAATCCTCGAGCCCGGCCGCGACCCCGATCAGCTGTGAGAGGTGCAGGATCGGCATCTGGTAGCGCTTTCCGGTCGACGCCTCGAGCTTCTGCTGCCAGGCGTCGAGCGACAGATGGCAAAGCGGGCACGGTGTCACCATCGCATCGGCACCCGCCTCGAGCGACTGCTCGATCGGCTGGATCAGCTCGCCGAGGGCCGTTTCCTCGCGTGCCTGGATGATCGGGAACCCGCAGCACTTGATCTTGGCCGGATAGTCGATGGGTTCGCCGCCGCAGGCTTCGATGATCGCCTCGAGCGACCACGGCTTGTCGGGGTTCTCGAACCCCATGATCTTCGAGGGGCGCAAGATCTGGCAGCCGTAGAACGGTGCCACCTTGAGGCCCTTGAGGCCCTTGTGCGCGACTTCCTTCAACCGGTCATACCCGTCTCCCTGGGCGATCAGCCAGAGGAAGTGCTTCACCTCCACCCCGCCCGAGTAGGGTGGCGCGCCGACGCGCTCGAGGTTCTCGCTGACCCGCTTCCGAAGGGCGTCGTCGTTTTGGAGCATGAAGTTGGCCTGGCGGAGATTGAGCGTGCAGACGTTGCAGATCGTCATGAGCGTCTCCGCGCCGGTCGCCTCTGCGTAGGCGAGGATGCGCGCGTTCAGATGCAGGTAGTAGTCGGGCTCGGCCTCGTGGATGTCGCCGGCCCCACAGCAGGTGACAGAGTCGAGCTCCTCGAGCTCGATCCCGAGCTTCGGAGCGAGAGCTTGCGTCGACGAATCGAGCTCCTTCGCCGAGAGCGAGGCGAGGCAGCCCTTGTAGTAGGCGACTTTCATCCCTCCGCCCTCGGCGGAGCGGCACCGGGCGTCACCTCGGGCGCGTCGCGGCTCACGCCGCCCGAATCCATGTGCTCGATCCTCGCGAGCGCCCGCTCACCCTGGACGTGCCCGAGGGCTCCATCGCGACCCTGCGTCTTGATGAGCTCACGAAGGGCACGGGCCTCCCCGACGTCGCGTGCGACGTGCGGCGGGACAGGGAGCGGGACCTTGCCGACACGAAGGAGCGAGAGCGCGAACTTCGTCTGCTTGATCGCCTCGACGACTCCCTGGGTCTTCGGCACCAGCTCGGTCTCTCGGAGCCAGCCCGTGGTCTCGGCGGAGCGGATGAACCATTTCGCGTGCTTCGCCCCCATGTCGCGGTCGATGCCCTCCTTGATCGACTCGGCGCCGAGCTTCGCAATCGCGTCGCGCGGGTCGACGCCCTTCGGGCAGCGCTCGTTGCAGAAGTAGCACCGCGTGCAGTCCCAGATCCCGTGCTCGTCGTTATAGGACTCGAGGCGCTCCACCTTCGTGCGCTCGCGCGGGTCGCCCACGAACCGGAACCCCTTCGCGAGGGCCGCCGGGCCGAAGAACTCCGGATCCGCCTCCATCGAGTTGCACTCGGATACGCAGCACCCGCACATGATGCAGAGCGCCTCCTTGTGGATCGGGTTCATCTCCTCCTGCGTGTGCTGGAACTCCCTCTCCGGAGGCTCCTCATAGCCGGTGTCGAGCCACGGCTTCATGCGCTTTATCTTCGACCAGAAAGGCTCCATGTCGACGACGAGGTCCTTGAGGACCGGCATGTTGCCCATGGCCGAGATGACGGGCACGTGACCGCTCTCGACGATCGGCTTCATCCGCTCCTTGCAGGCGAGGATCGCGCGTCCGTCCATGCGCATCCCGCACGAGCCGCAGATCATCATTCGACAGCTCTTGCGGTAGGCGAGCGTGCCGTCGACGCGGTCTTTGACCAGATCGAGCACATCGAGGAGGCACGACCACTCCGGCGCGTCCACCTCGTACTGCTTCAACGCCCGCTCGCCCGACTCGGGGTCGTAGCGCCAGATCTTGAGAGCCACTTCCATCGTGGCGACGGGCTTGAACGCCGTGGCGTCGGTCACGAGATGGTTGGTCGGTAATAGGCGTGCCCGCGGGGACGGGTCAGACCAAGCCAGGGTGCGCCATCGCCCGCAGGCAAGGCTAGAAGCCTTGGCAAGGGCGAGGGTGCGGCCTGGCGCCGTGTCTGGGCCGCCATCCGAGGGTGCGGTAATTGTCGATCAATCATCTAATACGTCCTCTCCATCGGTTCCCACTTGGTGACGCGCACGGGCGTCCAGGAAAGCTCGGGGCGATCGTCGACCCAACGAATCATCGTGTGCTTCATGTAGTTCTCGTCGTCCCGATCCGGATAGTCGTGGGGACGGGCGTGGGCACCGCGGCTCTCCTTGCGTGCGAGCCCGGCCTCGACCATGCAGGCGCTGAGTTGGAGCAAGTACCCGAGCTCGAGGGCCTGGGTCACGTCGTTGTTGAAGACCGTTCCCTTGTCGTCGACCACCACGCGCTCGTAGCGCTCGCTGAGCGCTCCGACGATCTCCCCTTGGCGCTGCATCTGGTCTTCGCGGCGGAAGACGCCGA
Organism: Gaiellales bacterium; assembly: GCA_038209555.1. Taxonomy (GTDB): domain Bacteria; phylum Actinomycetota; class Thermoleophilia; order Gaiellales; family Gaiellaceae; genus DASQGA01. The sequence continues at coordinate 9,127 of JBBQXP010000073.1, forward strand.
AGTTCTCGTGCATGGTCTGCGCCATCTCGTCGCGGATCGCGTGCGGCCGCTCGCCCTGCGTCCGATCGAGGATCTCGCCCAGCTCGCGCTCGGCATCCGAGACCGCGCCTTCCGGGACCGTGACGGTCGTGTTCGAGAGCGCCCAGTCGGCAGCAGCGCGTCCGGCGCGCTTGCCGTAGGTGATGGTCTCCATGAGGGCGTTCCCACCCAGGCGGTTCGCCCCGTGCACCGACACACATGCGACCTCCCCGGCCGCATAGAGACCCTCGAGCGCGGTCTTGCCGTCGAGATCCGTGTCGATGCCGCCCATGTGGTAATGCGCGCCCGGCCGAACGGGGATCGGGTCGTGGATCGGGTCGATCCCGGCGAAGACCATCGAAAGCTCGCGCGTGCCGGGCAGGCGGTCGATGATCTTCTCGGCGCCCAGATGGCGAAGGTCGAGGAGGACGTTCCCATCCACCCCGCGCCCCTCGTCGATCTCGGTCTGCTCCGCCCGCGAGATCACGTCGCGGCTCGCAAGCTCCATCGCGTTCGGCGCGTACTCCTTCAGGAAACGCTCACCTTCGCCGTTCAGCAGGTACGCCCCCTCGCCGCGGCACCCTTCGGTGATGAGGACACCCGTCGGCGAGAGCGTGGTCGGGTGGAACTGCATCATCTCCATGTCTTTCAGAGGCACCCCGAGTCGAAGCGCCATCGCCATCCCGTCGCCGGTGCACGAGTACGCGTTCGTCGTCCCCTGATACAGCCGTCCCGCACCGCCAGTCGCGAGGATGATCGTCTTCCCGCCGAGCGTCTTCAGGCCGCCGTCGACGATGTCCCAGCAGATGACGCCCTGGCACCGGCCGTCGTCCTCCACCAGCTGCCAGGCGAAGTACTCCTCGTAAACCTGGAGGTCCCGTTTCATGACCTGCTCGTACAGGACATGGATCAGAACATGGCCGGTGATGTCGGCGGCGTAGGCGGTTCGCGGTTCGCCTGCGGCCCCAAATGGCCGCTGTGCGATCCGCCCGTCCTCGGTACGAGAGAAAATGGCTCCCCAGTGCTCGAGCTGATAGACGTCCCCTGGCGCCTCCGTGCAGAGGACCTCGATCGCATCCTGGTCACCCAGGTAGTCGGAGCCCTTGACGGTGTCGAAGGCGTGCTTCTCAGGATCGTCGTCGGACGCGTTTCCGAGCGCCGCGTTGATGCCGCCTTCGGCCGCCCCCGAGTGGCTTCTCACCGGATGGATCTTGGAGACGATGGCCACGTCCGCCCCGCCGTCATGGGCCTCGATGGCGGCGCGCATGCCGGCGAGACCGGCGCCCACCACCAGCACGTCGTGCTTGGCATCCACCAGTCAGAGACGCTATCTGATTGGAGGGGAGCACCGGCCTCGTAACGACCGCTGCGACCAGGCGGAGGGCGGTTCTAGAGCCTGGGGCCCGCGTCCCGGAGAGCCGGGTCCACGTCCTCGAACTTCTCGAAGTTCTCGCGGAACTTCTCGGTCAGATACCGGGCCTTCTCGTCGTAGGCCTGGGGGTCCCGCCAGGTCCCTCGGGGGTCGAGCAGGCGCGAATCCACTCCCGGAACCTCCGTCGGAACTTCGAACCCGAAGAGCTCGTCGGTCCGGTAGTCGACCTGGTCGAGCTCGCCCGCGAGCGCGGCGCGGAGGAGCGCGCGGGTCGCGGCGATCGGCATGCGCTTGCCCTCGCCGAACGGGCCTCCCGTCCAGCCGGTGTTGACCAGCCAGACCGTGGAGCCGTGCTCGTCGAGTTTCTCGCCGAGAAGGCGGGCATAGACGGAGGGGCGCTGGGGCAGGAACGGCGCCCCGAAGCAGGCGGAGAAGGTCGGCTGAGGCTCGGTGACCCCGATCTCGGTGCCTGCAAGCTTGGCCGTGAACCCGGACAGGAAGTAGTAGAGCGCCTCATCCCTCGAGAGACGCGCAATCGGGGGCAAGATTCCGAAGGCGTCGGCGGTGAGGAACACCACGGAACTCGGGTGGCCGGCGCGCTTGGCCGGGAGCGCGTGCTCGATCTGCTCCAGCTTGTAGGCCGCGCGCGTGTTTTCGGTCTTCGAGTCGTCGTCGAGGTCGAGCACTCCCTCCTCGTCCACGATGACGTTCTCGAGCACCGTTCCGTAGGTATGCGTCATCCTGAAGATCTCAGGCTCGGCCTCCGCAGAGAGGCGAATCACCTTCGCGTAGCAGCCGTCCTCGATGTTGAAGACCCCCTGGTTACCCCAGCCGTGCTCGTCGTCGCCGATCAGGTACCGCTCGGGATCGGCCGAGAGCGTCGTCTTTCCCGTCCCCGATAGACCGAAGAAGATCGCGACCTTTCCCTCATGGTCGACGTTCGCTGAGCAGTGCATGGGCAAGACGCCGTCGAGCGGAAGCCGGTCGTTCATGACCGAGAAGATCGATTTCTTGATCTCGCCGCCGTAGTACGTCCCTCCGATCAGGACCTCGCTCCGCGAAGGGTGGAGAACGATGAAGGTCCCCGTTCGCGTTCCATCCGCCTCGGGATTCGCCTCAACCCCCGGCGCGTGCAGCACCAACGCATCGGGCTCGAAGCCGGCCAGCTCGTCCACGGTCGGCTCGATGAACATCGTCTTGGAGAAGAGTGCGTGGTAAGGGTGAGCGGTAACGACACGGACGCCGATCCTGTGCGCGGGATCAGCCCCGGCATACGCGTCCGTGACGTAGATCGTGTCCTGCTCCTCGAGGTAAGCGATCACGTTCTCGCGGAGCCCGTCGAACGACTCTTCCTCGATCGGCTGATTCACAGCGCCCCAGCTGATCCTGTCCTCGGACTCCGGCTCCTTCACGATGAATTTGTCCTTCGGCGAGCGGCCTGTGAACCGGCCTGTGTCGACCACGATCGGGCCGCCTTCGGCCAGCTTCCCCTCTCCATTGAGAAGGGAATGGGTGTAGAGAAGGGCGGTGGTCGGATTCCGGAAGACGCGGCCTCGCGGCGAAAAGCCGTGATCCTCGAGCCCCGAGCCTCTGGGAGTCATGATCGCCATTGCGCCCCTTCTACGGTGCAGTGATTGCCGACAAACCGCAATTATCCTATGCGTCCGGCCTTGTCGGTCGCCGGCGGGCAGGCACGTTGGTTTCGAACGACGTCTCCGGCGCGAAAACGAGCTCGGGCGCGCCGCGGACGTCGAAGCCGAGCGCCAGGAGCACGTCCGACACTACCTCGCCGACTGGCTCGGCCGTGTGCCACGAGGCCGGTCCCCGCTGGACGCGGAAGGCCCGGAGACCCCCCGCTTCGAAGATGCCGAGGTCGTGGCGGCCCAGGAGCCCCGGCTCGGCTTCGCCCCGGACCTCGTACTGCAGGGAGAACCCGAGTCCGGGTGCGCTCGCGAAGCCTTTTCGCAAGCGAAGCAGGCTAGGACGGTACGGCGCTCCGACGAGTGCGCCGCACATCCCGAGCGGCGTCACGTGGGCGCGGACGAAGAAGACCGCCGGCTCGCCCTCCGAGGTGCAGTACGTTCGTACGTTCAGCTGCGAGAACGGCGGGACAGGCAGGCGCCCAAGACGGCCGCCACGAGCTCGCAGGCAGACGGCGGTCACCAGGAAGCGACCCTCGAGGTCCGCGGGCTCGAGCTCCGGCGGAAGCGACCTTCGAACCGACGCCCGGTCGGTTTCCCAGCTGGCCAGAAGGAGGTCCCGAATCTCCAGGCGAAGCCGCATCCGGCAGGAAGCCTACGGCGCGCCGGGAATTGCCTGCCGTGGAGACCAGCGCCGCCATCGAACACTTTCTGTCGAGCCCGGCCCTGTCCGATGCGACGCGCCGGGCGTACCGCGGCGACCTGCGTGAGTTCTCGGAGTGGCTTCGCGAGAACCGGCTCACGCTCGAGGAGGTCGATGCACGTGCACTCGCTCGGTACGCGGCCAAGGTGGGCAGCGACCGCCCCGGCAGGGAGCCCCGTAAGCTCGCAAGCACAACCGTTGCCCGCAAGCTGGCCGCCGTGCGCGCGCTCCTCCGCGCCGTCCTAGGACCCCAGCGGGTGCCTGAGCTGGCCCTCGGTGGCAAGCGACGCCGGCGGCTCCCCCGCTCGCCGACCGGCCCCGAGACGGAGGCCCTCCTCGCCGACCTCGAAGGAGACGGGCCGCTCGCGCTTCGAAACCGTGCGCTCTTCGAGCTCGTCTACTCGGCCGGTCTGCGCGCGCAGGAAGTGGCCGACCTGAACCTCGCCGACGTCGACTTCGAGCAGGAGCTGGTTCTCGTCCAGGGGAAGGGCGAGAAGGAACGAGCCGTGCCCCTCGGAGAAGAGGCGGCTTACCGGATCGGGCGCTACCTGGAGCATGCCCGTCCCTCGCTCGCGCGCGGCGCCGAGAACCGGCTCTTTCTCTCGGCGCGGGGGCGGCCACTGGACACCTCGACCTTGCGCCGCCTCCTTCCGAACCCACATCAGCTTCGACACGCCTTCGCCACGCATCTGCTCGAAGGCGGCGCAGACCTTCGCACGATCCAGGAGCTCCTCGGGCACGCCTCACTCTCCACGACCCAGATCTACAGCCATGTCGACGCACGTCGTCTCCGCGCCGTCTACGACCACGCCCACCCCCGTGCCTGACCTCGATCCCCAGGTAGAGAGCTTCCTGGCCCTGCTCACCGCCCGGCGGGCTCCGCGCACGGTAGACGCGTACCGCCGCGACCTCGCAGACCTGACCGCGTTCCTCGGCAAGTCGCCGGTGGACGCCGGCCAGGAGGAGATCGAGGGATGGCTGGCCCACCTACGTGGGCGCGGGCAAGTTGCCTCGTCGGTTGCCCGCCGCGCCGCCGCCGCCCGCTCCTTCTACCGTCACCTCGCGCTCCTCGGCGTGCGGGCGGACAATCCGGCTGCGGACATGGACCTCCCGCGCCGCCGCAGGAAGCTGCCTCGGACGCTCTCACCGGGAGAGGTCGAGCGCCTGATCACGGCCGCCGATGGGACGACTCCGCGGGCCCGCCGGGATCACGCGCTCGTCGAGCTCCTCTACGGGGCGGGCCTGCGAGTCGGCGAGGCGGTCGGGCTCGAGCGGGGCGGCGTCGACCTCGAGAACCGACTCGTCCGCTGCGTGGGAAAGGGCGACAAGGAGCGGATCGTCCCGATCGGCGGGCATACCGTCGCTGCCCTCCGCCGATACTTGGCCCACGGCAGGCCGCACCTCGACCGCCGCCACAGGCCGGAGCTCTTTCTGAACGCGCAGGGCGGAGCGCTGACCCGGGCAGGAGCGTTCTTCATCCTTCGCCGCGTGGCGTCGAAGGCTGGGTTGGAGCCGGGCCGGGTGCACCCGCACCTGCTCCGCCACTCCTTCGCCACTCACCTGCTCGAAGGTGGTGCCGACCTTCGGAGCGTCCAGGAGATGCTCGGCCACGCCGACCTGGGGACGACGGAGATCTACACGCACGTTTCGGAACGCCGTCGACGAGACACCTTCTTTAGTGCACATCCACACGCACGCCGCAGGCGTCCCTGAAGGAGGGCAAATGGAAACCCTCGATCCGCAGATCTTCGGCCAGCTCACGATCGTTGGCGGCATCGGCGTCGCGATGGTGTGGCTGGGGACGCGCATGCACCTCCTCGAGCGGCGCCAGACTGACAGGCGCTGCCCGTCGTGCCGCAGGATCGTTGCACGCGGCCGCGTGTGTCCCTGCTCGCGCTAG
>JBBQXP010000074.1:0-14758 GCA_038209555.1 Gaiellales bacterium
ACCACTGTCGCCTTCGTCGGTCCGTGCGCCGCGACCTCGAGCACCCAGGGAAGCTCGACGAAGTAAGCAGTCAGCGCCGCCGGGTCCGTGGCCGTCGCGATCAGGTCGAGATCGCGGACTGTTTCGCAGCGCCGCCGGACGCTACCGGCTTCAGACACTCGCTGGGTGGCGGGATGAGCTCGAAGCGCCTCCAGCGCCTGGGCAACGGCGGGAAGCGCCCGGCCCAGGAGCGTCTTTCGCTCCACCTTCGCCTTCGGAGCCGCCAGGGCCTTCAGCACCTTCTCCTCGGTCTTCGGACCGAGACCCGGCAGTTCGCGCAGACGTCCCTGCTCTGCCGCGGCCTTCAGATCGGCGGCGGATTGGACGCCCAGGTCGGTCCAGAGCTTCCTGGCCGTCTTGGGCCCGAGTCCCGGCACGTGCATGACTTCGACGAGACCGCCGGGGAGCCGGTCGCGGAGCTTCGCAAGGGCCTGGAGGTCCCCGGTCTCGGAGAGCTCCACGATCTTCGCCGCGATCGTGCCGCCGACGCCCGGGATCTGGGTCGCCTTCCCTTCCAGAGCAAGCCGCGCCACCGGTGCTGCGGAGTCGCGGATCCTGGTCGCAGCCCGGCGATAGGCAGCAAGCCGAAACGAGTCAGCCCCGTCGAGCTCGAGGAGGTCGGCGAGATACTCGAGGCGGTCCGCGAGCTCGGAGTTCGGGGGCAAGGCCCGGGCCACCGGGCGATGATATGCGGGTGCGGCTCGTCCTCTGCCTGCCTACCTACAACGAGATCCAGAACCTCGAGCCGATGGTGCGCGCCCTCGGTGAGGTCTTCGAGCGCGAGGCTCTCGACGGGCGCGTGCTCGTGATCGACGACGCCTCTCCGGACGGGACCGGCGAGCTAGCCGACCGGCTGGCGGCCGAGCTTCAGTACATCGATGTGCTCCACCGGGAAGCGAAGCAAGGTCTTGGCCCGGCCTACATCGCCGGCTTTCGTCGCGCGCTGGCGGAGGGAGCCGAGCTCATCATGGAGATGGACTGCGACTTCTCACACGCCCCGGACGACGTGCCGCGCCTTGTCCGCGAGGCGAGCCGAGCCGACCTCGTGATCGGGTCACGCTACGTTCCCGGTGGGCGCGTGGAGAACTGGGGGGCCGTCCGCCGTCTGGTGAGCCGAGCCGGTTCGGTCTACGCGCGGGTCGTCCTCGGGATCGACGTCCGCGACCTGACGGGTGGGTTCAAGTGCTTCCGGCGCGTAGTCCTCGAGACGATCGACCTGGATTCGGTCTCGTCTCTCGGCTACACCTTCCAGGTCGAGACCACGTACCGTGCGCTCCGCGCGGGGTTCCGGGTCGAGGAGGTTCCGATTGCCTTCTCGGACCGGGAAGTGGGCGGGTCGAAGATGACGAAGAGGATCGTCGCAGAGGCTGTCTGGCGCATCCCGGCGCTCCGCTTTGCGGCCATGCGTGGCCGTCTTTGACCCTGGGTATAGTGATTTCATGGCTGCTCTTACTGAAGTCACCGACGCCACCTTCGAGCAGGAGGTAACCCAGTCCGACCGCCCCGTCGTGGTCGACTTCTGGGCTCCCTGGTGCGGCCCTTGCCGCGTGATCGGCCCGATCCTCGAGGACATGGCCGCGCAACACGGCGATCGCGTCACCTTCACGAAGCTGAACGTCGACGACAACCCCCAGGTGGCGGGCCGCTTCAACGTTCTGTCGATTCCCACGGTGATCCTCTTCGAGAACGGCGAGCCGCAGGAGACCGTGATCGGCGCGCGCTCCAAGAGCCACTACGAGGGTGCCTGGGAACGCTGGCTTAATAACGCCGCCTAGAGTTCGTCGCTAGTCGCGGAAGTGGCTCCAGCCCTCGACCTCGAGCGTCCGGCCGCCGCGCCTGAGCTGAGCGCCCGCACCGTCCTCACAACGGCCCACGATCGCGAAGCCTGACGCCTCGGCGTCCTCGGGTGCCAGGGCGGCGAAGAGCTCGTAGTCTTCGCCGAGCGTCCAGAAGGGATCGTCACCGACCTCACCGAGGCGGGGCGACAGGGGCAGGCGCTCGACCTCGATCACGAGCTTGCAGCCCGACTGCTCGGCGATCCGTGCGGCGTCACTCGCGATGCCGTCGGAGAGATCCATGAGGGCGTGGGCAACCGGGCCAAGCCGACGGCCCGCGGCCGTTCGGATCGGAGGGCGATTGTGCATCCGGACGAGCTCGTCGAATCCGCACAGGCCAAGTTCCAGCACCCGGAGACCCGCTGCAGAGCCGCCGAGAGGCCCGGTGACAACCAGCGCATCGCCAGAGCGCGCCCCGCCTCGGCCGGGCACCCGCTCGCTTCGTCCGAGCGCGGTCACCCCCAGGGTGAGAACGGGCGCAACGCTCGTGTCACCGCCGACAAGGGAAACGCCCGGCTCGTTCAGGCCCTCGTAGAGCTCGAGCACATCGTCCGCCTCGGTCTCGGCAGGCGCCGCCAGCGTGACGAGCAAGGCCTCGGGCTCGGCAGCCATTGCGGCCAGGTCGCTCAGGTTCACGGCAGCTGCCTTGTAGCCCAGGTCATGCCAGGACGTCCATTCGCGACGGAAATGGACGCCCTCGACGAGAACGTCCTGCGTGGCGACGCGACCGCCGTCGAGCAGCGCGCCGTCGTCTGCGATCCGCTCCGCTAGTCCTCGCCGCTCGAGCTCCCGCAGGAGCCCGAGCTCACCCAGTTCGCTGAGTCGCAAGGCCGAAGACATCGACAGGCCCCGAGCCGGAACCGATCTCGGTGAGGCCGGAGCGGACGGCCTCGGTGGCGACCTGTGCCGCCACACGAGCGGCCTTGTCGAGACTGTCACCGCGGGCGAGAAAGGCGGTCAGGCTCGCCGAGTGCGTGCAGCCGGCCCCGTGCGTTGCCTCCTCCGCGTAGCGCTCGACCGGGATCGGCGTATGGCGCTCGCCGTCGAAGAGCCAGTCGACCGCCTCGGCGCCGTGCCCGCCCGTGATGACGACGGCCGACGCGCCGAGCGCGTGGATCCGCTCGGCGAGATCCGACCGGTCGGCCTCGTCGGAATAGGGCACCCCGGCGAGTGCACAGGCCTCGTACAGATTAGGCGTCACGACCGTGGCGAGTGGAAAGAGCCTGCCCTTCAGCGTCTCGACGGCGTCGTCCTGGAGGAGCTTCGGGCCCGCCGCGGCCACCATGACCGGATCAACGACGAGGGGAACCGGGTGCACCTCGAGATAGGCGGCAACTGTCTCGACGATCCGACGGGAGAAGAGCATTCCCGTCTTCGCTGCGTCGACCCCGATGTCCGTGAAGATCGCCTCGAGCTCCGCGTGGATGAACTCCGCGGGCACCTCGTGCACGGCCGCCACCTCGACGGTGTTCTGGGCGGTCAAGGCCACGATTGCGCTCGTGCCATGGCAGCCGAGCCTGGCGAACGCCTTCAGGTCGGCCTGGATCCCGGCGCCCCCGCCCGAGTCGGAGGTCGCGATCGTAAGACAGCGAGGCACCAAGGGGACCCGAGGCTACCATCGCCCCATGGCGACGACCGCTGCTCTCTGGGGCGAGCTCCTCACCGCAGAGGAGGTCGCGTACACCACGGTCGTCCCGCCGAAGGAGCCTCGTCTCACCGCGATCCCGTCCGACCTCCACCCCCGACTTGCGGAAGCGCTCCGCGTCCGTGGCGTCGAGCAGCTCTACGAGCACCAGGTCGAAGCCCTGGAAGCGGCGCAGCGCGGCGAGAACGTCATCGTCTCGACGGGCACGGCGAGCGGGAAGACCCTCGCCTTCAATCTCCCGGTACTGAACGCGCTCGCAACCGACCCGAAGCAGCGGACGCTCTACCTCTATCCGACGAAGGCGCTCGCGCAGGATCAAGCGCGAAGCCTGGCGGAGTTCAAGCTCCCGCGCCTACGGGCGGCGATCTACGACGGCGACACCCCGTCCGAGCAGCGCTGGCAGATCAGGAAGTGGGCCAACCTCATCCTCACAAACCCCGACATGCTGAACGTCGGGCTCCTGCCCCATCACGATCGCTGGGGAGACGTCCTCCAGAACCTGCGCTACGTCGTCGTCGACGAAGCCCACGTCTACCGCGGCGTCTTCGGCTCCCACGTCGCGAACGTCCTCAGGCGGCTGCGCCGGGCAGCAGCCATCTACGGCGCGGAGCCCCAGTTTCTTCTCGCCTCCGCGACGATCGCGAACCCCGGGCAGCAGGCGCGCGCCCTCCTCGGCGTCGACGCGACCGTGGTGGATGCCGACGCGGCGCCCCAGGCGGAGCGGACCGTCCTCCTCTGGAACCCGCCACTCCTCGACGCCGAGCTCGGTGTCCGAGCGAGCGCGCTCGGCGACGGCTCCCGGATCCTCGCCGAGCTCGTCTCCCAGGGACTCCGGACGATCTGCTTCACGAAGTCCCGGAAGGCGGCCGAGCTGGTCCACCGGTTCACGTGCGAGCGCGTGCCGGAGCTGGCCGGGCGCCTCTCACCCTACCGCGCCGGCTACACGCCGTCACAGAGGCGGGAGATCGAGCGCCGGCTCGTGGAGGGCGAGCTCCTCGGCGTAACGGCGACGGACGCGCTCGAGCTCGGCATCGACGTGGGGACCCTGGACTGCGCGCTGACAATCGGCTTCCCCGGGACGGTCGCGAGCCTCAGGCAGCGCTGGGGAAGGGCCGGGCGACAGACTGCCGGGCTCGCGGTTCTCGTAGCGAGCGAGGACGCGCTCGACCAGTTCTTCATGCGAGAGCCCGAAGCCTTGCTCGAGCGCCGGGTCGAGGCGGCCATCCTCGACGGCACAAACCCGCGAGTCCTGGACGGCCACGTTCGCGCTGCCGCCTTCGAGGCTCCGCTCGACGACGCAGACCGAGAGATCCTCGGCGACGCGGCGCTGGAGCGCGCGGAAGTACTGGCGGACGCCGGGGACCTTCGCCGGAGCAACGGAAGCTACGTCTGGGCCGGCAGGGACTACCCGGCCGCGCGCCTCTCGCTCCGCTCGTCGACCCCGGACGCGGTTGCGATCGTCGACGCGACCACCGGCGCCGTCCTCGGCGTCGTCGAGCGGGAGCGCGCGCACTCAACGGTGCACGAAGGAGCGATCTATCTCCATCTCGGCGAGTCCTACCGGGTGATCGCGCTCGACCTGGAAAACCGCACTGCGGTCGTCGAGCCGTTCGCCGGGGACTACTACACCCAGGCGAAGAAGGAGACTATGACCGCGATCGAGACCGTGGAGCTTTCCGGGCGTCGACTCGGGTTGGAGGCGTCCTTCGGGCAGGTCAGTGTCACTGAACAGGTGGTCGGCTACCAGAAGCGGTCGATCCGGGACGGAGAGCAAATCGACCTCGTCACGCTCGACCTCCCGCCGACCACGTTCGAGACCGAGGCCGTGTGGTACCTACCGGAGCCGGAGATGCTCGAGGGGCTCGAACGGGAGCCCCGCTTGCTCGGAACGCTGCACGCTGCCGAGCACGCGATGATCGCGGTGCTGCCGCTCTGGGCGATGTGCGACCGCTGGGACATCGGCGGGCTCTCGACGAACATCCATTTCCAGACGGGCCGGCCGACGATCTTCGTCTACGACGGGCATCCGGGCGGCATCGGCCTCGCGCGGCGTGGCTACGACGCGTTCGAAGGCTGGGCCGGAGACACCGAGAAGCTCGTCGGCGCCTGCCCCTGCGAGCGCGGGTGTCCCTCCTGCGTCCAGTCGCCGAAGTGCGGCAACCTGAACGAGCCGCTCGACAAGGCCGGAGCTCTGACGCTCCTGCGCAGGATGCTCACCACCTGAGGATCGGACCGCGAAAAGGGCCGGTAGCGATCCGGCCCTTCCGCGTCCCAGCTCATGCCCCTACTTCGTCCTCGTACGCGGATCCGTGGCCGGTGGATTGCCGCGAAGTGATAGAAGCGGTCCGTGGACGACCTGAGGGCAGCTTCCGGCGGCACGCTCATCCTCGGCGGCGGCTTCGCGGGGGCGTACGTGGCTCGTCTGGCCGGCCGAGCCGGGGCCACGATCGTGAGCCCCGAGAACTTCATGCTCTACACCCCGATCCTGCCCGAGGCGGCCTCGGGAACCCTCGAGCCGCGGCACGTCGTGGTGCCGCTCCGCATCATGTGCCCGCACGCCGAGCTCCTGCTCGCCCGTGCCACCGCCCTCGATGAGTCGGAGCAGCTCGTGACAGCCGAGAGCGAAGTTGGAACACACCGGATCCGCTACAAGCAGCTCGTGGTGGCGCTCGGTGCCGTCTCGCGAACGCTGCCGGTCCCCGGCCTCGCCGAACACGGCCTCGGCTTCAAGAGCCTGGCCGACGCGATCTACCTCCGAAACCACGTGCTCCGCCAGCTCGAGGACGCGGCGGCGGCGAGGGAGCCGGAGGAACGGGCGGCGCATCTCACGTTTGTCTTCGTCGGAGCCGGCTACGCCGGGGTCGAAGCGCTCGCAGAGCTCTCGGATCTCGTCGGCGACGCGCTCCGCTACTACCCGGGTCTTCGCAAGGCGCCGCAACGCTGGGTGCTCGTCGATGCGGCGCCGAGGATCCTGCCCGAGATTCCGACCCGTCTCGGTGAGTACGCGGCCCGCGAGCTCGCAGGCCGCGGCTTCGAGATCCGCGTCGGCACCACCCTTGCCTCGCTCGACGCCCAGGCCGCGACGCTCTCGGACGGGACGAGGCTCGCGACCCGAACGCTCGTGTGGACGGCCGGCGTGCGGGCCAACCCTCAGCTTGCACGGTTCGGGCTGCCGCTCGACGACCGGGGCCGAGTCCTCGTCGACGGGACGTTGCACGTCGAGGGTCGCCAGAACGTCTGGGCGCTCGGAGACGGCGCGCGCGTGCCCAACGCGGCGACGCCCGACCATCCCGACCCGCCCACCTGCCAGCACGCGCTTCGCCAGGCGCGGCGACTCGCCAAGAACCTGCGTGGCGACGTACGTCCCTACCGATATCGCATGCTGGGCCAGGTGGCGACCCTCGGCCGCTACAAGGGGATCGCCGACGTCCTAGGGCTTCGCTTGCGAGGCTTCCTCGGCTGGTTCGTGTGCAGGACATACCACCTGTACCAGCTACCTCTGCTTTCGCGAAAGCTCCGCGTCGTGGTCGACTGGACGGTGGCGCTCTTCTTCCGGCGCGACATCGCCGAGCTCTCGATGCTCGGCCGATCTCACGGCCTGGGGAACCTAGACCCGTAGGCCTCGACACGCTCCTCGCCTCATGTGATCGTCTTCAATGCCCTGGTCAGGGACTGGCGCTCCTTGAGGACGGGCTCGAAGAGGTCGCCGTAGCGCTCCACGCGCGCGAGCACAAGGGCCATGGTGAAGTCGAGCGGGTCGAGATCCTCGGTGACCTCATCCCAACGAAGCGGAGCCGACACCGGCGCGCCGGGCCGCGGCCGGACAGAGTAGGCGCTCGCGATGGTCTTCCCTTCCCCGTTCTGGTTCGCGTCGATCAGAACGCCTCGGCGCTTCGCCTTCGTCCACTCGGTCGTGACGAGGCCGGGATGTGCCGTCGCCAGCGCACCCGCGATCACCTCGGCGAAGCGGCGGGTGTCCGCGTACGTGGAGCGCCTGTCGAGCGGGACGAGCACGTGGATCCCATCGGAGCCGCTCGTCTTCGCGTACCCGTTGAGGCCGAGCGCCTCCAGGGCCTCCCGGACGAGGACCGCCACCTGGACGGTCTCCTTGAAGCCGACGTCGTCCGAAGGATCGAGGTCGAAGAGGACGAAGTCGGGCCGATCGGGCTTATCGACCCGCGAGTACCACGCGTTCATATCGATGCAGCCCATGTTGACCATCCAGAGGAGCGCCAGCTCGTCGTTCACAAGCGGGTAGTCGATCATCCGTTTCTCGCGCGACTCCCGGGAAGTGGAGAGGTACGACTTCCGCGGAATCCAGTCGGGCATGTGCTTGGGCGCGTCCTTCTGGAAGAAGTGGCCGCCTGCGATCCCGTCCGGGTAGCGCTTCATCGTGAACGGCCTGTCCTTCAGATGGGGCACGAGGACGGGCGCGACCTCGCGGTAGTACCAGAGGAGATCGCCCTTCGTGATCCCCTCGTCTGGCCAGAACACCTTGTCGAGGTTCGTCAGCCGAAGCACCTTCCGGCCACGCTTCATCTCCGTCTCGAGCGGAAGCTCGCGTCGCACCTCAGACCGAGACTTGTCCTCGCGCAGTCCCTGGTAAACCGGAGCACGGAGCTTTCCGTCATGGGTCCACTCGCTGAACCGGACCTCGCACACGAGCTTGGGCGTCACCCAAACGACATCCCCCTTCCGCACCTTGGGCATCTTGGGGACGACCTTGAACGGACACGTCTTGCGCTCGAGCGGCCGCAGCTTGCGCAGGAGCTTCTGGATCTCCTGTTCATCGAAACCCGTGCCGCAGTTTCCGACCCAGACGAGATCGCCTCCGCTGCGAACGGCGAGGACGATTGCCCCGAGACTGGACGCCCGCCGCCCCTGGCCCTTGGTGTAGCCCGCGATCAGAAACTCCTGCCGCTCCTCCGTCTTCACCTTGAGCCATTCTCGTGTCCGCTTGCCCGGAACGTAGACCGAGTTCGCGTTCTTGGCGACCACCCCCTCGAGGTGCTGCTGGCGGGCGGCCTCCATGAGCGCGACGCCGTCGTCGAAGCTCTCGGAGAGCCGCACCGCCTGGCTTCGCCGATCGAGAAGCGACTCGAGACGCTCCTTGCGCAGGGTCAGCGTCAGATCGAGGAGCAACTCCCCCTCAACCCAGAGCGCATCGAAGGCGTAGTACACGAGGTTCGCGCTTCCCTTCTGCATCTCCGAAAAGCTCGAGCGTCCGTCTTTGTCGAGCGCGCACACCTCGCCGTCGAGAACGGCGTTCGGCGTTCGGACCGCTTTACCGATTTGCGTCGCGAGGGCCGAGAAGCGGGCTGTGAGGTCGTTCCCCTTTCGGCTCGTCAGCTTCACCTCGCCGCCGCTGACCGTGGCGATCGCGCGATAGCCATCCCATTTGACCTCATACAGCCAGCCGGTTCCCTGCGGCACCTCGTTTGCGAGCGTCGCGAGCGTCGGGGAGATCTCGGGGGGACGCATCGACGTCTTGGACGCCTTCTCGCCGGCGCCGTCCCGCTTTTTGATCAGAAGCCAGTTCTTGGGATCGCCGGAGAGCTTCGCCGGAACCAGCGTCCAGAGCCCCTGCAGCCGTTTCCCGGCAAGGCGCACAGTAAGCCCGCCGTCGCGCTTCTCTTCAACGAGTTCGTACGTTCCCTCGTCCCAGATCTCGACCGTTCCCGCGCCGTAGTTCCCGGCCGGGATCTCGCCCTCGAAGCTCGCATAGTCGAGGGGGTGATCCTCGACATGGACGGCGAGGTGACGCTCCCCGGGCTCGAGTGGAATTCCTTTCGGAACCGCCCAGCTGGCAAGAGCACCGTCACGCTCGAGCCGAAAGTCATAGTGGAGCCGCCGAGCATCGTGTCGTTGCACGACGAAGACGGGTGCTTTGTCGCGTTTCTTCCCTCCGAAGGGCTCAGGCGTTTTCACCTTCTTCCGCTTGCGCTCGTATTCGGAGAGTCGGGCCACACCCATAGTGTTCCCGTCCTGCAGCGGACGATGTTTTGGGTTCGGCCCGCCGCGGGAAAATCCGACCGCGGAAGAGCTTCTTCCGCCGACCAGGGGGTTGGCACTTGGGGCCGGTGCAAGCCGGCCTCAAGGCTCTCTAGATGGGGACAACCGGCCCGCTAGCGGGGATAACTCTGTGGAAGCTCTGGGAAACGCCGCTAGATGGTTGTTCGGTAATCGCCGGTTGCCCGGCTAGGTCGTGAAAACGCCGATGTTGCGGAAACGCTCGCGTCTGGCGATCCGGCGCTCGCCGGCGTCTAGGCCGGTGACGTCCGCCAGCGCGAGCTTCAGGCCCTCGCCGAGGAGCGTCGCCGCCGCGTCGTGATCCGTCTGGGCGCCGCCCGGAGGTTCGGGGACGATGCCGTCGATGACGCCAAGCTCTAGGCAGTGCACCGCGTCAGGCTTGAACGCCGCCGCCGCTTTCTTCGCCTCGCCGGCGTCGCGCCACAAGATCGCGGCGCACCCCTCGGGCGAAATCACCGAGTAGATCGCGTTCTCCTGCATAAGCACTCGGTCAGAGACTGCGATCGCAATCGCACCACCGGACCCGCCCTCCCCGATAATGCACGTGACCGACGGGACCCCCAGGCGAACCATCGCAAGCTGGCAACGGGCGATCCAGCCACCTTGGCCGTGCTGCTCGGCTTGGACGCCTGGATAGGCACCGGGTGTGTCGACGAGCGTGAGCGCCGGGAAGCCGTGGCGGTCCGCCAGCTCCATGACCCGCATCGCCTTTCGATAGCCCTCCGGATAGGCCATCCCGAAGTTCCGGTGCGTCCGCTCACGGATGTCACGACCCTTCTGATGGCCGACAAGCGCAACGGTCTGTCCGTCGAAGCGCCCGAGCCCGGCCACGATGGCCGGATCGTCCGCAAACGAGCGGTCACCGTGGAGCTCGACGAAGTCGTCGAATATCCGCTCCACGTAGTCGAGCGTGTAGGGCCGGTTCTGGTGCCGCGCGAGCTCAACCGACCGCCAGACCTCGTCGGCGTCGGGCTCGGCGGCGATCCGCTCGATCTGCCGCTCCAGCTTCGCCAGCTCACCCGACACTCCCGCACCGCGGAGGAGAGGGAGCCCACGCAACCGCGTCAGCCGCTCACGTAGACGCAGCTGCTCGGTATCACCGGCCTTCGGCTCAGCTGCCATGGTCGAAGAGCGCGAGGAGGCGACCGAGGTAGGGACGGAGGTCGGAGCGGGCGACGATTGCATCGACGTGGCCAAAGCGAGCGTTCGACTCGGCCAGGCCGAAGTCCTCGGGAAGCTTCTCGCGCGTCGTTTGCTGGACGACACGAGGGCCGGTGAAAGCGAGTAGCGCCCCGGGCTCCGCGACGACAACATCGCCGAGGCTCGCGAAGCTCGCGAGCACCCCCGCGGTCGTGGGATGTGTCATGACGACAATCAACGGGGCCGGCGCCTCGCGCAGGATGTCGACCGCGCTGACCGTCTTCGGAAGCTGCATGAGGGCGAGGATCCCTTCCTGCATCCGGGCTCCGCCCGAGGCCGTGACGCAGACGAGCGGCACGCGCCGCTTCGCCGAGCGCTCTGCTGCGCGCGCAATCTTCTCGCCGACGGCACTTCCCATCGAGCCGCCCATGAATGCGAATTCCATCACGGCAAGCTCGCACGGGCGGCGCTCGATCGCTGCCCCACCGGCGACGATGGCGTCCCCGAGCCCCGTCGCCACCTCCGCCTCCGCGATCCTCTCGGTGTACGCCTTCAGGTCGAAGAAGCCGAGTGGGTCGGCCGACCTCAGCCCGGCATCATGTTCGACGAACGTGCCCCCGTCGGTTAGCTGCGCGATCCGGTCGCGCGCTCGCACCGAGAAGTGGTGGCCGCAGTGCGGGCAGACCCGAAGGTTGGCCTCCAGCTCGTCGTCTCGGTAGTGCGAGCCGCACTTCGGGCACGTGTTCGGATGCTTGCCGCCTCCGTCGTCGGAGCGGTCGCCGCGATGCTCAATGGAGACGTCGATACCGCTCGCCATGACGGCCTATCCTAAGGCTCTTCGTTAGAACCCGAGTGTGGCGGCAAAGCGGGCGAGGGGCTCCGTGTTTCCCGGGGCCGCTGTCAGTCCGGTCAGTCCCATCCCCGCCAGCGGCTTCGCAGAGGCGACTCGCTCCAGGGTCGCGGTCGCTGCCTCCGTGCTCAGCCCGCCGGGCTCGGGCATGAAGGGGACGACCTCCTGGTCGGGCTCGAGGACGTCGCAGTCGAGGGCTACGTAGACGGCGTCAGCACCTTCCAGAGCAGGGCCGATGCCCTCGTTGTCCAGACGCAGCCCGCTCTCGGCGATGAAGGTCTCCTCGGGCGCGTCGAGGCTCCGGGCACCCACGAGCACCGTGTCCTCGGCCGCGATCGTGCCCGAGTCGAGGAGCATGCGGAGCGGCATGCCCCAGAGGTTTCCGGTCGGGGAGCTCTGAACGGTATTCAGGTCGCCGTGTGCATCCAGCCAGACGACGGCGAGCCGGTTGTGGCGTGCAGCAAGCCCTTCGACCGCGCCGACGTGGGAACAGCAGCAACCACCGAGGACGATCGGACGCTCGGGGAGCGAGGCTGCCAGCGCCAGATTCTGCTCGGAAAGAGTGTCTTCCTCGACGACGCCGACCTCGGGATACGGCAAGGGCAGATAGGCAGCCTCGATCATAGCCTCGCCGCCCTCTCCCCAGGCACGCGGAACGCGGACGAGCCCGGCGTCGAACTCCCGACCGCACGAATGGCATTCGTACGAGCCCTCGAGCGCGACCGCCGTCAAGGTGCGACAGTGTGGACAACGCGCACGCAGGCGGCTCACGTGCTCACGGTACCGGTCCCGAGGTGGTCGGTCGGTAATTGGCGCGGGCGTGGTGATTGTCTATCAACCATCCACGGGCTTCTCGTAGATGATCGCCCCGAAGGCCACCCGCATCCCGACGGCCTCGTCCCACGCGCCGGCGAAGCGGCGCTCGAAAACGGCGTGAAGAGATCGTTCCTCGCCCGGAGCGAGGGGCCGCGAGAGCTCAAAGCCCAAGGCAGGCCGCCGCTCATGCCGGACGAATCGAGTCGAGCAGCTCGGTGACGCCGGCAAGCGTCGGAAGCTCGCCGGCGCGGCGGCGGTCGCTTGTCTCCCCGAGCCTGTTGATCCAGACCGCCGGCACCCGGAGCTCCGCGGCGGGGGCGATGTCGTGGAACGCGCTCGCCGCGACGTGCACGTGCCGCTCTCGATCGACGTCATCTCGCTCGAAGAGCGTCGTCCAGTGTCCCCGGGCGGGCTTGTAGGAGCCCGCATCCGCCGCGGTGATGCGGGCATCGACCGGAACTCCGATCGTCTCGAGAGACGCCTCCAGGAGATCCGGATCGGTGTTCGACAGGATCGCGATTCGCCAGCCGTGCTCCAGAAGCTCGCGGAGCTCATCTGGAACCTCGGGGAAGACAGGCCACCGGGGAAGGGCGTCCGCAAGTGCCTGCTTCTCGCCTGGGTCGAGCTCGAGACCCTCGCTTTCGGCCAGAAGGCATAGCGATTCCGCCAGCACCTGCCGGTAGGGAAGGGCACCTTCGAGCTGCACCCTGGGCTCGATCTCGTGGTAGCGCTGAAGCAGGTGGGCGCCGTCTTCCGCCGGCCAGAGGCGCGCGAGCTCGGAGGCGATCCCCGCGTTCCAGTCGACGAGCGTGCCGTAGCAGTCAAAGCTCGCCCAACGCGCCTGAGCGGGCACAGTGCTACGCGTCGAACTTCTTGATGACGAGGCAGGCGTTGTGCCCGCCGAAGCCGAAGTTGTTCGAGAGGGCGTAGTCGACCTTCGTCTCGCGCGATTCGTTCGGGATGTAGTCGAGGTCGCACGCAGGGTCGGGATCCTCGTAATTGATCGTCGGAGGAACTACGTCCCGGCCTGCGGCAAAGATGCACGCAATCGCCTCGATCGCCCCGGAGGCGCCGAGACAATGCCCGGTAGCACCTTTGATCGAGGAAATCGGGGTCTTCCGCGCCTTCTCCTCCCCGAGCGCCAGCTTGATGACCCTCGTCTCACTCGCGTCGCCAAGTGGCGTCGAAGTCCCGTGTGCGTTTACATAGTCGATCTGTTCGGTGTCGACGCCTCCGTCTTCGAGCGCCATCGCCATCGCGCGGGCCGGATGACGCCCGGTGGGATCTGGCTCGGTGATGTGCTGGGCGTCGGACGAGACGCCGTAGCCGACGAGCTCGGCATAGATCTTCGCGTCCCGCTTCTTCGCGTGCTCGAGCTCCTCGAGCACGACCACCCCAGCGGCCTCGCCCATCACGAAGCCGTCCCGCTGAGCGTCGAAGGGCCGGCTGGCCTTTTCGGGCTCGGCGTTTCGCCGCGACAGCGCGCGCATGGCGCCGAACCCGCTGATACCGACCTCGGAAATTCCGGCCTCGGTCCCCCCGGCGAACATCACGTCTGCGCGGCCGAGGCGGATTGCGTCCATCGCCTCGCCGATCGCCATGTTGGAGGCGGCGCAGGCGGTGCATTGCGACGCCAGCGGCCCGCGGGTGCCGAGCTCCATCGAGACCCAGGCGGCACCCATGTTCGGAATGATCGCCGTGATCGAGAGCGGATTGACCCGGTCCGGGCCCCGGGTCACGAGCGTCGAGTGGCACTCCTCGAAGCTGTGCAGGCCGCCGATGCCCGTGGCCACCGAGGCGCCCGTCCGCTCCGTCTCACCCTCCACGTCGACGCCCGAGTCCGCCTCGGCCATTCTCGCGGCGGCGAGCACCATCTGCGAGAAGCGGTCCATCCGACGCGCCTTGCGGTGCTCCATCCAGTTGGTCGGATCGAACCCCTTGAGCTCGCAGGCGAACTTGACGGGATACTCGCTCGCGTCGAAGAGCGTGATCGGGCCGGCGCCGCTCTTTCCGGCGGTCAGGCTCTCCCAGAAGCTCTCTGCCGTGTTCCCGAGCGGCGTCACCGCGCCCACTCCGGTCACGACAACACGCCGACGTCCGTTGTCGCCAGCCAAGATTCTCCTCCTACATCCCCAGGCCGCCGTCAACGAGCAGGACCTCGCCCGTCACGAACCCGGCCTCGTCCGAACACAGAAAGCGTACCGCACAGGCAACGTCCTCCGGCGTCCCAAGCCGGCCGAGCGGCGTGTTCCCGAGGATCAGATTGCGGACATCGTCCGGCAGCACCCCGGTCAGCTCCGTGTCGATGTAACCGGGCGCGATCGCGTTCGCGCGAACGCCGCGGTTACCGAGCTCTTTCGCAAGCGACTTCGTGAGACCGACGATTCCGGCTTTGGACGCTGC
>JBBQXP010000075.1:0-14361 GCA_038209555.1 Gaiellales bacterium
GCCCCCACGGCAGCCTTCTCGGCGACGCCTAGGAGTGGGACGGCACCTTTGAACGTCAGCTTCACGGATCAGTCCACGGGCGCGCCGGGCTCCTGGGCCTGGGATTTCCAAAACGACGGTGTCGTCGACTCGAACGCCCAGAATCCGAGCTTCCAGTACACGACGCCCGGCACCTACTCGGTCAAGCTGACGGTCGCAAACGGGGCCGGCTCGAACAGCCGCACCGAGACCGACTACATCAGCGTCTCACCCGCAGGCGGAGCCACGAGCGTCACCTACCTCCCCACAGATGACGCCTATGTCCGCTCCAACTTCCCGGACGAGAACACCGGCGCCGCCCCCACCCTGCGTGCCTACAAGTCGAGCACGGCCCAGACGGACTCCTTTCTCCGCTTCGCGGTCGGCGCCCCGGCCGGCAGCGTCAGCTCCGCGAAGCTGAGGCTGTTCGTCAGAGACGCGAGCCCGAACGGGGGCTTCCTCTTCACGGCCGACCCGAACTGGAGCGAAAGCGCGCTCACCTGGAACACGCGGCCGACGATCGGAACGACGACGATCGCAAGCGCCGGCGCCGTCACGGTCGGAACCTGGATCGAGCTCGACGTCACAGCGATCGTCACCGGCCAGGGCCCGTACAGCTTCGTCCTCCGGGGAGCCTCAGGCGACGTCGCCTACTACGACTCCGAAGAAGCTGCCAACAAGCCACAGCTCGTCATGACCTCCGGCTGACCAGGCTGAACCCGCTGACGCGGGAGCACGTGTGCGACGATGGACTCGCGGCCGCCGCCTGCTGTACCGGCCGCGCTGGGCTCGGTATGGATAAGGCGCGGCGACCAACAAGGGATCGATGAGCATGGGGGCATCCTCGAACACGGAGGCCGCGGCCTCCACAGCCCAGGAGACGACACGGAAGCAGATCCGCGGCTCGAGCCTGCTCTTGCTCGGCCGGTTCCTCTCGCTCGGAATCAACTTCGGCATCCAGATCCTGATCGTCCGCTACCTGTCGAAAGCGGACTACGGCGCCTTTGCCTACGCGCTTTCGATCGTGAGCCTTGGAGCGAGCATCGTGTCCTTCGGGCTCGACCGCTCGATCACCCGCTTCATCCCGATCTACGAGGAGGACGGAGAGTACGACAAGCTCTGGGGCACGCTCGTCATGGTGCTCGGGACGATTCTTTCCCTGAGCTTCGCGATCGTGCTGCTCGTTTACGGGCTCCAGGGTTGGCTCGATGGAACGCTCGTGAGCGACCGCCAGGCCGTGTCGCTTCTCCTCATCATGATCTTCCTGACCCCCATCCAGGCGCTGGACGGGCTGCTCATGGGGATGTTCGCGGTCTTCTCGAAGCCGCGGGCGATCTTCTTCCGGAGAAACGTGCTCGCCCCCGCGCTCCGGCTGACGGTCGTCCTCCTCCTGGTGCTCGGCGAGGCCGACGTCGAGTTCCTCGCAGCCGGATACGTCGCCGCCGGGGCCATCGGTATCGGGCTCTACGGCGTCATGCTCTTCCGCACGCTTCGGCAGGATGGCCTGCTTGACCGCTTCCACGTCGGCCAGGTCAAGATGCCGGCCCGCGAGGTGTTCGGATTCACCGTTCCTCTGCTCGCCTCCGACCTGCTCTACGTCGCGGTCAACACCTCCGACGTGCTCCTGCTCGGCCACTATCGCGGATCCGTCGAGGTCGGCGAGCTACGCGTCGTGTGGCCGGCTGCTCAGCTCAACCAGCTCGTCATGGGCAGCTTCACGCTTCTCTTCACGCCGGTGGCCGCCCGCCTGTTCGCACGAAGGGATTACAAGGGGATCAGCGACCTCTACTGGCAGACGGCGATCTGGATCGCGGTCCTCTCGTTCCCGATCTTCGCGCTCACCTTCTCGCTCGCCCAGCCGCTCACGTCGACGCTCTACGGTGCTCGCTACGAGGACTCGGCGACGTACCTGACGCTCCTCTCGCTCGCGTACTACTTCAATGCGGCACTCGGCTTCAACGGCCTGACGCTCAAGGTCTTCGGCAAGGTGCGCTTCATCGTCGTCATCAGCATCCTGGCCGCCATCGTGAACCTCGGGCTGAACTTTCTGCTGATCCCGCGCTACGGAGCGCTCGGTGCCGCGATCGGCACAGCCTCAACCCTGATCGCCCACAACGTCCTGAAACAGGTCGGGCTCAGAATGGGGACGGGCATCAGCCTCTTCCAGCGACGCGACGCTCCGGTCTACCTGGAGATCGCGGCCGGGGCCTTGCTGCTCCTCCTAGTCCACGTTCTCTTCGCGCCTCCGTTGGCTGTCGGCCTTGCGCTGGCCGCGGTCGTCTCGCTCGCCGTCGTCGCGTTGAACCGAAAGGCTCTGCGAGCCGCTCAGACCTTTCCGGAGCTGACGCGGTTCCGCCTCTTCCGGATCATCGTGGGTGAGTAGGAGCCGTGGGCAAGGTCTCGGTGAGGACGGCGCCCGAAAGGCGCCCGCCCGTCGCGACAACTGCGTCCCGGGTTCGCAGAACGGCGGTGCGGCGCGTCCGCCCGCGTCTGGCGACGAGCACGGTGGCGTCGACGGCCCCAGCCCAGACGGACGCGCCCGCGACTTCCGCGACGCACGGCGCCCCGAGCACGACCAGGTCCGCGTCCTCGAGAAGCCGTTCGACCAGGCGGTCGATCTCCTCGAGCGCGAGCCACTCGGAGCCGAGCCGCCTTCGCGAAACCACCACGACCCCCGCGTCGTTCGGAGCCTCGAGAAGCTCGAACGTGTCGCTGTCCTTGTCGGGTGGGCGCCGCGACCCTCTTCCTTCCCGTTTCGCCACACGGATTCGACCGGCGGATTTCTCGTCGTGGCCCAGGTTCACGAGCTTGGTGCGCAGACCGCCCGCCGCGTATGTCGCGGCCAGGTTCGCCGCGAGATCGCGGGCGCTGCTCGAGGTGTCCGCGCCGATCAGGAGGAGACTTCGGACGGTTCGGCCTTGCCCGGTTGACCTCAGCCGCCCCGCGAGGAGGGGCGAGCCGACGAAACCCTCTGTCGACCGCTTGGCTTGCGCACCCCGGCGCGTTCGCCGGCCCTCGTCGAGCCGCTGGACGGCCCCGAGGAACGGTGCCTGCGTGAGGACACCGAGTTCCTCGCCGCTCGCCACCGTGCCGCCGTTGGCGCCGAGAAGAAGCGCCAGCGCGAGCGAGAGGAGGAGACCCGCGAAAGCGCCGAAGCTCGTCGAAAGGACGACGTTCGGCCCGACCCGCGAGCTCGTCCCGCGCTCCACGATCTCGAGCGTCTTCGGTCGATTGGACGGTGCTCGGGCCGAGCGGGGCTGCGTGTCCACGTAGATCTTCAACCGCCTGGCAAGCTCGGTCGCCGTGGCGGTCGCACGCGCACTGTCATCGTCCCGGACGCGGATCGTGAGGAGGCGGGTCGCCCTGTCGGCTTCGGCCCGGACCTTCGTGCGGAGGCGTGCTACCCCGTACGGGAGCGCGAGCTCTTTGACGGTGGGCCTCAGAACAGCGGGACTCGACACGAGCTCCACGTAGGTCGGAGCGCTGTCAGAGGCGAGCGAGAGCCCCGAGCTGTCGACCGTCCCCGGCACGACGAGCAGCTGCGCTTCGGCTTCGTACGTCGGTGTAGTTAGTGTCGCGTAGACGTAGGCGAGGGCAGCGCAAACGAGCGGCACCAGGACGAGGAGCTTCCACCAACGCCTCGCGACGGCGAGGAACCCTTCCTCTGGAGAAGTCTGTCCCGTCAGGCTCGGTCGCGAGGCGGATGCTGCGGTCATCCTCCCGATCCTAGTTTTCCCTGCTCGAACCGAGAGGCGGCCCAGTTGGACCGCCTCTCCGGCTCGTGTTCTCGGTGTCCGCGTCGCGGCGCCCTAGAAGAGCCTCTCGATGCTCACCGTCCTATCGTGGCGGTCGATCCGGGCGCGATCCCGGCCTGGGCCGCCGTTCACGACCTCGCCCAGCCGATCGCGGGCGATGAGCGTGTCGGACCCGCGGCCGCCCCTGAAGACGTCGCGACCTGGACCGCCGACGAGCCGGTCGTTGCCCGGTCCGCCGAGCAGGATGTCGCGGCCCCGTCCGCCGAGCAGGGCGTCGGAGCCGGGGCCTCCGACGAGCCTGTCGTTTCCGCCGCCTCCGAGGAGGCGATCCGCCTTCGCTCCACCGACCAGCCGGTCGCCGCCGCCGCCTCCGTTCAGGAGGTCGCGGCCCGCTCCGCCCCTGATCACGTCCCTTCCGGGGCCGCCGAGGATGCGGTCATTGCCGCCGAGGCCGGCGATCTGATCGTTGCCGCCCAGGCCGCAGATCACATCGGCCCGAGCCGTGCCGACGAGCACGTCGGGACCGCTTGTGCCCCTGATCGTGCACCCGCCCCCGCCGGGCGGGGGCGCTCCGGCCGTCAGCTCCTCGAAGTGGTGCCAGTAGGTCTTGACGGCCGCTCCGGTAGCGCTCGACGCCAGGACGAGGATGTCGCTCACGCTCGTGACGCTTTGCTTCGTCGACGTCGCATTGTTCAGGAGGACGTCCGGAACCTCGGCGCGCATGACAGGTCGTGCCGAGCTGACTGCGAACGAGATCGGGTTCATACGAGACACCTTCTCGTAGATGTCTCCTCCCGACTGCCCGTCCGAGCTCGTAGTGTGCGGGCCCGTCTCGAAGACATGGATGCTGTTGTGCTCCTCGTCGAGAACCACGATCGGGCGCGTCCTGCTGTTGGAGGCAGGCGAGATCAGATAGTCCTTCCAGAGTCCTGTTGCTGCCGAGCGAACGAGCAGTCGCGTCTGCGGCTTTTCCGGCGAGAAGAACTTCGTCTTCGTGGCTGCGTAGACATTCCCGGCTGCGTCCGCCTTCACGTTCAGGTGGTCGTCCGCCAGCTTGTTTCCGAACGACGCGTTCTCGACCGGGCCCCAGGCGTCGCCGGCCCCTAGGACTCTGAACCTATAGGCCTCGCCGCCGGGTTCCTGCTGGTCGCTCCACATGACGCCAATCGAGCCTCCGAACCTGATCACCGCGGAGACGTCGTCGGGCGCTGCTCCGCCGATTTGCTCCGGAGCCGACCAGACGCAACTGGCCGCGGCCCCGAGGCAGGGTCCGTTCGTGTGACTCACGAGAACCTGGCGGCCCGCGCCGGCCGTCGGCTGCTGGACCCAGGTGGCCCAGAACCTGCCGTCCGCGCCCTTGTCGAACACGAGCGTCTCGCTGCGCTCGTCGAGTTTGATCGGCACGGGGCTCGGTTTGATCGGCACGGGGCTCGTGAAGTCCGGCGTGTACGTGTTGGCCACCGTGTCGTAGGAGTAGCGGGAGAACTCCATCGGCTGCGGCTTCGCCGGAGTCGGGTTGAAGCCGGCGTTCTCGACGAAGATGTGCGAGGAAACCCAGAGATGTGTGCCGTCCCAGAGCGTGTCTTGGCGGCTGCTGTCGCGATTGTCGGTCTCGACGTCCGTATCGGTCCACCCCTGCGTCACCTTGTCGAGCCGGAAGATGTGCCACGCGCTGGTGTCCACATCGAACATGGACGCCCACCAGAAGCCGTCGTTGAACCAGAGCTTGCTCTCACCCTTGTAGCCGCTCGGCGAGCCGCTGACGCCGGCCGCGAAGTGCGGCCCTTCGACGCCGATGTTCGCCGCCCCTGCCGCCGCAGGCATGGCCATCGTCAACACGACGGCGACGGACGTCAGAGCCTTCGCAAGCAACCGCCTCGTGCGCGTGCCTTCCCTACGGTCGGCACTCGAGCGCGTTCCAGCACCTTTCCCCGACATGTACCCCTCCTCGTTCACCGAAGTGTCCCGGAATTGACCCCTGTTACTGGCTTGGAAGGTAGCACCTCCGCCCCTTTGACGGAAGCCTGAAGATGTAAACGTTGTGTTCACGCCCACGGCCTCAGGCACCGAGCCGATCCCACCAGGGAAGAAGCTGCGCCCGTAGCGCGGGGAAGCCGAAACGGCGGCTCACATTGAGCCGCCGCAGCCGTAGCCAGTCGGAACGACCGATGCGGTTGTTGCCCCGCTTCGTCGAGAACGCGAGCTCGAAGCCCACCTCGCGGACGACGTCGACCACCGAGTCGCTCAGGCCGCCGCTCGGATAGGCGAGCACGTGCGAGACCGTGCCTATCTCACGTTCGAGATCCTCGAGCGAGCCCACGATCTCCTCGCGGACGCGCTCGCGCGGCACACGGTCGAGGAGCGGATGTGTGCGGGTATGCGGCGCGAGAGCGACGCCCTCACCGGCCAGCGCGCGAAGCTCGTCCCAGCCGAGGACGGGGGACACGGCCGCGGGCTGCTCGAACCGGCCGACAAGGCGCTCGAGCTCCCCCTGCAGCCGGCTATCTGGGAGCGTCTTCAGATGTCGTCGAAGCGACCGGTACGCCGCGATACGGTCGGCCTCGGTCGCGAGCGCCGCCGGTCCGTCAGGTGTCTCGACCTGCGCACCCGGAGGCGCGAGGGTTATCGCGGCCCAAAGCCGGTCCCACCAGAACGCTAGAACGGGCCGGTCTGGATAGGCGGTGGCGACGAAGAGCGTGACCGGAACCCCGAGTGTGCGCAGGCGGGGCCATGCGTGCTCCGCGAAGTCGCGATAGGCATCGTCGAACGTGACGAGCACGGCACGCCGCGGCAAGCCCGCCCGGCCGCGGCGTACCTCGAGGAGGTCGGCCAGGGAGATCGGCCGGTAGCGTGTGGTGACGAAAAGCATCTGCTCCTCGAACTCGGACGGCGTCGCGCTGAGCAAGCCTGGATAGAGGAGAGGAGCTCCATCCGGCTCGTCCACGCGGTGGTAGGTGAGCACGGCAAGCTGCCCGGCCGGAGTGGCTGCCTCGAGGAACCCTGCGAGTCGGTCGAACGCAGTGCTCCGGAGGAGCGGCCCGACGACGTTGAGAGGCTTTCTCCTAGCTGCCACGGCGGAGTTTTCCGGAAATCTTCCCGACGATCCGGGCGATCTCCGCGAGCCCGGGCCTCGGGTCGTCTCGCGATAGCACGTCGTAGCCGTCAGCCGGGTTCACGAGCCGCAGAGCGACCCGGAGGGCCTCGCGACGACTCGGCGCCTCGAGGAACGGATAGCGCCGCCCGCGGCGGAGAGCCGATCCGATCCACATCGTCTCGAGCTCGAGGTTGCGCGAGCGGACGCCCACCTCGTAGGCCGTGTCGAGACGTACACGAGCACTCGAGGAGCCGTTGAGGCAGAGATCGACAAGGCGAGCCGGGAAGTCCATGCCGGCTTTCACCGCCAGGGGCAGTGAGCCCCAGATCCGTCCGTTCACCTCCATGAGCGTGTGTCCCGTGTTCCCGGCTTTGAACTCCACCATCGCGAGACCGGTCCAGTCGAGGGCGCCGAGGAGCCGGACGGCATCATCCAGGAGCACCGGGTCGAGTGGGACACTGTCGCGGTACGAGCTTGCTCCGCCCGTAATCGGGACCTCCCGCACGCGGCGGTGCTGAAAGGCGGCCAGCGGCCGGCCGCGATCCATGAGGAGCTCGATGCCGACGCCGGTGCCGCGGCAATACTCCTGGACGAGGACGCTGCTCCGGCCTTCCAGACGTCCCACCTGCGTCGCGAGAGTTTCCGGACCGGCCGCATACGAGACACCAAAGGCGGCGACCTTCCCCTGCTCACCGGTCTTCGGGTCCTTCTCCTTCCTATACACGCGCGAAGACTGCGGTTTCAGGACGACCGGCCAGCCGATGTCCTCTGCGGCGGCGAGTGCCTCGTCGGTGTTCGCAGCGAGTGCGGTCCTGGGGACAGGAATGTCGAGGCCCTCGGCGAGCTCGAGAGTCGCGCGCTTGTCGAGGGCGGTCGCAAGTGCTTGCGTGCCCGGAAGGGCGAGCCGGCACACGCCCGCGAATTGAGCTCGGGCCTCCGAGAGCGGCAGGATGACCTCGTCCGTGACAGGCACGATCAGGTCGACGAAGAGCTCCCGTGCCGCCCGGAGCAGGACCGCCACGGCCTGCTCCGGCGCCTCGGCCGGAGGCGGGTAGCGGACACGCTCAGAGGTGTAGCGGCTGTAGAAGCCTGGGCTTCGCGGGAGCTCGTCGGCCGCGACGACCTCCATCCCGCGACGACCGAGCGAGCGGATGCAGGCGATGGCGCTGCCTCGCGACGCATCCGTGACGAGGATCCTCGCCACGAGTCAGCCGTCGGCGGGCGGCAGCGACGAGCCTCCGCTCGAGGCGGCGGGGAAGGCTCGCACGAGCTCGACCACCTCTGCTGTCACCTCGTCGGTGGACCGGCTCGCGTCGACGACCACGAAGTTCTTCATCACGTTGGCGAGCTCGAGATAGTCGTGACGTCTTCTCCCGAGCGACTCGAGCGTCCCCTCCCCCTTTCGCGCGAGCAAAAGCTCGGGCGGCGCATCGAGGTAGATCACCAGGTCCGGCTGCGGGTACAGGCGTGAGAGGAGGAAGCCGTGCAAACGTCTCGTGGCCGACCGCTTGGCCGTATGCGCGATGTCGTAGGCGTAGTAATCGGCGAAGTAGTGCCGGTCGAAGACGACAATCGAGCCCCGGCGCACGTGACGCCTGGCAACGAGCTGGCGATGCCATTCCTCTGCGATGCGATTCGCCAGCCGCAGGAAGGATCGAACGACGCGGAGGGCGCGCCGGATCCGGTTCCCCGCGGGCGCGCGCTCGGCAAGAGCCGGATCGCGCGGGCCGGCCGTATCCGCGGGTGCGCCACGAGCCCGCTTGAGCGCGTGCAGGAGGCGGGTCGTCGGCAGCATGTGGTTACTGGCGTCCGGATTGACTCCCATATAGACGTACTCGACCGGCATCGGCAGGGCCCCGTCGAGGCGTCGTGCAACGGTTGTCTTTCCGGCCCCGTCCGGGCCGATCAACGCAACGGTGAACACTCGGTCAGGATCTCCTCGTTGCTCGCGGTCATGGTTTCCTGTGAGCCGGTCTGGGCAGGCCCGCGCGAGGCTTCTGCCTGCTCGACTGCTCGCTTCCACAGAGCGTAGTAGCGATTTCCTCGCAGCCACCTGGCGCTGTCCACGTTCTGTTCCTCGCGCCCAGGCTCGCCCTCGGCTCTCGCCACGAGCCGGCTCGTGTACCGCGCCCAGCAGCAGACGAAGAGCGGCACGATGGCGTTGGCCTGAATGCCGAGGCGGTCGGCATAGGCGCGCAGCGTCGGGGCGGCCCACGCGTCAGGGCCAATGAACGCCTCGTCGAAGGCGGCTACGAGCTCCGTCGTCTCTCGTGCCCGGCGAGTCGCGAACGCAACGTACGCGAGGAAGAAGCAGAGGTCGTGGAACGGCAGGCCGCGCTCCTCGCCGAGCTCCCAGTCGAGGACACCCACCCGTCCGTCGCGCAATCGGATCAGATTCGGGTGGCTCAAGTCTCCGTGCTCGACCACGAGCGGAAACGACATCTTCCGGATCGGCTCCACGAGCGCTAGGGTCCGGTCGACAAGCCGAGACTCTTCTGCTTCCGCCGGAAAAGCCTCGGCGAAGAGCTCGAGCGGGCGCTCGACAAGCCGCTCGTACCACGAGGGGTCGGATTCCGCGGGGGCAGTCGGCAGTCGTGCCAGCCATGAGAGGATCGCCTCGACGTACGTCGAGGGCGAGCCACGCAACATCGCGGGGGTGATCGTCTCACCGGCCAGCGCGGTCTCGACGAGCACCGGCCGCGGAGCGCTCGGCTCGAAGGCAACCACGCGCGGAATCGTCCCGGCCGTGGCTGACGACGCTTCGACCACGCCGATGACGGAGGCCTCCCGTGCGATCCCCTCGAGGTCGTCGGCGAGGCGCGGCCGCTTGGCGACGAGGGTCGGTTCCGTCGAACCTCGCGGAATGAGGAGGCTGACGGCGTGACGCGACGTTCGAAAGCGCGGGGTGAGCAGAATGAAGGAAAGATCCTGCACCTCAGCGCCCGGCACCACGGCGGCGGAGGGCGGACGCGAGTGCGTCCCGTCGTGCCGCCTCGCGACGAGGCTGACGTGCGGCGCCGTCAGGACGAGGAGCGGAGTGCCGGCCAGGAGGCGTCCTAGTCGTGCTCCCAACCGGGCGTGCCTGCGCCCCCGACGGCGTCGCAGAAAGGAGCGCACGGCTCTTGGCTCGGAGAGTGGCACGATCGCCGATGCTCTGGAGAAGCTCGGCACGTGCCAGAAGAGCTGGGTGTCTTCGAGCCCGAGTTGCTCGAACGCACGTGCATAGCCGCTTGCAAGCTGCGACAGCCGCCGACCCCTAACCATACTGCGTGCCTCCAGGTACAGGAAGCCGCCGGGCCGGAGAACGGACACCGCGTGCTCCAGCTCACCGCTCGTCGGTGCACACAGGACGGCAAGGTCGAACGAGCCCGCGGCAGCGCTTTCCTCACGGTCGTCCCGCCCCTCGAGCACGGTCACCGATGTTGCGAGGAGCTCGAGTGATTCGAGGAGGTCGCCGTCGCAGGCTCCGGTGCAGACGACCTTCCCGAGCGCCGGCTCCGGCAGGAGAAAGCGCCAGTCGACGCGGCGGGACGCCCGGAGGAGGGTCCCGCGGTCAGCGGTAGTCGCCATCGTCCTCGACACGAACCGTGCAGTAGGGGCGCATCGCGTCGAAGAGGGCCGCGATCGACACCGGATACGGGTGGTATACAACGTTGGCCGGCTTGTCGGCGAGGAGACGCTCCAGAGACCCTTGCTCGAGCTCTCCGGCCCGGTCGAGCACGGGACTCGCCGCCCCCGGGAATGCGAACCGGAACATGGCGTAATACGCCGCGAGATCGAGTCGCTCGTATGCAAGAGAGAAGCTCATTCGCTGCGCGACTTCCTGTGGGTCGATGGGCTCGACGGTGACCCCCTCGCTTTCCCCGCTGACCACGAAGAAGAGTCGGTCGAACGCGGCAGAGGCCGCGATCGCACGCTCACCGAAGAGCCGAGCCGGCTCGACGTCGACGTGAAGCTGCCGCTTCAGCACCGGCAGCGCGCGTCCGAGCTTGCGGGCGAGTGGAACCCGGGAGGAGGCGCCCGAGTCGAGGGCACCCTCGAGGGCGAGCGCGAGCCTGAGCGCGCGAAGGCGGCCTCGGTCTCTACGGCCTACGAGGGCACGGTAGTCGGGCAGCTGGCTGAGGTGCCAGTCCCAGAGCCTGATCGGCTCGGGGATGCCGAAGATCCGGTCGCCTTCGGACGAGACGTACACCCATTCGTCGCCGATGTACTCCGCACCGCGCTGCATGAACGCGAGCAGCGTCTCCGTCTTGCCGCCCTTCGACCACCCCGTTGCGACGACGCCGGTTCCACCGTAGACGAAGGCGGATGCGTGAAGCGGGAGCGCACCCCGGGCGAGAACCGTCAGGTTCAGGATGGGGACGAGGAGAGGAACCGCCGGGAGGCCGCGCTCGCACACGATCTCGCATCTGTCGCCGATCTCGGCGAAAGGGATGCTCACCTTCGCCGGCACCTTGTGCTTGCTCCGCAGCACGAGGAATGCATCGTCCGTGAAAGCCGCCTCACCGGCGCCGAGGTAGCGCAGCCGGTTCGTCGGTAGCCGGTCGACAAACCGGACGACAATGTCCGGCTCTCGGTCGAGCGGGGAGCGAATGGGCCCGAGCTGCCGGCTTACTGCCGCCGCGTCGCCCGGAGTCGCGTCGACAAGCCGGACACCGGCGAGCCCATGCAAGTCGTAGTCAATCGCCTCCGAGCCGGCCTGTGTCGCCTTCCTGTGATCGATCGCCGACGCCCTAGCCACGGGCGGCCAGGGCGGAGGCGGCATAGCGCCGCCAGAGCTGGCAGCTGACTCGTCTGCGGCTCTCCGAGATGTCGGTGGTCACGTCGACGAGAAGCGAGTCCAGGCTCCCGGCTCTTTCGTTCGGCGGCGGGCCGAGCTGCACGACGAGCCTCCCGCGTGCGAGGTGGTAACGAATGGCGAACCCCGAGCTCGCGAGGACAGTGAGCGGGAGAGGACAGTCCGCACGCAGGCTTGCGGCAACGAGCCCGGCAGCGGAGGCCGGCCCAACCAGATGAACGCGTGCACCCCGGCTTCGAAATGACGACAGCTTCAGCTTCCGAAGCACCGCGTTTGCGATGAGGCGGGACCAGGCTGTGAGCGGATGCTGCCGTCTCCACCGCGACCGCAACGTTGGTGCGAGCGCCGTCAGTTGCTGACAGTCGCCGGTGCAAGCGGCCGCGATCAGCCCGTCGGCGTCCCAGCCGGCCGGAAGGCTCGACGCCGCAGCGCGTGCGAGTTCGTTGTCCGGCTCTGCTGCAGGCGCAAGCTCCTTCAGACGCGCCGCATGCCGCGCGGGGATGCGTCCCTTGTCGAGGAGGCAGTGGAGGAGCAGCATCCAGAAGGCATCGTCGGGCGCTGCAAGCCAGACGCCCTCTGCGTGGTGACGCCGCGCGAGGACGCCTTCTGCCGCGCCCGTTCGCAGCTCCTGGTAGCGACCGAACGAGATGTCCGCGACGAGATCGAGCTTGACCCAGACGTCGTCGTCCTCGAAGTAGCGGACGAAGAAAACGTGAGAGCCCCGTCCGTCCGCGGCGAGCGGAAGGAATCCGGCCCGACCCAGCACCGTCCTCACCCGGGCCAGATCACCCGGGGCTACGAGCAGGTCGACATCGTCTCCGGGCGAGCGAACCTCGACTTCACCCCGTAGGAGACACCAACCGACGCCCTCTTCCTCGAGTGAGGCGACCGCAGCAGCGACCACCGACCCCGACATGATCGGTGCGGGGTGGGCGGGGTGCTCGGGGTTCTCACCTTCTGTCGCCGGCGCCGACTCGGCAGCGCGTGCGCTCACGCGCCCGACCCCCTGAAGACAGCGGGGATGGTCTTGAGAAGAATTTTGAGATCCAGCGCGAGCGACCAGTGCTCGATGTACGCGATGTCGAGACGGAGCCGCTCGTCCAGGGTCATGCCGTTTCGACCCCGGATCTGCCAGAGGCCTGTCATCCCCGGCATGACCTCGAGTCGGTACGTGTGCCAAAGGCTGTAGGTGCTCGGTGCGAACGAAGTCGGGCGTGGGCCAACGAGGCTCATCTCACCCCGAACGACGTTGAGGAGCTGCGGAATCTCGTCGAGGCTCGTCTTCCGGAGGATTCTCCCGACCCGGGTGATTCGAGGGTCGTCGATGATTTTGAAGTCGGGAAGCGGAAGGATGTTCAGGTGCGCCAGGAACGGCTTGAGCTCCTCCGCGTTCGGAACCATCGTCCGGAACTTGTACATTCGGAAGCGATTGCCGTCGCGCCCAGTCCGTTCCTGCGCGATGAAGATGGGACCTGGGCTGTCCACCAGGACTGCGATCGCGCACGCGATTGAGAGGACGAGCGCGAGCGGCAGGAGGAGCAGGCAGATGGCGAGATCGAACGCCCGCTTGCCGACGAGATAGCGTTGATGAAAAATGGGCATTCTGAGTCTTTTCCGCGCCGCCTAGCCGGTGGCGGACTCGGTCTCCTCGGCACCGTGTTTCGGTAGTTGATGGGTCTGTTCGACGTTGGAACGTGCGAGAACCTGGCGGACGGAGGTTGCCTCAGCAAGAGAGGATGAGCTGCCAGCGGCGACCTCGCCTACTGCTAGCGGGAGTTCGGGCTGATCCGATTCTCGGCCAACCTGCCAGTGACTCGATCGGCTGCGTAGGGCGACGAGGAGCGCGCCGCTGGTCACACCGTCGTCGGGGAAGGCGGCCATCGCGATCTCGGCCTCGCCCAGTGATTCGACCAGGAGCGCGCGGACTCGGCTGACAACTGCGTCCCCCTTGCTTCGGTCACACTCAGGAAGCAAGACGTAGAATTCGTCTTCGTCTTCCCAGACCCGATCGGTCCGTCGAAAGACGCCGTGCTCGAGTCCGCTGTCAGTCTTGTCGCGCTCGACCGGGCGACGATGGCGGCGTGGTCGCGCAGCGGCTGCCGGCCGCGCGAGGCGGATCCGGAGCAGCAGGAAGGAGCGTCCGTATCGACGGCTCCGGGTGAGCTCGTTCCAGAGCTCTTCCCGCATCCGCCAGTGCAGCTCCTGCCGGCGAGTAGATGCTTCGAAGTCGGTCCGCTCGGAACGCCGCCAACGAAGCGCTCGCTTCAGTCGCCCGAAGATCACGTTCACTCTCGTCGGCCCGCGGAGCGGCGTGGGCGCGCCACCGGCCAGCTCCTGCCCCTCCCCACGGGGCTGAGCCTCCTCCCGGTTCATGTCGTCCCGCTCCATCACCACTCTGTTGCCTCCCCCTAGTCAGCTGGTTGCCCACTCGACCGGTCCGCAATGCGAAGCCGGCGTTACCTCGCGGTGGGCGACTAGCCGGGCTGGGGAACTCGGGTGACGAGAGCGGCTTCGAGGAGGCGCGAGCTCGCAGGCCGCGCGACTCGAGCCATGAGCGAAAAG
The DNA here is from genome assembly GCA_038209555.1 of Gaiellales bacterium. Classification (GTDB taxonomy): domain Bacteria; phylum Actinomycetota; class Thermoleophilia; order Gaiellales; family Gaiellaceae; genus DASQGA01. Next base: position 14,228 of record JBBQXP010000075.1, read on the forward strand.
GCGAAGACAAAGGCGCCCACGGCGAGCGCCAGATCAGCCCGGAAGCTGCCGCCGGTGGGTGCCTGCCCGTTGAACGTGAAGCCGAGGCGGCTCGGAACCGGGGGCGCGGACGGCGATGGGATCTGCAGCGGCCA
>JBBQXP010000076.1:0-14250 GCA_038209555.1 Gaiellales bacterium
GCCGTTCCGTGCCGGAGCTGCAACGAAGTTAAGCTCCACGCACATGGCGACGACCGAGGACGGCTCGACGATCGAGTCAGCGCCGGGCGACCCGGCCGGCGGCGAAGAGCCACCCAGCTCCGCGCGGGTAGGCCCGCCGGATGACACCACCAAGGCAAAGCTCGCCGAGCTAGCGCGTTTGCAAGAAGAGGCGCTTCACGCCGGCGACGAGCGCTCAGTCGCGCGCCAGCGAGAGCGTGGGAAGCTTCTGGCCCGCGAACGCCTCGAGAAGCTCCTTGACCGGGGAAGCTTCGTCGAGCTCGACCGTTTCGTCCGCCACCGCAATCCTCATTTCGGAATGATGGATCGCAGGCCGTACGGGGATGCGGTCGTCACGGGTTACGGCACGATCTTCGGCCGGAAGGTCTTCGTCTTCTCGCAGGACTTCACCGTCTTCGGCGGCACGCTCTCCGAGGCGTTCGCCGAGAAGATCTGCAAGGTCATGGACCTAGCCCTGAAGTTCGGCTGCCCCGTGATCGGGATCAACGACTCGGGGGGTGCCCGGATCCAGGAGGGGGTCGTCTCGCTCGGCGGCTACGCGGAGATCTTCTGGCGCAACGTCCAGGCGTCCGGCGTCGTCCCGCAGATCAGTCTCGTCATGGGACCGACTGCGGGGGGCGCCGTTTACTCCCCGGCCATGACCGACTTCGTTCTCATGGTCGAGGAAAGCTCGTACATGTTCATCACCGGGCCGGAAGTGGTGAAGACCGTGACCGGGGAGGAGGTCACCTTCGAGGAGCTCGGCGGGGCCATCACACACGCCTCCAAGTCGGGCGTGGCTCACTTCACGGCCCGCGACGAGGAGGCATGTCTGGAGGACGCTCGCTACCTCCTCTCCTTCCTGCCTCAGAACAACGTCGACCCGCCGCCCTATTTCGAGCCCTCCGACCCGATCGACCGCGAGAACCCCGCCCTCGACACGATCGTGCCCGACAACGCGAACAAGCCGTACGACATGCGAGAGATCGTCGCCGGCATCGTCGACGACGGCGAGTTCCTCGAGGTGCACGAGCTCTGGGCCGAGAACATCCTCTGCGGTTTCGCGCGGCTTGGCGGGCACCCCGTCGGCGTTGTCGCCAACAACCCGAAGGCGCTGGCGGGCACCCTGGACATCGACTCATCGGTCAAGGCGGCGCGGTTCGTCCGCACCTGCGACGCGTACAACGTGCCGCTTGTCACCTTCGTCGATGTCCCCGGCTTTCTTCCGGGAACAGCCCAGGAGTGGGGAGGCATCATCCGGCACGGCGCAAAGCTCCTCTACGCCTATTGCGAGGCAACCGTCCCGAAGATCGCGCTCATCACGCGCAAGGCGTACGGCGGTGCCTACGACGTCATGAGCTCGAAGCACATACGCGCCGACTTCAACTTTGCGTGGCCGACGGCTGAGGTCGCCGTCATGGGGCCGGAGGGGGCGGTCAACATCGTCTTCCGGAAGGAGCTGGAGGAGGCCGACGACCCGGATGCGCGCCGGGCCGAGCTGATTGCCGACTACAAGGCGCAGTTCGCCAACCCGTACACGGCCGCCGAGCGGGGCTACGTGGACGACGTGATCGAGCCGAGGCGGAGCCGCGCAATCCTCTGCGACGCGCTCGCAACGGCGCTGACAAAGCGTGAGCGCCGTCCGCCGCGCAAGCACGGAAACATCCCTCTGTAGGGGCGGGACTTGTCCCGCCCGCGTCCGTTCAGCCCACCCAGGCGATGTCGGTCGCGACGATCGCGAACCGGCGGACGCGCAGGTATGGCCCGGTTGCCCGGAAGAGCATGATGCTCCGACGCGTGGCCGCGACAGCCCAGCGCTCGTCGGGTGACCACGCGATCGCATGGGCGTTCACGAACGACAGGTTGGACGGGGTTCCGTTTCGGTCGAGAAAGGTGAGCGCCTCCCGTGGGCCGCGTCCCGTCCGAACCACGAGGTGGTCGCCGCGAGGGCTCGCGACGAGACCCGAGAGGCGGGGCGCCAGGAACGTCGCCCCGCGAACGGGTCGTCGTCCCTCGAAGACGACGAGGAGGTCGAGTCCTTCCGGCCCGGGGGGCTTATTGGTCGTCAGCAGAGCTGCGAAGCGCCGGTCGTCGAGCCAAGCAACCTCGCGAAGTCGTGTGGGTCCGATGGTCGCGCTCGCCGGCCCGACCGCGCGGCTCACGTCCAGAGCGGAGAGAAGCAGCCGCCGGTCGCGGAGGCGCGAGGAAAGGCGCAGCGAGCCGTCGACGACGTAGGTGAGACTGCCGTCGGGCTTCCAGGCGGGTGAGCAGCCCCGCCGGCGGAGGATCGGCTCTCCCCCCGGCGCACGCACCACGACGTGGCCGTCAGTGCAGCGTGCAGAGAGTGCGCCGCCGGGCTGCCAGGTCTCGCCATCGCGTGCGAGGCGGCCGGCTGGATCGAGGGTGAGTCCACATGCGACCTGGCGGGGAGCGTTCGCATCGGCTCCGCTCGGAAGGGCGATCTCGTGCAGGCGGCAGTGGCGGTCGAGGTAGACGAGCGTTCCCGAGACCGACTCGGCCGTCGCTGCAACGTCGACCGCGTCGGCTCCAGGACTTCGGGGCTCGGGCTTCCGCTCGCCCCCGCCGATGCCATCGACCGCTGCAGCGACGGCCACGAGGGCGACGGCCCAGACCACGAGCGCGCTCCGGAGACGGCGCATCCGCCGCCACGATACTTTGCCTGGCGGGCGGGGCTTGGCTAGGCGGTTTCGAGCAGGGAGGGCTCGAGCGCTCCGTCGACCATGAACTCGATCTTGAACGCCTCGACGACATCCGGGTCGAACTGCGTGCCTGAGCAGCGGTCGAGCTCTGCGAGGGCTCTGAAGTGAGAGAGGCCTCCGCGGTAGACGCGATCCGTGGTCATGGCGTCGTACGCGTCGGCGACGAACAGGATTCGCGCCCCGAGCGGGATGTCGTTGCGCGAGAGCCGGTGGGGGTAGCCGGTTCCATCCCATCGCTCGTGGTGGTGGAGGATCCAGTCGGCGACGGGCTCGACACCGAGCGAGTCGAGCATTCGGAATGCGATCTGCGGGTGGCGTTCGAGGACAAGCCGCTCAGCCTCGGTCAGGGGGCCGGGCTTGCGCAGGATCTCCTCGGGGATCGCAAGCTTGCCCAGGTCGTGCAGGCTGCCCGCGAGCCGGAGGAGCTCGATCTCTTCGTGCTCGAGGCCCATGCGGATCGCAACGCGGGCGGCCAGCTCGCCGACCACGTAGGAGTGGCTGCCGGTGTAGGCGTCGCGCGCGTCCACGGCGTGGGCGAGACTCGAGGCGGCACGCAGGCAGGCGGCCCGATCCCGTCCCTCGATGAGCCAGCGAAGCTCGGCCAGCTCCTCGACATCGGGCCGGTACACGTGTGCCCGCCCGCGGCCATGCTCTTTCGACCAGTAGAGCGCGTTGTCGGCCACACGCACCAACTCGCTTCGGTCGAGCGAATGCTGCGGATACGTGGCGATGCCGGCCGAGACATTGACCGTGCTGCCGTGCTCGCACGGAGAGGCGGCGACCCGGTCGAGCACGGTCTTCGCGATCTTGAGCGTGTCCTCCCCGGTTCGGCCAGGCAGGAGAATTGCGAACTCGTCGCCACCGAGCCTGAACGCTTCGCCGCCTTGTCGGAGTCGGCTTGCCACCTGTGCGAGCACGCGGTCCCCGACCGGATGACCGTGGCGGTCGTTGATCTGCTTGAAGTGGTCGATGTCGATGAGGCAGATCGTGACGGGCGTGCCGTCCTCCTGCGCCTCGTCGAGGCTGCGCTGCAGCCGCTCGTGGAAGTGGCGGTGGTTTCCGAGCCCCGTCAGGGGATCGGTGAGCGCGAGCCGCATCGCCTTCAAAGACTCTTGGACGGAACGCTGGTACAGGGCGATTGCGACGAGAGGGCCGATGAGAGCGGCGGAGAGAAACGGAGAACGATCCCAGAGAACTGCGAGCATGAGGCTCACCGAGGCCATGATCGAAAATGGGACGAACGTCCAGTAGACCGACTGACGGAGCAATCCGACGAAGCGCTCTCGGGCCCAGACGGAGATAACGAGCGCGACGAGCAAGACGTTCGTCGCGTAGAACGTTCCGGCTCCGACCAGAACCGCGAGGAACACGTCCAGGACCTCGCTGCCGGCGAACTGCGACGCAGTAGCGCCGGCACCCGCAGCGCCGAGCGCGTACACGCCGGCGTTATAGAGAAATCGGATCGGAGGCCGCCGGTCCAGGATGTCCACCAGGGCTCGGGTCGCGAACCCGATCACGACGGCGGGCACCCAGCCGTAGATGACGGCCGTCCCGACGATGAAGACGGCGCCGAGGGAGACCGACCCAGCGGGAACGCCCTCGACGGGCACCGGGTAGGCCTCGACGACCACCGAGGCCACCAGCAGGGCCAGGAGGCCGGCGAAGGACCCGAGCGACGGAGTGGACGTCATGAGGCTCCAGGTCGCCGCGCCCAGCACGGCGATCCCGGCAGCCGTCACCGGGACGACGACAGGCAGAAGCCGGAGGGTCTCAGACCCCTCCGGCTGTGCGCGCTCCGCGGCGCTCGGAGCCGAGCGGGCGGAATTGCCGTTCACGGGGTGACTAGCTCCAGATGAAGCCGTCAAGCTCGCCGAAGAAGGCGGAGCAGACGACCAGAGCTGTCATGACGGCCGTTGTGACTTTCCAATGAAGCATCGTGATCCCCTTTTGAGTGGACGCCAGCACATGCAGTATCAATCTCACCCTTTAGCGGGTCATCACTCAATCGGGGGATTATTGCCTTGCGAGGCTTTTACGAAAGACCGGCTTCTGCGAGCGGGCGCCGTCCCCAGGCGAAGCTGTCGGCCCACCAGTTCTCAAGTGGGACCAGGGTCACGCCCTGGCTCGACGAGTGGACGATCCAGCCGCCACCCAGATACAGCCCCATGTGGCCGATCTGTGCCGGACGCGAGCGCGGCCCCAGATCCCCGAAGAAGACGATGTCGGCGGGCCGGAGGCCCCGACGCGAGATTCGCTGGGCCTTCGGCATCTCCCTGCTCATCGCATAGGTCGTGCGCCCGAGCAGCGTCGAGCCGAGCTGCGGGGCGCCGGTCCACCGTTCGAGCTTGTAGACGCGCCACACGAATCCGGAGCAGTCGAAGCCGCCCCGGGCTTCGACTCCGAAGGGCGATTCGGCGTACTCCGACGTGCCGCCCCAGATATAGGGATAGCCGACGAAGCGGACCGCCCTGCGGAGGACCCGAGTCTGCCAGGCCGTGAGAGCGGGCAGATTGAGCGAGGATGCCTTGTCGTTGGCCCACTGAAGCTTCCAGTCGTCGAAGCCGACGAGCTGGGCGACCGAGTAGGCGGTCTCAGCCCGCGTGACCCGGTTGCTCGGCAGGAGCTCGAGGTCGTCGTCCTGCTGCGGATGGTTGTAGCGAAGCCCGAGAAGCCGCGCGAGGACCTCGGTGCCGGCCCGGCTCGGCGGCCGGAGATCCGACGCGGCGAGCTCGGCGCGAATCTGCCGGGCGGCGGGGCCGAGGCCGAGGGCGCGGACGAGCGCCCGGTCGAGCTCCGCGACGGTCACCCTCCTGTCCGGGTCGACGACCACCTGCTCCTTCTGTGTGATTCCTGCGACGATCTGCGCCAGGTCGCGTCGGGTCAAAGCCGAGTTGGGACGGAAGCCGGCGACGCTCGGGCCCATGAGGCCGCTCTGAACGGCGACCCGGATCTCGGCGCGCGCCCAGGACGCGGCGGACGCGGTTTCCGCGCCCGCGAGGGTCGCGAGCAGCGCGAGAAGTACGAAGGCGCGACGTGTCCTCATGAATTTTCCATCGGCCCGGTCCGCCGGGATCTTGAGCTGCGGCCACCTCAGCCTAGGGATCCGGTCAGAATAGCCGCGGATGGACGTCGATCTGCTGATCCAGCGGCTGGGCGAGATCGCAGGCGACGAGCATGTCGTCACGCACCCCCACCAGCTCCGGACATACGAGTCCGACGGCCTCCTCCAGTATCGCGTGTCCCCACGTGCTGTCGTGCTCCCCGGCTCGGCCCAGGAGGTACAGGAGGTCGTGCGCGTGTGTTTCGAGTCCAAAGTTCCATGGGTCGCCCGGGGCGCGGGCACCGGCCTCTCCGGAGGGGCGCTTCCTTACGAGGAGGGCATCCTGATCGTCCTGTCGCGGCTGCGCCGGATCGTCGAAGTCGATCTCGAGAACCAGCGGATCGTGGTCGAGCCGGGCGTGACCAACCTCGAGGTGTCGCGCGCCGTCGGTCCGACCCACTTCTATCCGCCCGACCCTTCGAGCCAGGTGGTCTGCTCGATCGGGGGGAACGTGGCGGAGAACTCAGGTGGCGCGCATTGCTTCAAGTACGGCTTCACGACGAACTACGTCACCGGCCTGGAAGTGGTCCTGCCGGACGGCGAGCTTCTCGAGCTGGGCGGCAAGGAGCTCGACTCTCCCGGCTACGATCTCGTCGGCGCCTTCGTGGGGTCCGAAGGGACGCTCGGCGTCGCGACCCGAGTGACTCTTCGCGTCGTCCCGGTGCCCGAGACGATCCGGACGCTCGTGGCCTTCTTCGGCCACACCGACGAGGCCGGGCAGGCTGTGACAGAGATCGTCGCCGCCGGCATCGTTCCCGGCGCGATCGAGATGATGGACCGGCTGTCGATCCAGGCAACCGAGGCGGCCACGCACGCTGGCTACCGGCTCGATGCAGGCGCAGCGCTGATCGTGGAGCTGGACGGACCAGAGGCGGAGTGCAGCTCAGCGCTCGACGAGGTCGTCGCCCATTGCAGGGCCGCCGGGGCGATCGAGGTGCGGGTGGCCCGCGACGAGGTCGAGCGAGAGCTCTTCTGGAAGGCCCGGCGCGCGGCCTTCGGCGCCATGGGCCGGATCTCGACGACGTACTACGTCCAGGACAGCGTGTTGCCTCGAACGCGTCTGCCTGAAGTGCTCCGGTTGATCGACGAGCTGTCGGCCGAGTACGGGATGCAGGTCGCAAACGTCTTCCACGCGGGAGACGGGAACCTGCATCCGTTGGTCTGCTATGACGGGCGCACGCCCGGCGAGGCAGAGCGGGCGGAGGAGCTGGCGGGAAGGATCGTGAAGGCCTGCGTCGATGCGGGCGGGTCGATCACGGGCGAGCACGGGGTCGGGATCGACAAGAAGCACTACATGCCGTCGATGTTCTCCGAGCCGGACCTCGACGCCTTCCAGCGGCTGCGCTGCTCGTTCGACCCGGACGGGCTCGCCAACCCCGGCAAGGTGATGCCGACGCCGAGACTCTGCGGCGAGGTGCCGGGCCCCTACCGGCAGCATCCGCTCGAGCGCGACGGTGTCGCAGAGCGGATGTGATGCTGGAGCCCGCGTCTTACGAGGAGGCCGCCGAGTTCCTGAAGGCGAGCGGCGAAGTGGCCCGCGCTGTCCGGCCGGTCGGCGGAGGCACGAAGCTCGCATGGGGCGGGGCGGGCCACTCCGATCTGGACCTCTCGACCGAGTCGCTCGCGTCGATCCGCGAGCACAACGCCGGCGATCTGACCGCGGTCCTGGAGGCGGGGGTCCCGCTCACGCACGCGCAGGACATCTTCGCCGAGGCGGGTCAGATGCTCGCACTCGACCCACCGCTCGGTGCTGGGGACGCTGCGACGATCGGGGGGATCGTCGCGACCGGTGACTCCGGGCCGCTTCGCCACCGCTACGGGGCGCCGCGCGACCTCGTGATCGGGATCACGGTAGCTCTCTCGGACGGCACCGTCGCAAAATCGGGGGGGAAGGTGATCAAGAACGTGGCCGGTTACGACCTCGGCAAGCTCTTCGCAGGCTCGTTTGGCACGCTCGGACTGATCCTCGGTGTGGCGGTGCGCCTCCATCCGCGGCCCGCAACGCGGGCGACGGCGGTCTTTCGGAGCGACGCACCCGACGCTCTGGCCGGGACCGCCGCCGCGCTGGCCCACGCACCCCTCGAGCTCGAAGCTCTCGACGTTCGCTGGGAGCGGGGCCGAGGTGCCGTGCTCGCGCGTGCGGCAGGGAGCGCTGCAATCCATCGAGCCGGGAACATGGTCGAGCGCTGGGGCGGCGAGCTGATGGAGGCCGACGACGCTCTCTGGGCGGCGCAACGAGCGGGCCAGCGGTCGGAAGACGGAATCGTCCTTCGCGTTTCCGCCCTGCCGGCGCGGCTCGGCCGGCTGCTCGAGGTGGCCGAGCGTGCAGGGGGCCGGCTGGTGGGACGGGCGGGCCTTGGAATCGCCTGGCTCTCCCTTCCCGACGTCTCGGCGCTTGCGGAGGTGCGGCGCGAGTTCGGCGGGGTCGTGCTCGACCGTCCTCCCGGCCTGGAGATCGAAGCGTGGGAGCCCGAGCCGCCCGCCGCCGGGCTCATGCGCCGCGTCAAGGAGCGGTTCGACCCGGCCGGCATCCTGAACCCGGGCGTCTTCGCCGGAGGGATTTGATGGTTGATCGGCAATTACCACGCCCACGGATGGCGGCCCAGACACGGCGCCAGACCGCACCCTCGCCCTTGTCAAGGCTTCTAGCCTTGCCTGCGGACGATGGCGCACCCTGGCTTGGTCTGACCCGTCCCCGCGGGCATGCCAATTACCGACCAACCATCTGCTGATGCCTGCGTTCGATACCCATCGCCCCCCGGAGCTCGACGTGATCGAGACCTGCGTTCACTGCGGCTTTTGCCTGCCGACCTGCCCCACGTACACGCCGCTTTGGAACGAGGAGATGGACTCGCCGCGCGGGCGCATCGTCCTCATGCAGGAAGGACTGGAGGGCGCCAACGTCCTCTCGGACGAGATGGTAAAGCACTTCGACCGCTGCCTCGGCTGCCTGGCCTGCGTGACGGCGTGCCCTTCCGGCGTCCGCTACGACCGGCTGATCGAGCGCACGCGCGCGCAGGTCGAGCGCCACCACCGCCGCTCCCCGGGAGAGTGGCTCTTCCGCCGGCTCGTTTTCGCGCTCTTCCCCCATCCTCGGCGGCTGCGAGCGCTCGCGCCGCTCGTCTCGCTCGAGCGGCGCCTCGGACCGGGACGGCTGCTTCCCGCCGGAACCCGCCTGGGCAGCCTTGCCCGCCTCGCGCGAGGGATTCCGCCCGGTCGCACGCGTCGGCTCCCCCCGGACCTGCCTGCGGCCGGCGAGCGGCGGGGCCGTGTCGGGCTCCTGCAGGGCTGCGTCCAGAGAGTCTTCTTCTCGCAGGTGAACGAGGCGACCGCCAGAGTTCTCGCTGCGGAGGGCTACGACGTCGCCGCGCCGGAACGGCCGCGCTGCTGCGGCGCCCTGCACCTCCACACCGGCTACGAGGACGCGGCCAAGCGGCTCGCCAAGCAGACGATCGAACAGTTCGAGGGCTGTGATCACGTCGCTGCGAACGCGGCCGGGTGCGGCTCGGCGATGAAGGACTACGGGCACCTCTTCGACGACGAGCCCGACTGGGCCGAGCGCGCCCTCGCCTTCGCAGCCAAGGTCCGCGACGTCTCGGAGCTCCTGGCGGGGGAGCCAAGGGCGCCGAGGCACCCGCTCCCGCTGCGGGTCGCCTACCACGACGCTTGCCACCTCGCGCACGCCCAGGCCCTCCGGGCCGAGCCGCGGGCGCTCCTCCGCACCATTCCAGGGCTGGAGCTGATCGAGCCGGCCGAGTGGGAGATCTGCTGTGGCTCCGCAGGCGTCTACAACCTGCTCCAGCCCGATCCGGCCTCCGAGCTCGGTCAGCGAAAGGCTGCGAACCTCATGGCCACGGGGGCCGAGGCGATCGCCGGAGGCAATCCGGGCTGTACCTTGCAGATCGCGAGCCACCTGAAGGCAGCGGGGAGACCGCTTCCGATCTACCACCCGGTGGAGCTCGTCCGCATGTCGATCGAGGGAGGCAAGGGTGCCAGAGGTTCCTGAAGGAGTCGAGATCCTGGCGCCCGTCCAGGGTCGCTTCGCGGAGATCCTGAGCCGCGACGCGCTCTCGTTTGTCCGGCACCTGCAGCGGCAGTTCGGTCAGCGTCGTCTCGAGCTCCTCGAGCGCCGTGCCGCGCGTCAGGCCGAGCTCGATCGGGGCGGGACGCTCGATTTCCTGCCGGAGACGCGCGAGGTGCGCGAGCGCGAGTGGCAGGTCGAGCCGCCGCCGCACGACCTCCGCGACCGGCGCGTCGAGATCACCGGGCCGGTCGACCGGAAGATGGTCATCAACGCTCTCAACTCGGGCGCCCGCGGGTTCATGGCCGACTTCGAGGACGCGAACTCGCCTACCTGGCTCAACGTCGTCGGCGGCCACGCGAACCTGATCGACGCGATCGAGCGCACGATCGAGTTCACGGCCCCGGACGGGCGCGAGTACCGCCTGAACGACGACGTGGCCACCCTGCTCGTGCGCCCGCGCGGATGGCATCTACCGGACAAGCACGTCCTCGTCGACGGTGCGCCCGTCTCGGGGAGCCTGCTCGACTTCGGCCTCTTCTTCTTCCACAACGCCCACCGGCTCCTCGAGCGCGGATCGGGACCGTACTTCTATCTCCCCAAGCTCCAGAGCCATCTCGAAGCCCGGCTCTGGAACGAAGTCTTCCTCGAGGCGCAGCAACGGCTCGAGGTCCCCCGGGGGACGATCAAGGCGACTGTGCTGATCGAGACGCTGCCGGCAGCCTTTGAGATGAACGAGATCCTCTGGGAGCTTCGCGAGCACTCGGCGGGCCTGAACGCCGGCCGCTGGGACTACATGTTCAGCATCATCAAGACGTTTCGCGGCCGGCCCGACTTCCTGCTCCCCGACCGGAACTCCGTCACGATGACGGTGCCATTCATGCGCGCGTATACGGAGCTCCTCGTGCAGACGTGCCACCGCCGGGGTGCCCACGCGATGGGGGGGATGGCCGCGTTCATCCCCAGCCGGCGCGACGCCGAGGCGAACGCGCAGGCTCAGGCGAAGCTGAAAGCGGACAAGGAGCGGGAAGCGTCGGACGGCTTCGACGGCACCTGGGTCGCGCACCCCGACTCGGTGCCGAGGGCGACGGCCGAGTTCGACGCCGTCCTCGGCGAGCGTCCCAACCAGGTCGACCGGATGCGCGGCGAGGTCTCGGTCGGCGCGGCCGAGCTCCTCGACGTCCGCTCGACTCCCGGCTCCGTGACGGAAGAGGGGCTCCGAAGCGACGTCAACGTGGGCATCCAGTACATCTCCTCGTGGCTCCGCGGGAACGGAGCCGCCGGCATCCACGGGCTCATGGAGGACGCTGCGACCGCCGAGATCGCGCGCTCGCAGGTGTGGCAATGGGTGCACCATGGCGCGAAGCTCGAGGACGGCCGGGCTGTGACGCCAGAGCTCGTCCGCGGGCTGGTGGAGGAGGAGCTCGAGTCGATCCGGGCCGAGGTGGGAAACGACGAGTGGTTCTACTCCGAGGGAAGGCCCTCCGACTCGCGAGGCCTCTTCGAGCAGGTCGCGCTGGCCGACGAGTTCGTCGAGTTCCTGACGCTGCCGGCCTACGAGACGCTCCTCGAAATCGAGCGCGACGCTTAGGCCTTCGGCCTCGTCAACAGCCGCACGAGTCGGAGGGCTCCGTAGCAGCAGAGCGCAACGAGCCCCGCGCCGAGGGCTATGACAACGATCAGCGACGAGTGGGGCACGTCGAGTAGCTTCACGCCGCTGAGCCCCAGCGCAGCCGCGAGCGCGAGACGCAGCGCTTTCTCGGGCAAGCCGACGCTGGCCTGGCTCCCGATCAGGACGCCGGGGATCGATCCCAGTAGCAACCATGCCATGGCGCCGACGTCGACGTTGCCCGCCAGGAGGTGGCCGAAGCCGGCAACCCAGAGGAGCGCGGCCGCATGGAAGATATCCGTGCCGACGATGTTCCTAGCCGCGAGCGGAAACGCAAGCAAGAGCGCGAGCCCGAAGAGCGTGCCGCTCCCTACCGAGGTCAAGCCGACGACGAAGCCGCCTACGGCTCCAATCGCGACGGCGACGACTCGATCCCGCTTGGTGAGTGCACCGAGCACCGTGGCGCTCGAGCTCGAGCGGGCAAACGCCTTCAACAAGAAGCCGACCGCTCCGACGATCAGCATGGCTCCGAGCACCTTGCCCTGGACCGAGTCGACGCTGTCCCCATAGCGATCCGTGAGGAAGGTGGCGGCCCAGACGCCGAGCAGGGACATCGGCGCGCTCCCGACCAGCATCCAGGATCCGAGCCGGGCCCTTACCGTCCCGAGCCTACGGTGGCGAATCGCGCCGAATGACTTAAAGACGGCCCCATGCAGGATGTCTGTCCCGATCGCGAGGGTCGGGTTGAAGTTGAAGAGGAAAATCAGGATGGGTGTCATGAGAGAGCCTCCGCCCATTCCCGTCATTCCGACGAGAACGCCGATCAGGAGGCCCGCGAACGCAAGTCGTGGATCGTTCATCTAAGAGCGAGCTCCCCAGGAGGCTGCCTCGGTCGGACCGGACATTGAGTCTGCAGAGTCGAGCAGTGGCCGGAGGGTCTAGTGGACGACCAGGACGTCACAGGGTGCCCGACGGAGGACGTCCTGATTGACGCTCCCCTCGACGAGGCGCTCGAAGAAGCCCTTCCTGCGCGTGCCGACGACGATCAGGTCGACGTTCCGCTCCCTGGCCAGGCGCACGATTGCCTCCGCGGGTGGGCCAACGGAAGGGACGAATTCCGCATCGAGCTGACGCTCGGCGATGACGCCACGAGCCTGCTGGAGCCGCTCGGCGGCGTCACCCTTTGCACTTTCGGCCTCCCCGGACTCGACCGGCGCGGCGACGTTCGTGACGATGAGCCGGGCCCCGAGCGCAGCGGCGAGGCCGGCGGCGCGCTCGAGCGTCTCCGAGGCCGGATCGTCATAAGCAACGAGGATGGTTTCCAGCAAGAGGCCCTCTCAACGAGTGTGGTTGCCAGGCTCGCCGGTTGCAAGTTGCGTCTCCGAGCCGACGATTGCTCTCCCGGCGTGCTCGAGCTCCTCCAGCGTCCCTGCCTCGACGACACCGGCTAGGCCGAGCGCTCCCGGCTCGAGCTCGTTACGGCCGACGGCCGCGTGGCACGGAACGCCGGCGGCGAGGCAGCGGGCGACGACCTCTGCCACCACCTTGCCGGCCGCGGTCTGGTCGTCGAGCGAGCCTTCGCCGGTGATGCACAGAGCCGCCCCGCGAAGCTTCTCGTCGAAGCCGACGGCGTCGAGGACGAAGGATGCTCCCGGCACTAGCTCGGCGCCGCAGAAGCCCCAGAGCCCGCCCGCGAGCCCGCCGCCCCCTCCGGTCATCGGGATGCCGGTCGGATCACGAGGCGCGCGACCGGCGAGCTCCTCCAACCGGCCCTCGAGACGGGCCACCGTTGTCGAATCGGCCCCCTTCTGGGGACCGAAGACCCGTGGTGCGTCCTCCCAGGGCGTCTGGACGTCGCAGAGCACGACGAGCTGTATCTCGACCGCCGCTTCCTCGAGGACAGCCACCGCCGCTTCCCCTCCGTCAGTGGTCGCCGTGCCGCCCACGGCGACGAGAACGGGCGAGGCGCCGTCGCGAACGGCTGCGGCGATGAGCTCTCCCGTGCCCTGCGTCGAGGCCGCCCAGGCGTCGCGATCGGCTTCCGGGATCCGCCAGAGGCCGCTCGCCTGCGCGCTCTCGATGATCGCGGACCCGTCAGGAAGAAGTCCGTACGCGCCCTCCACAAGACGGCCGAGCGGGTCGGCGACCATTGCGGGACGCCGCTCGCCACCGAGTGCCGCAAGGAGAACATCCATCGTTCCCTTTCCGCCGTCGGCCACGGGGAGCTCGAAGACCTCCTGACCGTCGGCGCGGAGCCCGCGTGCCAAGGCGGCGGCCACCTCTCTCGCCGAGAACGTCCCCTTGAAGCTGTCGGGAGCGACGACGACGCCTGGCACCAGCCCAGTCTAGGACAGTAGGGGCGGTCGAGCCGGCCCCTACCGTCTGGATGCCTTGGCTGTTCCTAGCGCGTCTGGGCCGCGGGCGGGCGGTGTCGGCGGACGAAGACCGTGAGGCCCGCGGCGGCGAGGGCGAGCCCGAAGCTGCCGCCGAGAACCGGCCAGAGCGGGAAGCCGTCGTCCGACCCCGTGGCCGCGACCGGTTGCGAGTCACCCGAGCCGCCGGCTGTCGGTGCGACGGCCGGCTCCTCGATCACGACCGGGTCGTACTGGTACGTCCGGCCGGTCGCGGAGTCGTAAACCTCGTAGGTGTAGGTGCCCTCCTCGGGGAAGACGACCGTCACCGTGTACGTCCCCGGCTCGGTGCCAAGAGGCTCGGCCGGGAATCTCGTCTTCTCGCCGGCGCTGTTTCGGATCGTGACGACGGGCGGATCGGCTTTCGCCAG
>JBBQXP010000077.1:0-14047 GCA_038209555.1 Gaiellales bacterium
CCCGAGCGAAGTGAAGGGACGAGCCCGTCCCACCGCAGACGCGGAGCGTCTGCAGCGGTGAAGGCTACGCATCCGTCGGCGATCGTGAGCACGATCCGGCCTCGCAGCGTCGCCCCGAGCAGCCAGGAGTTGGCCGAGCGCGAGTGGAAGCCGCCCTCCTCGACGCGCCAGATCGCCTCCGTGTCGAGCACGACGAGGTTCGCCCGGGCGCCGACGGAGATCCGGGGCGTCTCGAGCCCGTAGGCGCGCGCGGGCCCGGCCGAGAGACGCTCGAGCAGCGTCTCGAGCGGGACGAGACCCGGCTCCACGAGGTGCGTGAAGAGCGCGCCGAACGCGGTCTCCAGGCCGGTGACTCCGAACGGAGCCGCCTCGAACGGGACCTCTTTCTCGTGCCGCGCGTGCGGGGCGTGGTCCGTTGCGATCGCCGAGATCGTCCCGTCGCGAAGCGCCTCGATCAGCGCGGCGCGATCCTCCGACGCCCGGAGCGGCGGGTTCATCTTCAGATTCGAGTCGAGCGAGCGGAGCGCGTCGTCGGTGAGGCAGAGATGGTGCGGCGTCACCTCGGCAGTCGCCCGCACGCCTTCGGATTGCGCCGCACGAAGCTCCTCGACCGACTCTCGCGCGGAGAGATGGAGGAGGTGCAGGGCCTCGCCCTCGTAGCGTGCCAGAGCCAGGTCGCGGGCGACCATGAGGCTCTCGGCAACCGCGGGATAGCCTCCGAATCCGAGCTCGGCAGAAACCGCGCCTTCGTGCATCTGCCCGCCGCGGGAGAGCGTCGGCTCCTCGCAGTGGAGGGCGATCGGGCGCCCGGCGGCCACGTTGTACTGGAGGGCGCGACGCATCAGGGACGGCGCCACCACGGGCCGCCCGTCGTCGGAGAACCCGGCCGCCCCCGCCTCCGCAAGCTCGACCATCTCGGTCAACTCCTCGCCTTCCTGACCCTTCGTGATGGCCGCGAGGAACCCGACCGGCACCTCCGCCTCCGTGCGTGCCTGCTCGACGAGAGCGCCGAGGACGGACGCCGAGTCGACGATCGGATCGGTGTTCGGCATCGCGAGGATGGCGCAATAGCCCCCGGCGGCCGCGGCGCGCGTCCCGGAGGAGATGTCCTCCTCGTCCTCGCGGCCGGGCGTGCGCAGGTGGACGTGCGGATCGACGAAAGCCGGCGCGAGCACCAGCCCCGCGCCCTCGACGACCCGGTGCTCGTTCGTGTCGAGGTCGACGCCGATCGCAGCCACGATGCCGCCGTCGATGCGAACGTCGACGATCTCGTCGACTCCCTCGGTGGGATCGACCACCCGTGAACCGCGAACGACGACGTTTTCCATCCCGCGCTGGCCGAACAGCACGGCTGTCATCAGGCCACCTCCTCGATCTCGGCGACCTTGACCTCGACCGGCCCGTGGGTCAGCAGGTCGTAGAGGACGGCCATGCGGACGACGAGTCCACTTCGCACCTGTCGCTCGATCAGCGCGTCGGCCATGTCGGCCACCTCGTCGTCGATTTCGACACCCCGGTTCATCGGGCCCGGATGCATGACTTTTTGACCGGGCCGAAGCCTGTCCCTGGTGACCCCCCAGCGCGCGGTGTACTCGCGGAGGCTGGGGACGTAGTTGGCGCCGGCGAGCATCCGCTCCTTCTGCATGCGGAGGACGTAGACCACGTCGGCGTCGCGGATCGCCCCGATGTCGTGCGAGGTGGAGCAGCCCATCGCCTCGATCCCGCGGGGAATCAGGGCCGGCGGCCCGACGAGCGTCACGCGTGCGCCCATGAGCAGCAGCGCCTGCACATTCGAGCGCGCCACCCGCGAATGGAGGACATCGCCAACGATCGCGACGTGAAGCCCTTCGATCCCTCCGAGCTCCTCCTCGATCGTGTAGAGGTCGAGGAGCGCTTGCGTCGGGTGCTGGCGCTTGCCGTCGCCTGCGTTCACCACGTGAGCGCTCGTGTACAGCGCGACCAGGTTGGGCGCCCCGATCTCCGGGTGGCGGATGACGACGACGTCCGGGTCGTAGCAGCCGATCGTCAGCGCTGTGTCCTTCAGCGACTCCCCCTTGTCCACAGCCGAGCCGGTGGCCTTGATCGACATCACGTCGGCGGAGAGGCGCTTGGCGGCCAGCTCGAAGCTCGAGGACGTGCGGGTGGAGGACTCGTAGAAGAGGTTCACGACGGTGCGGCCGCGGAGGGCAGGCAGCTTCTTCACCTCGCGCTCGAGCGAGCGGGAGAAGGTCCGCGAGAGAGCGAGCAGCCGCTCGACGTCATCGCGCTCGAGATCCGCGATCGAGATCAGGTGGCGGCGCGGCGGTCGCTGCGGCGGCAGCAGCTCGTCGCGGATCAGTGGATGGACGTCAGCCATGTTCAACCTTTCTGGATGGTTGGCCGGTAGATTCGCGCGCCCGTGAGGACGGGTGTGGGAATTGTCGATCAACCATCCGGTGCGGAAACGAGCAGGACGGCATCGATCTCGTCGACCTCGACGAGCTGCACCCGCACGTGCTCGCTCTTCGCGGTCGGGAGGTTCTTGCCGACGTAGTCGGGTCGGATCGGAAGCTCCCGGTGGCCGCGGTCGACGAGGACGGCGAGCTGGACGCGGGCAGGGCGACCGTATTCAAAGAGCGCGTCGATCGCGGAGCGGATCGTGCGGCCCGTATAGAGCACGTCGTCCACGAGGACACAGGTCTTTCCCTCGAGTGGAAAGTCGAGCCGGGTCGCCTTCACGACCGGCTGTGCGTGGAGTGGCGCCTCCCCGCCCCGCACGGACACGTCGTCCCGGTGGAAGGTGATATCGAGCGTGCCCAGGTCCGGCTCCTCGCCGGCGAACTCGCCGATCAGGCGTCGCAGCCGCTGCGCAAGCGGAACGCCCCGGGTGTGGATGCCAACAAGAGCGACCTGTCCGAGGTCGGGATTGCCCTCGACGATCTCGTGCGCGAGACGAGCCAGCGTCCGGTTCAAGGCCTCCGAGTCGAGCAGAGGCTTCCCCGCCTCAACGGGCACAGCCACTACGATCTCCTTTCCGGCCTCTCTGGACCGAGTTAAAGGGGTCGGCGAGACTCTACACGGTCGGGTCGGACGACCCCTGGATGGGCAACCCATCTAGCCCGTGCAGGGGCCCGACGAGACAGGATGGAGACTCCCCCGCGCAGCCTTCGCAACGAGGTCGACGGGCACGCCCAGCCCTCCGCGCCCACCCCGCACCGCGGCGAACATCATCGTGACCACGCGCCCGCTCCGGTCGACCGCGGGACCGCCGCTGTCCCCCCGCCGGATCAGTCCGCGAAGCGGCACGACAACTCGCAAGCGCGGGCGCCGGCCGTAAGCGTCCGCCCCGACGATTCGCCGGGGTGTGCCCGCCGTGCCCGGCACGGAGACGAGTGGGCCGTTCTCCGGATAGCCGAGAAGCGCGACTGGGCGAAAGGTCTCAACCGCAGGGGCCGTCCGGAGCGGCGTGACGCCCAGCGACGGCACCCGAAGGAGCGCGATGTCGTTCAGCGCATCCACGTGTACCGGCCGCGCGCGCAGGTTCTTGCCGTTCGGCACCAGAACGCGGGTATCTCGCGCGCCGGCGATGACGTGCGCGTTGGTGGCCACGAGTGAGCGCCCGACGACCCACCCGGTTCCCTCGAGACCCAGCCCACATGCCGTCCCCAGGACCTTCACGACCGCTCGGGCGGCCAGGCGGGACCGCGGCGAGCGTGCGACGCTCGGATCCGGTGGCGGCAGGCCCTCGCCGGGAATCGCCCCGATCAAGGGCAGCGGGTCGAAGCGCCCCAGCGAGTGGAGGACGGTACGCGGCGGGACGGCTTCGACCAGACGCGGCAGGACCTCCGAGCGCTGCACCTGCTTGCGCAGCCTGAGTGACGGCTGCTGAAGGGCGACGACCGCAAGGAGCCAGACGATCGCGAGGCCCACCACGGCGCCGAAGAGGGCGCCGCCCACGGCGTCGATCAGCCGCACCGGGGCTGGGAGGATCCAGCCGAGTCGAGAGACGACGAATGTGGCCACGAGTTGGGAGAGCATCACGCCCACCGCCGCTCCCGCGAGGCCCACCACCGGGAGCCAGGGCGACTTTGCGCCTCCCTCGAGGAACATGGGAGCGATGCGGGACCCTGCGAGCCCGCCCACGGCGAGGCCGGAGAGCGACACCACCTGCGTCGAGAGCCCGCGAGCCGCCCCCTGGAGGGCCGCCAGGCCTACCCACACGAGGACGACGAGGTCGACGACGGTCACGTACGAGCCGAGACGACCGCCCAGTGGAGCTCGATCTCGACCTCGGCGGGAAGCTCTCGCTCCGCCTGGGCGAGCCCGGCGGCGAGCTCGTCCTCGTCCAGGAGGTGGAGGGTCGAGATGTAGCGGCCGCGGATTCGCTCGAGCGCGTGCTCGCGGGTCATGATCGTACGCTCCTCGAGCGGCTGAACGACGACCTCCGTGAAGCCGGCTGCCCCAAGCTCAGCAGTAAGTAGCCCGGGCTCCGGAAACCGCGCGCGATCGATTAGCTCCACCGACGGCAAGAAGCGAGCCAACCAGAAGCTTCCGAAGTGGCTCGGATCGAATGTTGCGATGACTGCCCGCCCGCGGGGGGCGAGGATCCGGCGAAGCTCCGGCAACCCTTTCCCGCGGTCGACCAGATGAATGACGAGGCGAAGGAAGGCCAGGTCGAACCAACCGCTCTTGAACGGAAGCCGCTCGGCCTCGCCGCGCTTGAAGCCCACGGTCGTCCCCGCCGTGCGGCGAGCCACGGCGAGCATCTCTTCGGACGGGTCGACTCCCCAGACACGGGCACCACGCGCTGCGAGGGCTTCCGCGAGACGTCCGGTGCCACACCCGACGTCGAGGGCCCGCTTGCCTGCGACGTCCCCCGCGGCGGCAATGAGAGCCGCGAGAAGCTCGAGCCAGTTCTCGTCGACAGGCCGAAGCCGGTCGTAGGTCGCCGCCAGTGGCCCGAAATCGGGGCTTGAAGGCGCGGTTACGCGTCCCCGATCAGCTCGTCTGGGTCCGTCATCGCCTCGATCGCGTGCTGTGCCGCCTCCAGCGAGGTCTCCGCGACGAGGACCTTGGTCGGAGCGTCGTCAAGCGCGGCCGGATGGTGCTCGACTGCGGCCTCCAGCTCCGATTCGATCCCGGCTGACCGGAGAATCGATTGGATCTCCTCCGCCTCCGTCAGGTCCCGCGTCAGCGCCACCTGCACCATGCTCGACACCGGCCTCGGCCTCCTCGCGACGCCCGAGCGCCCCGCCCTTGATCAGCCGCGGCGCGCCACGCTCGGGAAAGGGGACATCGATGATATCGAAGTCCCGGGGTACGACCGTTTCGGCGAAGATCGCTCGTGCCTCCCGCGCGATGTCGGGGCCAAAATATCGGTTTGAGAGGTGTGTCAGGACGAGCATCCGAGCCTGGGCGGCGACGGCAAGCTCGGCCGCCTGGGTTGCTGTCGCGTGGCCGGTCTCCTCCGCCCGCTCTCGCTCCTCCTCGGCGAAGGTCCCGTCATGCACGAGGACGTCCGCCTCACGGGCCACCTCGAGAACTGTCGCTGCGGCGCGCGTGTCCCCCGTCAGCACGATCTTCCGCCCCGGCCGCGGCGCTCCCAGCACCTCGTCGGGCGCAACCGTGTTCCCGCCCGGAAGGGTTACGTGCTCTCCCCGCTGGAGCGCACCGTAGAGCGGGCCTTTGGGGACGCCGAGGCTGATTGCCGCAGCGACGTCGAAGCGGCCGGGCCGGGGGCGTTCCACGAGCGCATAGCCGTTCGACGACATCCCGTGGTTCACGTTGAAGACCACCAACAGGTACTCGCCTCGGTCGAGCGTGTCCCCAGGTCGCAGCTCGACGAGATCGAGCTTGTAGGTGAGCTTGCCGAAGATGCGCTGGAGTGCGCCGAAGAGGTCGAGGAGACCTGGTGGGCCGTAAACGGTGAGGGGCAGCTCCCGACCTCGCAGCGCGAAGGTCTTCAGCATGCCGGGAAGGCCCAGATAGTGGTCGGCGTGGTAGTGGGTCAGAAAGACTTCCGGAAGCTCCACGAGCCCGATCCCAGAGCGCAGAAGCTGTCGCTGCGTTCCCTCGCCGCAATCGATCAGGATGCGCTCCCCGGCTCGTCGGATCAGCGTTGCCGCCGGCGCGCGGCGTGCGGTCGGAACCGAGCCGGAGGTCCCGAGAAAGACGAGGTCGAGATCCACGTAGCCAGTGTACGGCGCTTCACCTCCTCCGATGGCTCAAGGCCTGGTGTTTCGGCACCGATACTGGGAGAGTCGCCGTGCCCCGCAACACCCCTATCCAACGCGTCTCGCGCTCCGTAACGCTCCTTCGCGCGTTCCTCATCGTCAGTGCTCTCCTCCTCGCAGCCGGGGGATTTGTCCTCGGCACCGTTCTGACCCACGCACTCAGGGCTCAGGCCCTCGACGACGCCAAGCGGAGTCTCTCCCAGTACACGAGCGGCGTCTTGGGGAGCAGCCTCGTCTACGGGTCACAGCTAAAGGTCGGTCCGACCGCGACCACCGTGGTTCGCAGGGATCTCGCGGAGCGGCCCGACATCCTGAGCGTCAAGGTCTGGCGTAGCGACGGCGTGCTCGCGTGGACAACCCTCGCCCCCGAGCGGATCGGCCGCCGCTTTCCAGTGAGCGGGGATCTGCGCGAGGTGATCGTGCATGGCAAGCCGGAGGCCAGCCTCGAAGACACGCACGGGGCCGAGGATGCGAGTGAAGCCCTTCTCGGGGTCGAAAGCGTCATCGAGGTCTACGCGCCAGTCCTTGCCGCAGGCCAGGTCGTCGGCGCCTATGAGATCTACGCCGACGCGACGCCGCTCGAGGCGTCCATCGCCGGCAGAAAGCAGGTCATCTGGCTCACGACCGCCGGCGTCTTCTTCGCTCTCTGGGGCTTGCTCGTCCTCCTTGTGCGCGGGGCTTCGGACACCCTGCGGCGCCAGACGACGACGCTACGCGAGCGCTCGGTTGCCCTCGCGAATGCCTACGAGGCGCTCGAGCGGAACGCGCTCGAGGCGGTGGAGAGCCTGAACGCGACCGTGGAGGCAAAGGATCCCTATACCGCCGGGCACTCGCTGCGCGTGCAACGGATCGCTCTTGCGATGGGCGATGAGCTGGGTTTCACCCCCATCGAGATGGACGCGCTCCGTTTCGGCGCCCTCTTCCACGACATCGGGAAGATCGCCATCCCGGATGGGATCCTGACGAAGCCGGGCCGCCTGACCGCCGAGGAGTACGAGGAGATCAAGCGCCACTCCGCCGAGGGAGCGCGGATCATCGAGAAGTTCAGCCGCCTCCGCGAAGCGGTTCCGATCGTCCGCCACCACCACGAGCGCTGGGACGGAAAAGGCTACCCCGACGGCTTGTCGACGGACGCCATCCCGGTCGCCGCCGCAATCGCAGGGCTCGCCGATGCCTGGGACGCGATGACGACCGACCGCCCCTACCAGGAGGCCCTGCCGCTCGATGCTGCGATGAACGAGGTGCGCAACGGCCGCGGCACGCAGTTCATCCCAGTCGTCGTCGATGCGTTCTTCGCGGTTGCAAACAGACGACCTGAAGAGCTGTGGATCGACGAGGCGCAACCCCTCGCCGCGAGCTAAGGCATTGGCCCGGAAATCCTAGCCCGGGATCAGAAGCACCTGGCCGGGCTGCAAGAGCGGGCTCACCAGATCGTTCCTCTCCGTCAGCAGCCAGACGGCTTCTCGCACATCCCCGCCGGTGTACTCGGCCGCGATTCGCCAGAGCGTGTCCCCCGGCTTCACGACATAGCGCGTCTCGGGGGTCGCTCCACTCGACGGCCGCGCCGCCCCCAGCGCGAGCACGAGAAGTGTGAGCAGAACGACCCCGGCGAGAATGAGACGCGAGACGAACATGTGTTCGCCATGCTAAACGAACGTGTGTTCGCTGTCAAGACCCGAGGGACACCAAAGTGGGAACTCCCTCGCGGAGGACGATCATGGTCTTCTCCGGAGCCCGACGCCGTTCGGTCGGGCTCCCGGGATTCAGGATCCACGTCTCATCGACCTTGCGCACCTCGGGCAGGTGGCTGTGGCCGTACGCGACCGCGTCGCAGTCCGGGAACCAGGTTCGGAGACGGTCCTCCCGGCCCGCATTGGAGCCTGCGTCGTGGACGATCCCCATGCGGATCCCTTCCGCCTCGATCTCGAGACGCTCAGGCAAGACGCTGCGAAGCGGCGGCTCGTCCATGTTGCCCCTGACGGCGGCTACCGGCCCGAGCTCCTCGAGCTCTGTCAGGAACTCTCTCGAGGTCAGGTCTCCGGTGTGCAGGATGAGCGAGGACTCCTGCAAGAGGCGAAGGCAGCCATCAGGCAGCCCGCGCGCCCCGCGAGGCATGTGCGTGTCTCCGAGCAGCGCGATCAGCTGAGAACCGCCTAGATGGTTGGTCGGTAATTGGCATGCCCGCGTCGATCAACCATCTAGTACGTGCCGGGCAGGAAGCGTCCGTTTCGGTAAACGAGCTCGCCGTCGGCGAAGACCTCGCTCCCGGAGCGGAGATCGCACACGAGATCCCAGTGGAGCGCCGACTGGTTTTGCCCACCGCTCTCCGGATAGGCCTTCCCAAGCGCAAGGTGCATCGTCCCGCCGATCTTCTCGTCGAAGAGCGTGCTCCGCGTGAACTCCTGGATGGCTTCGTTCATCCCGAACGCGAACTCGCCGGCCCGCCGGGCGCCGTCGTCCATAGCGAGCATGGCGTCCAGGAAGTCCTGACCGCGCGCCGCGTGCGCCTCGACGACCTCCCCACCTTTAAACCTGAGGCGGATGTCCTCGACCATGCGTCCCTGGAAGCTCGCCGGGAACGAGAAGTGAATCTCGCCCTCCAGACTCGTTTCGACCGGACCGGTGAATACCTCTCCATCGGGGAAGTTCTCCTTCCCGTCGCACGGGATCCACGTCCTGCCTTCCACTCCCACGGTCAGGTCGGTCCCGTTCGAAACGACTCGAACCTCGCTCTTCGTGTCGAGCCATTCGGCCAGGCGGGTGAGGTCCTCTCCAAAGCGGCGCCATTCGCCGACCGGATCCTTCTCGTCGAGGCGACCGGCGCCGTAGACGAACTCCTCGTACTGGGCGAGCGACATCTCCGCATCCTGCGCGGCCGAATACGTGGGAAACAGGGTGATCACCCAGCGGAGCTCGCCCGCCGCGGCACGCTCGAGATAGCGGTCGCGGAGCCGCTCGCGTGCTCGGCCGGCCAGGGCGAGCCGCTCAGGATCGATCGAGCTCAAGCTTCGCGTGTTGAATTCGGCCTCGAACACCATCCTCACGTCCGCACGCTCGTAGTCCTCCACCCTGGCGGGGTTCACCCACTCGAGCTGAGCATCGGTGCCATGTGCGAGGAGCGTCTCTGTCAGCCCGTCGACCGCGACCCGCGTCTGCGGGTGAGCACCGGCCTCCAGCACACGCCGTGCGACCGCCAGCACGAGCGGTGCCGCGAGCGGAGAGCTCTCGATGAGCACCAGTTGGCCCGGCTGAACCTCCGTCGAATAGTCGACGAGGACGCTAGCGAGGCGTTCGATGCGGGAGTCGGCGCTCACAGGCCGACCTTTGGCCCAACCGGAGCGAGGCGGAGGCGAGGGGCGCTCACGCGTGGACGACCGGATCGCTCAGGAACTCCCCGGCTTTCCAGACGAGCTCGCCGTCGGCATAGACCTCGCCCTCCTCACGCAGGTCGCAGATCATGTCCCAGTGAAGGCCGGAAGAGTTCTCTCCCCCCGCCTGGGCGAACGCCGCCCCGAGCGCGAGATGCATCGTCCCGCCGATTTTCTCATCGAAGAGGATGTTGCGCGTGAAGCGGTCGATTTCGTAGTTCAACCCGAAGGCGACCTCCCCGAGGACACGGGCTCCGTCGTCCATGTCCAGGAGCGAGCGGAGGTACTCCTCCCCCCGCGCCGCCTCGGCTGAAACGACCCGGCCGCCCTCGAACCGCAACTGGATGTCCTCGACCTCGCGGCCCTGGAAGATCGCGGGGAACGTGTAGCGGATCTCACCCTCGGTCTCGGTCTCGCGAGGGCTCGTGAAGACCTCGCCATCGGGCATGTTGTACTTCCCGTCCGCTGCGAGCCACGTCCTTCCGTCAACGCCGAGGCGGAGATCCGTATCCGGACCGACGATCCGGAGCTCCCGGACCGACCCGAGCTCCTCGGCGCGCGCGCCCAGGCTCTGAGCCACCTCGCTCCAGTGAGCCGCCGGATTCCCCGCGTCCGTGTGACAGGCGGCGAAGACGAACGCCTCGTATTCCTCGAGAGACATGTCTGCGTCCTGGGCATGCGCGAGGGTCGGATGGAGCGTCCCGCACCACCGCATCTCGCCGCTCGCGATCCGCTCCCAGCGACGGTTCGAAAGCGTCCGGTGCGCGGCAATGTAGCGGCTGTGCTTCCCCGGGTCGACCCGGGTGAGCGAGCGCGTGTTCGCCTCAGACCAGATCGTGACGAGCGCGTCGATCGACTCGATCTCCAGCGCCTGCACCGGGGAGATGTATGCAAGCTGCTCCTCGGAGCCGGTTTCGAGCACGAGCTCGAGCAGCCCGTCGAGGGACAGGTTCGTGTACGGATGGGCCCCGACCGCGAGAGCCGCCCGGTACGTCGCGAGCGCGAGCGGGGCGCCGATCTCGAGCCCGTCGATCCGGACGACCTGGCCTTCGCTCAGCTCGAGCGAGTAGTTGACGACGAGTTCGCCGAGCCGTTCGACGCGAGGGTCCGTCACGCGAGTCTTATACCGGAGCGCGCAGAGAGCCGGCCGGAAGCGCGCCGAGGACAGCGTCGACGAGAACTCCGGCGCCGAAGCGCACCGGGTCGTCTGCCGGCAGACCCGTTTCGGCCGCAGCAGCCGCGATCGCCGCGCGAGCGGCATCCTCGTCGAGCGTCCTGGTGTTCAGCGCGACGGCGGCGACGCGAGCCTGCCGGGCGGGGAGCGATATCTGCTCGTGGAGCTCGACGAGCTCGCGAAGCGGCAGAATCGGATGTCCCGGGCACCCTTCGATCTCGGTCGCACCCGCCTGGTGGCAGAGCACGAGAACGTGCGGGGCGCTTCCGTGTAGGAGCCCGAGCGTGACGCCCGAGTACTGCGGATGAATGAGCGAGCCCTGTCCCTCCACCCAGAGGAGGTCCCCGCGGGTCGCCCCCTCGACGACGAGCCGCTCTGCCGCACCCGCCACGAAGTCGGCGACGACAGCGTCAACCGAGATTCCCCATCCGGCGATCGCGATCCCGGTCTGGCCCGTGGGCACGAAGAGGGACCTGATGCCCCGCTCGCGTGCTGCGCGGTCGAGCTCGAGCGAGACCGTCATCTTGCCGATCGCGCAGTCGGAGCCGACGGTCAGGATGACCGCTGCCTCCTGCTCGAGGTTCGCCCCTGACGGGACGCTCAGATCGGCGGGCGGCCGCCGGAGGTCTCGGAGCTCGACCCCGTGCTCTGCGGCGAGGGCGACCAGCTCCGGATCCTCGTCGAGGAACACGTGCATTCCCGACTCCATGTCGAGTCCGGCCGCAACTGCCTCTCGGAGGATCGTCTGCCAAACCTCGGGCAGCCGTCCCCCGGAGGTGGCGACACCCACGAGCGCGGTGTCAGGTCGGTAGGCAAGCCCCTCCCCGACAGTTCCGACGACGGGGAGACCGTGCAGCGTCTCCCCGGCGTGCTCCGAGTCGAGAAGCGCCACCACCTCGTCCGAGCCGTAGTTCAACACTCCACGCATGGTCTTCCCATGGTGGGCGTCGGTGACGTACCCCTCGGCCAGGATCAGATATCGCTTCACTCCCGTTCCCGGACTGCCTCGCGCACCCCGAGGCCGGGCTCCTCGGGCGGAACCTGGATACCGTTCTCGAAGATGACGCCGGGCCACGGATCCTCTGCAAGCAGGAGGTTGCCATCGAGGTCGACGTGATCGCAGAGACTCGCGATCTGACACCCGGCCGAAATGCCGAGGCCGGTCTCGATCATGCAACCGAGCATGACTCCGAGGCTCAGCGCGCGGGCGGCGACGGCCATCTTATGGGCCTCTCGGATGCCTCCGCTCTTGGCCAGCTTGATGTTGATGCCGTGGGCGCGCTCCGCGCACGGGGCCACATCGGCGAGGGTATGACAGTCCTCGTCTACGTAGACCGGGAGCACGGCTTCCTGCTTCAACCGGGGCCCGGCGGGGTCGCCCGCCGGAAGCGGCTGCTCGACGTACTCGACCCGGAGGTCGGCTAGCGCCCGGATGCTCTCGATTGCCTCATCGACTTCCCAGTACTCGTTGACGTCCACCATGAGCGGCAGGCTGGTGACGCCCCGAACTGCCCGGACCCGCTCTACGTCGAGCCCGTCGCGTCCGCCGAGCTTCAGCTTCAGCCGCCGGAATCGCGGATCGACCTTCTCGGCGCGTCGGGCCATGTCGTCCGGATCGCCGAGCCAGATCGTCCAGGAGGTGGGCGGCCCAATCTGGCGGAGCCCCAGCAGTCGCCAGACCGGGATGCCGGTCAGCTTCCCGCAGAGGTCGTGAAGCGCTGCATCGACGGCCGACTTCGCCGCCATCTCTCCGGGCCGCTCTGCCAGCCGCTCGCCGATCTCCTCGAGGGCGAAGGGGTTCTCCCCGAGCAGGTCGCCGGCCTCGTCCAGAAACGCCGAAGCCGATTCGATCGACTCCCCATAGTGCGCCTGCGGAGCCGCTTCGCCATAGCCGATCGTGCCCTGGTGGCGAAGCTCGATCCAGATGAGCATCTCCTCGACGCTTGTCTCGCGTGAGATCGTGAAGGGCTGCTCCAACGCCAGGGTGACGGAACGATGGACGAGCTCCACGGCGGGTAGACTAAGCCCTCCCGCGCCTGTAGCTCAGGGGATAGAGCGTGCGCCTCCGGAGCGCAAGGTCGCAGGTTCGATTCCTGCCAGGCGCACTCCCGACGCAAGTCCGGTTCGCGCTTTCGCGCGTGCCATAACGACTTGCGTCGGATCGCGGGCACCTTGTTTGTCCACGAGCCGCACCGGGCGGAGCCCGGCACGGCGACGATTCTCGATCGAGAGGGCTTGACCGCAAGGCGTGTGTGTCGTACCACTTCAGCTGGGACCCTTCGGACGACCGGGGGAATAGGGGAAGGGATGGAGTGGCTCTTCGGACTGGTATAGCGGTGCTCGCGACGTTCGCCTTCCTCGCTGCAACGGGATCAGCTGCCGCCGCCGACCCCGTGATAGGCGCCGCCGGCGACATCGCCTGTGCGTCCTTTACCGCGACTTCTTCGAGCTGTCAGCAGCAAGCAACATCCAATCTCCTGGTCGCCGGCGGGTACTCGAAGGTGCTCGCGCTCGGGGACGAGCAGTACGAGAACGGCACACTCTCTGATTTCAACAAGTACTACGAGGCGAGCTGGGGACGAGTGGAGTCGATCACGGCCCCGGTACCGGGAAATCACGAGTACCAGACGAGCGGGGCGAGCGGCTACTACGACTACTTCGGCGCGCTCGCCAGCCCGCGTGGCCAGGGCTACTACTCCTTCGATCTGGGTACCTGGCACCTCGTCGGCCTCAACTCGAACTGCTCCAAGGTCAGCTGTAGCGCGGGTTCGGTGCAGGAGCAGTGGCTCCGGGCGGACCTCGCAACACATCCGCGGGAATGCACCCTGGCCTTCTTTCACCACGCCAACCTGACGGCGCCGACCACAGCGCTGCGGCAGGCGTTCTTCGATGCAGGCGGGGACGTGATCCTGACCGGCCACAACCATGTGTACAGGCGCCACGTTCTTCGCGACGCCAGTCTGAACCCGAACCCCGCCGGCTACCGGGAGTTCATCGTCGGAACGGGCGGGAAGTCCGTCTCGGGCTCACCGTTCGGGATCCTGCAACTCACGCTCCGATCTGGTAGCTACGACTGGAAGTTCATCTCGATCGCCGGCGCAACCGGAGACACGGGAAGCGCTTCCTGCAGCCCGGGCGGTTCGCCTCCCACTGCCCCCACGGCAGCCTTCTCGGCGACGCCTAGGAGTGGGACGGCACCTTTGAACGTCAGCTTCACGGATCAGTCCACGGGCGCGCCGGGCTCCTGGGCCTGGGATTTCCAAAACGACGGTGTCGTCGACTCGAACGCCCAG
>JBBQXP010000078.1:0-13795 GCA_038209555.1 Gaiellales bacterium
GACGGGAGCGCGCTTCGTCGACGACGTGGCGACAGCCGTCCTCCGTCCCAACGTCTTCGGCGAGGACCTCGACCGGCGCCTCTGCGGCGAGCGAATCGAGCTCGGCCTGCGTCCGGGAGACGCCCAGCACGCGAGCACCGCGCTTCGCGAGGGCGAGTGCGGTCGCGCGGCCGATTCCACGCCCCGCGCCGGTCACTATGGCGACTCTTCCCTCCACGCGATCACTCTCGCGGGCGCGGCCGTTCGCGGTCAAGCGACTACCGACGGCTAGCGCTTGGTCGTGCTGACGGGGCGGGCAGGCGCGGGCTCTGGCTCCGGGCGCTGGGCCGGGCCGCGCTGAGCTTCGGCAGCCAGGGTCGGCTCGAACCTGAGTTTCGCGAGTCGGACGTCCTCCGGGATCTCCGTCGGATACTTCCGGGTCAGGCAGGCGCGGCAGAACGTGCCCTCGGGCCGCCGCGTCGAGGCCTGCAAGCCGTCGAGCGAGAGATAGGCGAGCGAGGTGGCTCCGATCTGGCCGCGCACCTCCTCGACTGATCGGGTGGACGCGATCAGCTCGTCCTCCGAGGCCATGTCGATGCCGTAGAAGCAGGGGGAGACGATCGGCGGGGACGAGATGCGGACGTGCACCTCGAGCGCCCCTCCTTCGAAGAGCATCTGCACGATCTGCCGGGTGGTGGAGCCGCGCACGATCGAGTCGTCGACGACGACGACGCGCTTGCCGGCCATCTCGGCCAGCGGGTTGAACTTCGTCTTGATCCCGTGCTCCCGGAGCGCCTGGTCGGGTTGGATGAACGTCCGCCCGACATACCGGTTCTTGATCAGTCCTTCGGAGAAGGGGATTCCGCTGGCGCGGGCGAAGCCGATCGCCGCAGGGGTTCCCGAGTCTGGGATGCCCATGACGAGGTCTGCCTCGGCCGGCGCCTCGGCCGCGAGGCGCTCGCCCATCCGGATCCGTGCGCCGTGCAGCTCGACTCCCCGCATGGTCGAGTCGGGACGTGCGAAGTAGATGAACTCGAAGATGCAGAGAGCGCCTGCACTCTCCTCGTCGGTCGCCCTGATCGCACGCATGCCCTGCTCGTCGACCACAACGAGCTCTCCGGGCTCGATCTCCCGGACGAAGTCGGCGCCCAGCAGGTCGAGCGCCGAGGTCTCAGACGCGAGCACGTAGTCGCCTTCGAGCCGGCCGAGCACGAGCGGTCGGATACCGGCCGGGTCGCGGAACCCGACCAGCTTGCCTTCCGCGAGAAGCACGGCCGAGAACGCGCCCTGGATGCGCCGCATCGTCGAGGCCACCGCTTCCTCGAGCGGCCGCTCGTCGTGGGCGATCAGCGCCGCGATCACCTCGGTGTCGGAGGTCGAGCCGAGCTTGACGCCGCGGTCTACGAGCTCCTGCCGGAGCTCGGTCGTGTTCGTGAGGTTCCCGTTGTGGCCGAGCGCGACAGTTCGCGCGGGGCCGTGCTGGACGATCGGCTGCGCGTTCGTCCACCGCGCCGAGCCGGTCGTGGAATAGCGGCAGTGCGCGATCGCCGCCTGGCCCTGGAGCCCCTGGAGCTTCTCCTCGGAGAAGACCTGCGTCACGAGGCCCATGTCCCGGAGCACCGTCAGCCGCGCCCGGTCGGAGACGGCGATCCCGGCCGACTCCTGGCCACGGTGCTGGAGCGCGAAGAGGCCGAAGTAGGCGAGCCGGGCGACGTCGCGCTCGGGCCCGTAGATGCCGAGGACGCCGCACACCGCTAGATCAGTCCTCCTTCGTGCGCCGCCGCGAGCTCCGGGAGCGGGACGCCCAGGAGGGTGTCGCCGCCGACGACACCGATCTTCCGCACAGTCGCTCCGTCGAGGCGCGCTGCATCCTCGGGGCGGCAGGTGATGACCGCCTGGCCGCCGCCCTCGCCGAACCAGGCGACTCCGTCGTCAGGGAGCTCCACGCTCGCTCCGATGCCCGCGAAGAGCGCCGACTCGGCGACCGCGACCGCGAGCCCGCCCTCCGCGGCGTCGTGCGAGCTCGTGAGGAAGGGCGCCGAGCGGGCGAGGAACGCCACCAGGGCGGCCTCGGTAACGAGCTTTGGGAGCGCAGGCCGTCCGGCGGGCCCTCCCAGGAAGCGGGCCTGGTACTCGGAGCCGTCGAGGCGAACCTCCGGGGAGCCGGCGACGTACACGAGGTCGCCTTCGCGCCAGGCGCCCGGTATTGCACGCACGTCCTCCACCAGTCCCACACAGCCGACGACGGGCGTCGGGTAGATCGCGCGCCCGTCCGTCTCGTTGTACAGGGAGACGTTGCCGGAAACGACGGGGACGCGGAGGGCCTCGCACGCCTGCGCCATCCCCTCGATCGCCTCGGCGAGCTCCCAGGCGATCTCTGCCTTCTCCGGGTTCCCGAAGTTGAGGCAGTTCGTGATTGCAAGCGGTGAGCCGCCTGCACAGGCGACGTTTCGAGCTGACTCGAGGACAGCGAGCGCACCACCCGTGCGCGGGTCGAGGGAGGCGAGCCTGCCGGTACCGTCCAGCGACAGCGCGAGCCCGCGAGCGGTTGGCCGAAGACGGAGGACGGCGGCATCGAGGCCGGGTCGGCGAACCGTGCGCGATCCGACCAGGTGGTCGTACCGGCGGAAGATGGGCCGCCGGCTGGCGACGTTCGGGGAGCGGAGGAGATCCAGGAGGTCGTCCGCGCTGGGCCGGATGCGTGGCGTCTCGACAGGCGGCTCGAGCGGCCGCGGCGTTGTCTCGACCCGGTAGCGCGGCGCGTCGTCGGTCAGGAAGCGAGCCGGGATCTCGCCGACGAGCTCGCGCTCCCAGAAAACACGGAGATCACCGGTGTCGGTCACCGTCCCGATCGGCGCGACCTCGAGCTCCCATCTCCGGCAAATTCCCTCGACAGCGTCGAGGCGATCTGGCGTCAAGACCGCGACCATGCGCTCCTGGCTCTCCGAGGCCATGATCTCGACGGGAACGAGGCCGGGCTCGCGAAGTGGAACCCGCTCCAGGTGCACGTCCACTCCGGCTCCGCCTCGGCCGGCCATCTCGGCGAGTGAGGAGGCGAGCCCTGCGGCACCGAGATCCTGAAGCGACTCGACGAGGCCCTGCTCGACGAGCTCGAGGCTCGCCTCGATCACCTTCTTGCCGGTGAACGGGTCGCCGATCTGAACGGTCGGCCGCTTGTCGTCGTCCGCGTCCGAGAGCTCCTGGCTCGCCAGCACGCTCGCGCCGCCGATTCCGTCGCGGCCGGTCGTGGCGCCATAGAGGACGATCAGGTTGCCCGGCCCGGTCGCCTGTGCGCGCGTGACGCGCTCGGCCGGGAGGAGTCCGACGCACATCGCGTTCACAAGGGGGTTCTCGGCGTAAGCCTCGTCGAAGAACGTGTCGCCGCCGACGGTCGGCACGCCGACCGAGTTCCCGTATGCGCCGATCCCGGCGACCGCGCGATCAAAGGCGTGGTCGGGTCCACCGAAGCGGAGTCCGTCCAGGAGTGCCACCGGCCTCGCTCCCATCGCCACGACGTCCCGGAGAATGCCTCCGACTCCCGTTGCCGCGCCCTGGAAAGGCTCCACCGCGGACGGGTGGTTGTGGCTCTCCACCTTGAAGGCAGCCGCTTCGCCGTTTCCAAGGCCGACCACACCGGCGTTCTCACCGGGGCCCTGAAGGACAGCGTCTCCCTCGGTCGGGAAGCGGCGGAGGAGGAGCGCCGAGTGCTTGTAGCCGCAGTGCTCCGACCAGAGGAGCGAGAAGACCGCGAGCTCGAACTCGTTCGGATCGCGCTCGAGCAGGTCGCAGATTCGCTGAAGCTCCCCGTCCGTCAGGCCGAGAGCACGATGGAGCGGCGGCTGTTCGGCGACCGAAGCCAGAGCCTTACTCTAGCCTTCCTCGCGGACGGTCGAAGCACCCGCGCGAGGCCTCACGCGAAGCCTCTCCCACTCGGTAGCCTGGCCCCGTGACGCGCGCCTATCTGCCGCTCCTCCTCACGCTGTCGGCGCTCTGGGGCGCGTCATATCTCTTCATCAAGGTCGCCGTGGACGAGATCGAGCCGGCGGCAATGATCGAGCTCCGGCTGATCCTCGCCGGAGCCGTCCTGCTTGCGTTTCTCGTTGCCAGGATGGGTCGCCGCGAGGCGATCGCCGCCCTTCGAGCCACGGGTCGGGGCGGCGTCATCCTCGGGGTCATCAACGGCGCGATCCCGTTCACGCTGATCGCGTGGGGCGAGAAGTACGTCGACTCGGGCATCGCCGCGATCGCGAACGCGTCCGTGCCGATCTTCGTAGCCCTCCTGGCGATCCGGTTCAGCCCGGGTGAGCGCGTGACGGGCATGCGTCTCGCCGGCGTCCTGCTCGGCCTGGCCGGGGTCGGAGTGCTTGCGGGGTTCCATCCGGAGGGTGGGTGGTGGGCGGTGGCCGGGACGCTCGCGGTTGTCGTCGCCTCGTTCTCGTACGCCTGCGCGAACCTCTTTACGCAGCACCGGTTCTCGACGACGCCGCCGCTCGTGACCGCGACGTCCGCGGTCATCTGGGGCGCCGTCGTTCTGCTCTAGCTCTCCCTCTTCCAGATCCCCGACCAGGTGCCCAGCGCGAAAGCGCTGGGGTCGGTCGCGGCTCTCGGGATTTTGGGGACCGCGGTCGCATCGATCATCCTGTACCGGATGCTCACGACCTTTGGCTCCTCGCGCACCACGCTCGTCACCTACCTCTTGCCACCCTTCGCGCTCTTCTACGGCGTCACGCTTCTCGACGAGCGAGTGACCGCGAACGCCCTCCTCGGCCTGGTCCTCATCCTGGGCGGCGTCGCCCTCGGTGCCGGCCTGAGCCTTACGCGTGGGTCGCGCGACGCGTTCGCCGCTCCCCAACGCCCGTGACCCAGCCGCTCGAGGGACACGGGTTTCAGCTGCGGCGGGCCGCCAGGGCCGATGCCGACTTCCTTGTCGGTCTCGCGACCAACGAGGACATCGAGCCGTTCATGTCAGCAGTCTCCGCGCGGGACAAGGCATCACTTCTCGAGGAGATCGAGAGGTCGGAAACGGAGCCGGACGTCCACGGACGGTTCGTGATCGAGGTGGAGTGGCACGGTAGCTCGTGGCCCGCAGGCACGATGGCCTTCTCGACCGGCAACCGGCGGAGCCGCATCGCGCAGCTCTACGGGGTCATGCTCCATCCCGACTTCCGGGGGCGCGGCCTCGCAGCGGAGGCGACCAAGCTCGTGGCACGTCACCTGATCTTCGACCTCGACTTCCATCGCGTGCAGCTCGAGTGCTACGGGTTCAACGACCGCGCGATCCGCCATTTCGAGCGGGCGGGGTTCACCAAGGAGGGCGTCAAGCGAAAGGCGTACTGGCGTCAGGACGAGTGGGTCGACGGCATCGTGTTCGGGCTCGTCCGCGAGGACCTCGAGCCGGCGTGAGCGTCCCTCGGCTCCGCGCCCGCGCGGCGTGTCTGCCGATGTAGCGGACGGGAGGTAGCCTCTCGCCTTCAGAGGAGGAACCCGCATGGAACTGATCCACACGTGCTACCGCATCACCGAGCCCGATCGCTCGGTTGCGTTCTACGAGGCGCTCGGCTTCGAAGAACGTGGCCGCATGCCGATCCGCGACGAGGCGACGAACATCTTCATGGGCCTTCCGGGAGACGCCGACCGGCTCGAGCTGACCCATAACCATGAGACACCGGAGGGTGGGTACGAGCTCGGGACGGCATACGGGCACATCGCCGTCACCGTCGATGATCTCGACTCGACGCTCGAGCGTCTTGCCGGCCAGGGAATCGAGCCCGAGCGCCCGCCGTACACCGTGCGAGAGGGGGGCTCACGGCTCTGCTTCGTCCGCGACCCGGACGGCTACAGGGTCGAGCTCATCGAGCGAGCCTAGGTCAGCGAGGTTGAGATTGCGCCCGGTCGCTAGGGGAGCGTCAGCACGCTCGCCTGGATCGGCGCGTAATGCTCGTACTTCTCGATGATGGAGCGTGCACGCTCGAGCGGAAGGTCGAGATGGGCAGCCGCCGACTCGGTCACAAGCGCGTAGGCCGACCCCCCGATCAGACCGGCGACGCGGTTCTTCAGAAGCAGGTGCGAGATCGTTACGTCGGGCCCGAACAGTTCCTGATGGCCTGCGACTGCCTGGATGACGTACTGACCGTGATGCAACACGAATTTGAGGTTCAAGCGGCTGATGCTCAGGCACGCGTCGCAGCTACAGACCATGAGCTTTTCAGCCTCGTCCAAGCGCGTTCGATAGGCCCTGTAGCAGGCTGTCAGGCAGTCGATGACCGATCGGCCGTGCAGATTCAGTTCGCCCTGGGCTGCGAAGGCGAAGCCGGCGTCACCCTCGATCTTGGACACGGCGAATGGTGGGGCGATGCGCTCGACGATGCCGTCGAGCAGGCTGGTCAGCAGTGGATACGCCTTGGGAACGAATGTGCCGGCTGCATTTCGGCGCGGTGGGCTCCGGCGACCGCTTGGAGGAAGGCGGTGCCTGCAGATTGGCGGAATGCCAGCCTGTAGGAACGAGCAAACGCGAAGTCCCGGACGGCTACCGACTCGAACTGATCGAGCGCATTTGGGAGACGCGCTCTCGACTTACACGCGTACGGTTTCCTAAATGAATACCGCATCGAGTTGATCGAGCGCGCATAGGGCAGCAAGCCGCGCACGCACGCCGTGGCTAGATGGGAGCGCCGCCGAAGCCGATCTCGTTGCCGTCCGGGTCTCTGTATGTCGCCTTGCGCACTCCGTTCGAATACGTCTCCCGCTGGGCTGGCTCGATTCCCCTGGAGGCGATCTGAGCGATTCGGGCATCGAGGTCATCGACGAAGATCGTGTGCATTGCATGACCTGCGTGTTCAGGCCGCTCCTCGATGAAGACGAACCGGTGTTCTGCGAGCTCCCACACAGCCTCCGTTGCGGTCGGCACGAAGCTGGACCCGGATCCCAGCAACTGCTCGTACCAGGCCCGCGCTCGCTCGTAGTCCCCAACGGGGATGCCTGCGAAGAGGTCAAGGGTGATAAGCCAAATCCTATGCCGAGATGGGTCACAGGTCGGCGATGATGTCGCGCTCATCCCCGAGTGGAAAGTGAGCTGGATGACCATGCTGCCGACTCGGAAATTGTCGTTGTGTATCGCGGGAGCCACGGGCTGGACTGGGCAAGCGCTGGTGCGGGCCGTACTGGACGCGCCCGACCTTGCGCTCGTCTCCGCCGTGAGCCGGTCGGCGGCCGGTCAAGATCTTGGGGAGGCGCTCGGCGGCGTCGCGCTAGGAGTTCCAGTGCACGGGACTGTGGACGAGGCGCTCGCCGACACCGACGTCCTCATCGACTACACGTCCGCGACAGCCGTCAAGGCGAACACGCTGGCGGCGATCGCCGCGGGGGTGGCCGTGGTAGTCGGCAGCTCAGGTCTGACGGCGACGGATTTCGCCGAGATCGACTCGGCAGCTCGCGAGCGTTCGGTCGGGGTGGTGGCCTCGGGGAACTTCTCGCTGACTGCCGCGCTGTGCCAGGCCGCAGCACTCCTTGCCGCGCGTCACCTGCCGCAGTGGGAGGTCATCGACTACGCGAGCGCCACCAAACCCGATGTTCCGAGCGGGACGGCACGCGAGCTCGCGGAGCGCCTCGGCGAGATACGCCGCCCCGAAGTAGGGCACCCAATCGAGGATCTCCACGGGCCGCAGGAGGCACGCGGTGCCACCGTCGGCGGTGCTCAGGTGCATTCGGTGCGTCTCCCGAGCTTCGTCGTGTCCACCGAGGTCGTTTTCGCGCTACCCGGCGAGCGCCTGACCATCCGCCATGACGCGGGCGAAACGCCCGAACCGTATGTCGAGGGCACGCTGCTCGCGGTGCGTAAGGTGCCTGAGTTGGCCGGGCTTACGCGAGGACTCGACACCCTGCTCCTGGACATGGAGTAACGGCTAACAGACTCGGCTTGCGACAGGACGCTTCGTAGACGGCGATCGGGTGAACCGATCGAGCGAGCATCGTTGAACCGGGCGCTACCGACGTACAATGTGGTCAGCCAATGACGCAGGTCGTCGACGACTCCCTCGAGGCTGGCAGAGAAGCCGCGCGTCGGCATGCATGGCGCGATGCGTACGAGTTCTTGCGGCGGGCGGACAAGGACGGCGAGCTAACCGGGGACGATCTTCAGAACCTCGCTGAGGCCGCATGGTGGACCGGCCATCTCGAAGAGGCGATTGCGCTACGCGAGCGAGCCTACGCCGTGTTCGTCGAAGCGGGAGACACCCGGCGAGCCGCCATGCTTGCCGTCATGATGTCGATGGACCACGCCGCCAGGGCGGCGATGTCGGTCTCGAGTGGCTGGCTTGCGCGCGCCGAGCGCCTACTCGGCAACGAGGCAGAAATCGTCGAGCGTGGGCACCTAGCGCTTGCACGAGGGATGTATGCCCTCGATATGGGCGAGCTCGACACGGCGAGCGCGGAATTCGGACGCGCGCACGATCTCGGCGCCCGCTTCCGTGACCGTGACCTCGAGGCGATGGCGCTCGTCTTTAAGGGCACCGTGCTCGTCTCGAGGGGCAATGTCACCGAGGGCCTGGCGCTTCTCGACGAGGCGACGGCCGCGGCGGTGAGCGGCGAGCTCCAGCCGCTTGCTACAGGAATGGTCTATTGCGTCACCGTCCACAGCTGCCAGACGCTCGGCGACTGCGGGCGCGCGGCTGAATGGACCGAGGCGGCCAATCGCTGGTGCGATCGCCTCGACTTGAGCGGCTTCCCGGGCGCCTGTCGCATCCACCGCGCCGAGATCATGCGGCTGCGGGGTGAGTGGTCGGAGGCGGCGGAGCAAGCGGTTCAGGCGTGCGAGGAGGTCTACGAGTACAACCGCTTCGTAACCGCCGCCGGCTTCTATGAGATCGGCGAGATCAGGCGCCGGCAGGGGGATTTTGCCGCCGCGGAGGAGGCGTACCGCAAGACGAACGAGCTCGGACGCAATCCGCAGCCCGGTCTCGCGCTGCTTCGTCTAGCGCAGGGAAAGGTCGATGCCGCCAGCACTGCCATCAAGCGAGAGCTCACAGGTGAGTCGTTCGATCCGCTCGGCCGCGCACGTCGCCTTCCGGCACAGATCGAAATCGCGCTCGCGGCGGGTGAGATCCGGCGTGCGCGCGAAGCCGCCGTAGAGCTCGAGAAGATCGCCGACGAGTACCGCGTCGGCGGGCACCGCACGTCTGCTTTGGAGGGCGCGGTTCAGCTCGGGTGGGGACAGATCCGGCTCGCCGAGCACGACTGGGAGGACGCCGCGACGGTGTTGCGCAGCGCCCGAAAGACGTGGGACGGGATCGGCGCCCCGTACGAGACCGCGCAGGCGCGGATGCTTCTCGGACTCGCCTACCGCGGCGAGGGAGACGAGGACGGTGCGAGAGA
The DNA here is from genome assembly GCA_038209555.1 of Gaiellales bacterium. Lineage (GTDB taxonomy): Bacteria > Actinomycetota > Thermoleophilia > Gaiellales > Gaiellaceae > DASQGA01. Next base: position 9,349 of record JBBQXP010000078.1, read on the forward strand.
GGAGTTCACCGCGGCGAAAACGACGTTCGAGCGGCTCGGCGCGGTCCTCGACCTCCAGCGCGCCACCGAGCTGCTGGGCGAGGCGGCGGCACACCGCACCTTCATGTTCACCGACATCGTCGACTCGACGAAGCTCGTCGAGGTGCTGGGCGAGGAGAAGTGGCGCAAGCTCCTAACGTGGCACGATCGGCGCCTGCGGGAGTTGATCGAGCAAGCGGGCGGCGAGGTGATCAAGCAAACTGGAGACGGATATTTTGCGGCATTCCAGACGGCCCCAGCCGCAATCGAGGCCGCTGCGGGGATCCAGCGGGCGCTGGACGAGGAGCCTTTCGCCCCCGCCGTCCGGATCGGCGTGCACACAGGCGGCGCGTTCCAGAAGGATGATGACGACTACGCCGGCCAAGGTGTGCACATGGCTGCGCGAATCGGCGCGCTCGCGGGCGGCGGCGAGATCCTTGTCAGCAGAGAGAGCGCCGACGGCGGCTCGCGCTTTTCGCTCTCCGAACCTCGCTCGGAAAAGCTCAAGGGCTTCGACGATCCCGTCGAGCTCGTCGCCGTCAAATGGCGCTGACTCTCCGCAAGCTGCCGCTGGCGTAACACGAACGCTCCGGGTCGAGCCGGCCCGAGCACTCGCCCTAGTTGAGCGAGTTGGCCCCGAAGGCGACTGCGAAAAGGATCGCCGCGGCCAGGCCGGCAGGTCCGGCGAGTGAGACGATGCGGCCGCGCCGGCGGTCGGCAAGGAGAGTGAGCACGCAGACCGCGAAGCACGAAGCGATCGCCCCCACGGTGAGGGCGTGGGCGTCGTATGCCTCCCAGCGACTGATCCCGCCACGCCGGTAACTGTCCTCGCTGGCCGCGTAGTAGGTGAGATACGCGCCGGCAACGGCGAAGAGGATCGCCTGGCTGACGAGAGTGGGCGCACGACCTCCGGTCTCGGACCGTCGGAGGGCGTGTGCGCGCAGGAGCGTCCAGAGCGAGTCGGCGAGCAGAACCATCGTGAGAAGGAAGCCCACAAGGGGACGGTAGCCCTGTCGGAGGATCGCACTACGTTCATTCGCGACCCTTCTGCACGCCCCTCAGCTCAGTGCGTGACACACCTGCGCGTCTTTCCCGCGTAGCTTGAGCGGCGTGACGACGAAGGCGGCAACGGCATGGGGCGACGCAGCGGTCCTTGAGGAGCTTACGCTCCCGCAGCGGGCGGGCGGGAAGCGCTTCTCGTCCCTCGTGCAGCTCCTCGAGAACGACAAGGGAGAGAAGCTCGTCCGATTCGCGTATTCCACCGACGGTAAGGCGAGGAGAGGCCCCGTGACGTTCCGGGTCGCGGACCTCGAGCGGTTGCGGCAGGAGCTTGCCGGCTCGCCCAGGCTCGCGGAGATGCTCAGGATGGAGGCGGAGCCGGTGCCCTAGCGCCTACCCGTCCAATGACGGCCTGAAAGCTAAGAGGCCGTGGCTAGTGAGCGCTCGCGCGCCGCGTCCACGAGTCCGGCGAGCAGCAACGCTCCGTCGCCGGAGCCGAGCAGCGGATCGACCGCGTGCTCGGGGTGGGGCATGAGCCCCATGACGTTCCCGGCGCGGTTGCAGACGCCGGCAACGTCCGCGATGGAACCGTTCGGGTTCGAGCCCTCGACGTAGCGGAGGACGATCTGGCCCTCGGCCTCGAGTTCCGCAAGGAGCTCGGGCGGGGCGAAGAAGCAGCCCTCCCCGTGCTTGACCGGGATCACGAGCCGGTCTCCAACGGAGCAGCGCCCGAGCAACGGGATATCGTCGCGCTCCACCCTCACCTCGACGTCCTCACAGACGAACGAGAGGCTCTCGTTCGCGCGGAGAGCGCCGGGCAGGAGCCCCGCCTCGCAGAGGATCTGGAAGCCGTTGCAGATTCCCAGCACGAGCCCTCCGTCGGCTGCGAACTCGGCCACCGCGCGCATCGCCGGCGCGAAGCGGGCGATGGCCCCGCAGCGAAGGTAGTCGCCGTACGAAAACCCGCCGGGCAGGACGACCGCCCCGACCTCGGGGAGTTCCGGCTCGGCGTGCCAGACCATGACGGGGTCGGCGCCGAGCGCCGTGAGCGCCCAGGCCGCGTCACGGTCGTCGTTCGACCCCGGAAAGACGAGGACGCCGACTCGAGGCTTGTCCATGTCAGCCATCGAGGTCTAGCTCGATCTCGTAGCTCTCGATGAGCGGATTCGCGAGCAGGCTCTCGCACATGCGCTCGACCTGCTCGCGGGCGTCCGCGGACGAGGGCGCGTCCACCTCGACGTCGATGAGGCGGCCGACTCGAGCCTCACCGACGGGAAAACCGAGGTGGCGGAGGGAGCTCTCCACGGCTTGGCCCTGCGGATCCCGGATCCCCGCCTTCGGCCGGACGAGCACCGTCGCCTTCACGAGAGCACCACATTCGGATCCGACGAGTATTCGTCGAATGGGAGGCCGGTCAGCCGCTCGAACGCTTCCAGATACCGGGCGCGCGTCCCCTCGACCACCTCGTCCGGGAGCTCAGGCCCGGGATCCTGCTTGTCCCAGCCGAGCGTCTCGCAGTAGTCCCGGACGTACTGCTTGTCGAACGAGGCCTGGGTCCGGCCCGGCTCGTACTCGGCCGCGGGCCAAAAGCGCGACGAGTCCGGGGTCATGAGCTCGTCTGCGAGGACGAGCGTCCCGTTCCCGTTGAGCCCGAGCTCGAGCTTCGTGTCGGCCAGGATGATTCCCCGTTCGAGCGCATAGGCGGCGCCGTGCCGGTAGATCTCGAGCGAGATGCGCTCGACGTCCGCGAGGAGCCCGGCTCCGACGAGCTCCGCCGCCCGCTCGCGGTCGATGTTCTCGTCATGGCCGGTGTGGGCCTTCGTCGAGGGAGTGAAGATGGGCTCCGGAAGCCGGTCGGACTCTCGTAGGCTCTCGGGGAGGGCATGCCCGCACACCGCGCCTGTGGCCTGGTAGTCCTTCCACCCCGAGCCGGCGAGGTAGCCACGGACGACACATTCGAGCGGGAGCATCTCGAGCTTCTTCGCCTCGGTCGAGCGCCCATCCGGTCGAAGCGACTGGAGGTGATTTGGGACGATGTGGCTCGTGCGGGCGAACCAGAAGCCGGAAAGCCCTGTGAGGACGCGACCCTTGTCCGGTATCTCCGTCGGGAGAACGACGTCGAAGGTCGAGATGCGGTCGCTTGCGACCAGGAGCAGCCGGTCGGCGTCGAGCTCGAAGATCTCGCGCACCTTCCCGCTCGCGACGTGAACAGCGGCTTCAGGCATGGACTGTTTCCTCCTTGGATGTGGTCAGGGCGGCGAGGCGCTCGAAGATCGTGCCTACGTGACGCAGCGCCTCGCCGAGGTCGAACGCGCGATCGAAAACGGACGGGTCCAGCCGGCCGGCGATCTCCCCGTCCGACTCGAGCAGCTCGCGGAAGTCTCGCTCCTCGTCCCACGCTCGGAGCGCGTTTCGCTGCACCAGGCGGTAGGCGTCGTCGCGGGAGAGTCCGGCGCCGACGAGCGCGAGCAGTACCTGCTGGCTGAAGACGAGCCCGTGCGAGCTGTCCAGGTTACGGCGCATCCGCTCCGAATCGACCACGAGGCCCTCGACGAGCCACGCGAACCGGTCGAGCATGTAGTCGAGCGCCAGGAACGCATCTGGAAGGACGACGCGCTCGGCGCTCGAGTGGGAGATGTCGCGCTCGTGCCAGAGGGCCACGTTCTCGAGGCCGACCGCGGCTGCGGAGCGCACGACGCGTGCCAGGCCGCAGAGGCGCTCGGCGACGATCGGGTTTCGCTTGTGCGGCATGGCCGACGAACCCTTTTGACCCGGGCGGAAGGGCTCCTGGACCTCGCGCACCTCCGTGCGGGTGAGATGTCGTATTTCGGTCGCGAAGCGCTCGATCGATGCCGCGCAGAGAGCGAGGGTGGAGAGGAGCTCGGCATGCCGGTCGCGCGGGATCACCTGGGTCGACGCGGGCTCGCGGGCCAGACCGAGGCGCTCGCAGGCGATGCGCTCGACCGCCGGGTCGCCGCCGCCGTAGACCCCGACCGCCCCAGAAAGCTTGCCGACCCGGATTCCGTCCAGCGCCCGCACGAGCCGGTGGCGGTCCCGCTCCAGCTCGAAGGTCCAGCCGGCCAGCTTGGCTCCGAACGTGATCGGCTCTGCATGGACGCCGTGCGTGCGGCCCACCATGGCGGTGTCGCGGTGCTCCTCCGCCCGGGCCACGACCGCCGCGAGCGTGCGCTCGAGCCCGTCGAGGACGAGCTCGCCCGCGTCCCTGGCCTGAAGTGCCAGCGCCGTGTCGAGGACGTCCGACGATGTCAGCCCGTAATGCAGCCAGCGGCCGACGGGCCCCAGCTCTTCCTGGACGGCATCCACGAAAGCGGCGAGGTCGTGCTGCGTCAGTGCCTCGATCTCGGCGACGCGTTCCGGCGTCGGAGCCTTGGCACGCTCCCGGATCTCGGCCAGAGCGTCGCCCGGGACC
>JBBQXP010000079.1:0-13417 GCA_038209555.1 Gaiellales bacterium
TAGGCCAGATCTACCGCTCCAGCAACCACCGCGCCCAGGCGCTGTCACACTGGCTGCGCTACTACAACGAGCGCAGACCGCACAGCTCGCTCGGCGGCCAATCACCGATCAGCCGCGTCCACAACGTCCCGAGGCAGGACATCTAGCCGGCGATGTCGACCGACACGATCAGTTCCGGGCGTACAAAGCGCCCGCCGATCTCGGGCCATTCGCCGACCGGGCTCGACGCGATCTGACGCGTCAGGCTCTTCGCGGCATCCTTTGCTGCGTCGCGGCTCGAGAAGCGTCCGGCACTCACCACCTCACCGTCCGCCAGTCGGACTACGACCTCGTGCCCTTCTCCGCCGGACGCAAGCCCGGCGACGACCGGGTGCGCCGGGGTTTCAATCTCTTCGACCGCGGTTGGAGTTGGTTCGGGGGGCCCGGCCGGGCGAAGCTGCGGAACGACGTCGCGCGTCGCAGGCTCGACGGCGTGCAGCCCCGCGGTCGGAATGGCGTCGGGCTCGGCCGGGGAAGCGGCCGGCGGCTGCGCGGAGGGCGCAGGCGTCGCTGGGGGCGGCGGAGCAGACTCGACCGCAGCGGGTGGAGCAGGCTCGATTACGGCAGCCTGCGGCTCAGAGAAGATCGTTGGAGCGACCGGAACCGGCTCAGGAGTGAGGTCAGGCTCGTCGTATGCGAACTCGGGCCGCGAAGGCGACTCGGCTCGCGGCACGGCTTCGGCTGCCGGCTCAGGCGCCTCGACTGCTACGGGCTCGGGCGCCTCGACGGTTGCACGCTCGTACTCCGGCTCTGGCTCGAGGGCAGGCTCCTGCGTCTCGACAGCCGCAGGCTCGTCATCGTGCCCTTGCTCGAGGACTGGCTCCGGCGCCTCGACAGCTGCAGGCTCATCCTCCGGCTCTGGCTCGGGGGCCGGCTCCGGCACCTCGACAGCTGCAGGCTCGGGCTCCGGCTCGGGTACCGGCTCCGGCGCCTCGACGGCTGCAGGCTCGAGCTCGGGCTCGTTCGGCTCCAGCTCCGGCTCGGGCTCGGGCTCGGCGATGCGAAGGGGAGACAGCTCCACGGTCACCGGGGTCGGCCGAGCGTTCGGCTCGGGCTCGTCCGGAGACTGGTCACCGATGGCGCTGCCGCCCAAGGTGGTGCGCTCGACGAGTCCGGGCGGAACGGGCTGAGGAGCCCTTAGGCCGGACAGCTCATCGAGGACACGAAGGATCTCGCTGCGAGTGGCGACCACGAACCGAGCTTCCCGACCAAGTGCAGTCCTGACGGTGTCGAGCGCCTCTTCGTCCGTCGGATCTTCGACCGCGACAACGAGCATGTCGTCCTCGACCGCGATCGGAAGAGCATGGTGCAGCCACGCCGTCTCGTGGGGGAGAAGGCGAGCCGTGTCGGAGTCGATCGTGAGCTCGGCGAGGTCCACGAATCCGAGATTCTTTTGCTTGGCGATGATGCGGGCTACCTGGCTCTCCTGAAGCAAGCCTTTGTCGACGAGGACCTGGCCCAGGCGCTTGCCGGTCTTGACGGCCTCGCCGAGCGAGTCCTCGAGCTGCTCGGCAGAGAGCAGTCCTTCGCGGAAGATCAGCGTCCCAAGAGGCGCGTCCGGCCGTTGCCAATGGGTCCTGGGAGCCCCGCCATCTCCGTTCACGGCCTGCAATTGTCCCTCCCGCTTAGCTCAACAAACGACGTAACAACAGACCCTCGGCCGCCAAGAGCCCAGCAGCAATCCCCTCGAAGGGTGATGTCGGCCGGGTGCATCCGGAATGTCATTGACAAGCCACAGTCCTACGACCAAGATGAGTGCATCTGCGGCTCTGCGTCCCCGGACACCCGGCGGCGTCCGCCGGTGAGAGGTACCTGATGGCGGAATCCGAGTCCGGACAAGAAACACAGCGTTGGGCGAATGTCGCCGTGCGTCCCCATCCCGATGTCGCGGCCCAACGCGTCCAGGACGAGGTCGTGCTCGTGAACCTGGCGACGAACGCGATCTACACGCTCAACCGGACCGGCGCGCGCGCGTGGGAGCTCCTCGAGGAGGGCCGCTCCCCCAGTGAGATCGAATCGGCTCTCGCGGAGGAGTTCGGCGTCTCGCGCGACGACGTCGCCTCGGAGCTCCACGGCCTACTGGACGAGCTGTTGGCGAAGGACCTGGTTCAGCCTCGATGACCGCCCTCGACCTCGAACCGAACGTCGACGCGATCAGCGATATCACGCGGACGTTCCTCGCTGTATACCGAAAGGATCGCCACGGAGGAGGCCGCCCGCTCGAGCTCGTTTCGACGCTCGGCGGAGCCGCCTCGGTCGCCGAGGGCGAGTCGTGCACGGCAATCTTCGCAGGCGGCTTCTTCGACCGGGACGAGCTCGTCCGGCGGTTCGCCGGGGGTCAGAGCTCACTGGAGGACGCGGAGCTCCTCCTCAGGATCTACCGCACGTGCGGTGACGATGTCGTGGCGCAGATCCGTGGGTTCTTCGCGGTAGTCATCTGGGACGAGCGACGAAACGTCCTTCTCTTCGCTCGAGACCAACTCGGGCACCACTCGCTCTTCTTCGGCCATGCTTCCGGCGGTCTCTATCTCTCCGACTCGATCGGCACGCTCGCGGCCGAGCCCGAGGTCTCAACCGAGATCGATCGCGCCGCCGTTGCCGACATCCTCACGCACCGGCAGCGCAATCCGGACGAGACCTGCTTCGCAGATGTCAGCCGTGCGCGGGCAGGGTGGCTTTACCGTGTCGACGGCCTCGGGATCAGTGCTTCGCGGTACTGGTTCCCCTCCGATCCCGATGGGGATGTGGAGTGGGTCACGAAGGACGAGGTCGGCCGCTTCGACGAGCTCATGGAGCGTGCGGTCGCCCGCTCGCTCGCCTTCGGGCCCTCGTCGGTCTTCCTGAGCGGCGGCCTCGACTCGGTGAGCGTGGCGACGGTCGCCGCCGATCACGCCAAGGCGGCCGGCCTGCCAGCTCCCCTCGCGCTCTCGCTCGCTTTTCCCGACCCCCAGTACGACGAGACCACCATCCAGACGTTGGTCGCCGAACGCCTCGGGCTCCCGCACACGCTGATTCCATTCACGCAGGCCGAGGGATCTGACCGCCTGCTCATGACCGGCCTGCGCGCCGCGCGCGTCTGGCCGACCCCGCTCGTGAACGTGTGGCAGCCGTTGTACACGTACCTCGCCCTCGCCGGCCGAGAACAGGGCGCCTGCACGATGATGACTGGCGCCGGGGGCGACGAGTGGCTCTCGACGAGCCCTTCCTGGGCAGCTCATGGCCTGCGCCGGCTCGACATCGGGCTCGTCTACCACCTCTGGCGCACATACCTCACCTCCTACGACGTGAAGCCGCTGCCCATGCTCAAGAACCTCGTGTGGCGCTACGGCCTCGGTGAGATGAGTCGTAAGGTTGCGGTGAAAGCCGTCACCCGGGCCGCTCCCCGTCGAACCTCCGCGGTGAAGCGACGTCGCTTCCTCGAAGCCAAACCCGCCTGGCTAGCGCCGGAACCGGGGCTGGCGCGCACGCTCGAGGAGGAGGCGGCATCGCTCACCCCGCCGGGCGATCAGCGAGTGCGCTTCGTCGGCGAGGCGCTGCCGCTCTTCGAACACCCACTCCAGGCAATGGAGCGGGAAGAGGTCTTCGAACGGGGACGCAGGATCGGAATGGAGACGTTCATGCCATTCTGGGACGTCGATCTCGTCGAGTTTCTCTCCCGCGTTCCACCGCGGCTTCGGAACGAGGACCACCTCTCGAAGAGCCTGGTCAGAAAGACGCTTGCGAAACGATTTCCGGAAGCAGGTTTCGACCAGCAGAAGAAAATCCTCGCTGTCGGCCTCTCGAGCCGCCGCGTCTATGACGAGGCGCCGGACGCGTGGCGCGCGCTCGGGGGGCCGACAAGCCTGGCTGATCTTGGAATTGTCGAACCTATTGCCCTAGAATCAAGAGCGAAGGAGATACTTGACTCGGCAGGTGACGGGCGCGTCACCAGAGACGAAGCGGCTCTCGCACGGTCGGTCGAGACATATCAGTTGTGGAAGGTCTTGAATATTGAGTCTTGGGTGCGACAATGGGTGTGAGATGCGGAGGGAGACGGAGGAGGTGACAAAATGACCCCCACAAACGGGACTGCCACCTCATGGGAGCCGATGGAGCTGCGCTATGTCGGTGACGTCGAGGAGGTAATGCAGGGCGGTATCAACGATTCGCAGGGCCCTGCCAACGGCAAGTCGGTTCCAGCTCCGAGCGATCCGGGCGAGCCGAACCTGAAGCCACACGGGCAGGAATAAGGTCCGCTGTCTTTTTGGCGCCCGGCTCTGCCGCGACAAGGTTTGAGCCGGGCGCATTGTTTTTTATGTCTCAAACGCTCACGCTGACGTTTGCGCGGGCAGGGTCCCTTGCGGCCCCTGAACCTGTGCTCGCGGATGCTCGAACGCAGATCTGGAAGGATGCCGCCGGAGCCGACGCGGCGTACTTCTACATCGTGGACTCCGAGTACTGGGCGTGGATGCGGTGCATCGGCACGTTCCAGATCCGGACGAACGGCGAGATCGCCGTCGACCCGGATCCGTCGGCCTCGAGGGCGCTCGTGATCGACTGGTACCGACGGGCTATCGCACCGATGGCGCTCCAGCTCCTCGGGATGCAGGTGGTCCATGCAAGCGCAGTCCTCACTGACGGGGGCGTCATCGGCTTCTGCGCCCACTCTCAGACCGGCAAGTCGACGCTCGCCTACGGGTTCAGCCGACGGGGCTACGAGCTCTGGGCTGACGACGCGCTCGCGTTCGACGTCATCGACGGGGATGCTCGGGCACTTCCCTTTCCCTTTGCGATCCGCCTTCGACCCGAGTCGGCGTCGTACTTCGGCGGCGGGCAGCCGGACCCGCCGGTGCTCGGACCCGACTCGCGCATCCTGGTCGGTGGGCCGGGCGAGCCGCTCGCAGGCATCTGCCTCCTGACCCGTCGCCCTAGCGGGGATCGGGGCCCGGTCACGATCCGACGGCTGACGGCGAGGGAGATAGTCCCGAGGCTTCTTCCCCAGGCGTATTGCTTCACCCTGCTCGGGGAGGAGCGAAAACGCCGGACTCTCGAGGCCTACCTCGCGCTGACCGCGAGCGTCCCGGTCTACGAGGTCCGGTTCGCGGTTGCGCTCGAGGAGCTGCCCGAGCTCATGGCGGCCATCGAGGCGACCGTCTTCCAGAAGTCTTTGGCGGCGTGACCGCCGAGCCAGGGCGCGACTGGCAACACCGCGGCGCCAGGCTCCGAGAGGTCCTCGGCTCGCCGGCGAATCTTCTTCTCTTTACGCGCCTTCTCGCCTGGGCGGCGGTCCTCCCGATCCTGAAGCGGACGCGGTCCGTGACCCGCCTTGTCGCCCTGATGACGCCTACCGCGTCGCAGCGCTCGAACGCTCGGATCGAGCGCAACGCCATCACGCTGAGCCGCTGGATCTACCGAGCTCCGTTCGTCCCCGACAACTGCCTCGAGCGCAGCCTTCTCGCTTACCGCTACCTCGTCCGGGATAGGCGCGAGCATCGGCTCTACCTGGGCATCCGAGCCGACGAGGGAGGCTATCCAGGGCATGCCTGGCTAAGCGTCGACGGCGTGCCGGTTCATGAGCCGGACGAATCGCTCGAGGCCTATGTCCCACTCGTCGTCTTCGACGGCTACGGCAAGGTGATCTTGACCTCAGCGAGAGCCCCGGGAAGCTCCTCGGGCCCGAAGGATGGCGAGGAGCGCGGGGCCGAGATGTAGGAGCAACCAGATCGGACGCCAGACCCGGGCGAGTGCCAGGCCGAGACGTCCGCGGCGGGCGAGCGCGAAATGCGTCCTCAGATAGGCGGGGGTCGGCGCGACCTCACGCGCGATGAGCCGCATCTTGGCGAGGAGCCCGGGCGTTGCGGCAAGTGACATCAGTCCCTCACTGACGACGGGCGCTGTCGCGGCGCGCATGGCCACGAGTGTGGTGAGGGCTGTTGAGAGCCCGAGGCGTTCCGCGAGGCTCGCCCCCTCCGGTAGCAGTCGCAAGCCGGCCGCGAACGCGGTGGTCGCGTCGACCTCGGCGGCGAGCGCGGCTGCGTCCGCCCAGGTCTCGTCCGGAAGGCGATCGAGTGCCCGGCGAAGATCCTCGAGCGACGTCCGCTCCCAGGCTCCGTGCTGCGCGGCATGAAGGACGATGTGGAGCGCGCGGGCCCGCGTCTCGAGCACGGGTACGGCACCCCGATCGAGCTCGAACGACGCGACCGATCGCGTGAGGGCGTCGAACGCGGGCGCGGGTGCGAGGCCGATGCCGAGCAGCGCGGTGTGGAGGTCGACGTTCACGCCGCTTCGGCGGCGCACCCAGACGGAGCTGTTCCAGCTTTCGACGACGTAGCTGAAGCCGATCGTCTGGAGCGTGTTCGACGCAGTCGAGCCCGCGTCGGGCGCGACCAGTACGTCGATGTCCACGTACACGCGCTCGCCCGGCTCGTCGTAGAGCCAGCGCGCGATCGAAGGCCCCTTCAAGAGCACTGGCCGCGCCCCCGCACGCTCGAGCGCCCCGAGGACGTCTACCGCCGCGGCGTCGAGCGCCATGAGAACCGCTGTCGTCGCTTGCTCCGTCGAAGCTCCCATCAGTACTGGTTGAGCGTGCCCGCTCTCCGCGTATGGTCCAGGGCCAGTCGGAAGGCCACGAGCGCCAGCGGGATCGTGACCGCCGCGAACGCACTGAGGATGAGCGCCGGGGTGGCCCAGTCGTCGCCTTGAAAGATGGCGTCGCGAAGCCCCGAGAAGGCGTAGCTCGTCGGGAGGAGCCGACCGATCGCTTCGAGCCAGCCCGGAAGCACGGAGAGTGGGAAGAACGCGCCGCTCAGGGCTCCGAGCACGAAGATCAGAAGCCCTACGAGCGTGGTTCCCCGCTTGACAACGAGGACGAGTGCGCCGAGCAGGATGCCGAGTCCCGAGAAGGCGGCCGCCGCCGCCAGGAGCATGACGAGGAAGCCGAGCCAGCTCGTCTGGCGGAAGCTGAGGCCCAGTAGGCCTCCGCCGACGAGGATGTAGAACGCGGCCCGAACCATCGCGAAGAGGAATGGATACGCAGCGAGCCCGGCGGCAAGCTCGGTCAATCTGATCGGCTGGACGACGAGCATCTCGAGCGTCCCGCTCAACTGCTCCTCCCGAAGCCGCTGGGCGAGACCCGCGCTCGCAGCACTGATCACGCCTGACAGAGCAATCCCGACGGCCACGAACGCGAAGTACGACGGGGCGCCTCCGAGCCGGTCGAGATCCTCGACCCCCTGCACCGTCCGTGAGATGAAGTAGAAGACGACCAGGTTCGCAAAGCCGAACCCGAAGTCGAGCGCGAACCCGAGCCGATATGTCCGTATCACCGCGTAGTCGCGACGAGCGAGCGCGAGCATCGCTCGTGGCGAAACTCGGCTAGCAGGGAAATACGACACGCCAGTCACAGCGCTCCAGATCCTCCTTCAAGTGCGTCGCGATCAAGGCGGCGACCGCAGGACGACGTTCGAGCGCAGCCCAGAGGCGGCCGCGGGCCCCCTCGTCGAGCGAGCGCGTAGGCTCGTCGAGCAAGACCACGGCGGGATTGCCGAGAAGAGCCCGGGCAAACCCGAGCTGCTGCACCATGCCGGTGGAGCAACGGTCGACGCGTTCGGCGGCGATGTCTTCGAGCTCGAGCTCCTCCTCGAGCGCGCCGACCCTACGCCGTGCTTCGCGTTCGGAAGCGGAGTGCAGACGGGCGAAGAAAAGCAAGTTCACGTGTCCGGTCAGCCGAAGGTAGAAAGACCGCTCCTGGGCGAGGGAGGCACCCACTGCCCGGCGTGCCTCGAGGGTCCCGGCCGAAAAACCGTTCACCAGGACCCGTCCGCTCGAGGGAAAGAGCGTGCCCGCGATGCAGCGAAGCACCGTGCTCTTGCCCGATCCGTTCGGTCCCCAGAAGGCGGCGCGCTCACCGGGCGCGAGCGTCAGATCGAGGGTGCGTACGACCTCGTGGCTGCCGAACCGTCGTCCCAGCCCGGTGATCTCGACCACGGCGCGGGACGGCTGCACCGCCTGCTCGCGCGTGGCAGTCGACAGTCCCTCAGCGCGGGTAGCAACCACCTTGGCCCCCGTCAGAAGACCGGAGTCTCGCGCCATGTGCCCCACACCTCTCGGAGGGCGTCGCACATCTCGCCCATCGTGACGTAGGCCTTCGAGGCCTCGATGATTGCCGGCATGAGGTTGACATCGTCGCGCGCGGCGTCGCGCTTGAGCCGCGCGAGGGCCTCCTCGGCCGTGCCGCTCTCGCGCCTTGCCCGGAGGGCGGTGACGCGCTCGATCTGCTTCTGCTCGAGTGCAGGATCGATGTGGAGGAGGTCGATCTCCTCCTCGTCGCCCGCGTCCTCATAGCGGTTGACGCCCACGATCACTCGCTCCCCCGCTTCCACCTCGCGCTGGAACCGGAACGACGCCTCCGCGATCTCCCGCTGGAAGAAGTTCTCCTTGATCGCCGGGATGACTCCGCCGAGCTCACGGATGCGCTCGAAGTAATCGAGGGCCTCCTGCTCGAGTCGGTTGGTCAGCTCCTCGACGAAGTAGGAGCCGCCGAGCGGATCGATCGAGCTCGCCACTCCTGTCTCGTGCGCGATGACTTGTTGCGTGCGTAGCGCAATTTTGACCGCATGCTCGGTCGGCAGGGCTAGGGCCTCGTCGAAGGAGTTCGTGTGGAGGGACTGGCAGCCTCCCATGACTGCCGCGAGGGCCTCGAGGGCAGTGCGGACGATGTTCACCTGGGGCTGCTGCGCCGTCAGTGAGACTCCCGCGGTCTGCGCGTGGAAGCGCATCAGCCACGAGCGCGGGTTCTTGGCTCCGTAGCGGTCGCGGAGCTCGCGCGCCCAGATCCGCCGCGCGGCGCGATACTTCGCGATCTCCTCGAAGAAATCGATGTGGGCGTTGAAGAAAAAGGAGAGGCGCGGGGCGAAGTCGTCCACGTCGAGGCCGCGCTCCATCGCCGCCTCCACGTAGGCGAAGCCGTCGGCGAGCGTGAAGGCGAGCTCCTGGGCTGCGGACGAGCCGGCCTCGCGGATGTGGTAGCCGGAGATGGAGACCGGGTGCCACTGAGGCACCTCGCGGGCGCAGAACTCGATCATGTCGACGCAGAGGCGCATCGACGGCTCGGGCGGGAAGATCCACTCCTTCTGCGCGATGTACTCCTTGAGGATGTCCGTCTGAATCGTCCCGCGGAGGCGATCGTGCGGCACGCCCTGCTCGTCCGCGACGCAGACGTAGAACCCGAGGAGCATCGCGGCCGGCCCGTTGATGGTCATCGAGGTGGAGACCTTGTCGAGCGGGATGCCACCGAAGAGGAGCTCCATGTCCTCCAGCGAGTCGACTGCGACGCCCTCGCGACCAACCTCGCCGAGGGACTTCGGATGATCGGAGTCGTAGCCCATGAGCGTCGGCATGTCGAAGGCTGTCGAAAGTCCCGTCTGCCCTTGGTCGAGGAGGTATCTGAAGCGCGCGTTCGTCTCCTCGGCCATGCCGAAGCCGGCGAACTGGCGCATCGTCCAAAGACGGCCGCGGTACATCGACGGATAGACGCCGCGCGTATACGGGAAGACGCCGGGAAAACCGAGGTCGCGGTCGTACTGGATCTCTACGTTGTCAGGCGTGTAAAGCGGCTCCACGTCGACGCCGGACATCGTCGAGAACAGCGCTTCGCGTTCGGGTTTCGCCTCGTAGAGCTCGCGCCGCCACTCGGCGGTCGCGTCCGCCCGCCGACGGTCCTCGGTCGTCGCCATGGACCGGATTGTACGCACGTCTTCAGCGGGCCCCGGAAGCCGCCGCGCAGAGTCACACGTCACCCTCGACGAAAGGTTGACTCACCCGTTTCGGACACGCCAAGAGGTGAGGAAAGGACGATCCCGTTACACGCCGTCACCCGAACCGTGCGTAGGACCGTCACTCAATCGGGGGATCTTCGGCCTGTTATAGGACTTTCAAGCCATATTCCACTCGATTCGGGTGACGGAAGGCCCGATCACGCCTTTATCGCGCGGGAAAAGCCGTGCGAGGAGGCACATGACCAACTTTCCAAGACTGCGGCGATCTGGAACGCGCCCGGCCCCGGCCGGCCGCCTGGCCTCCGCATGCTCGCCCACGTCGGAAAGCGTGATCGTTCTCCTCGCTCTCATCGCGGCGACGTTCTTCGCTGCACTGCAGCTGACCGGATCGTCGGAGCGGGTCGCCAGTGTCCCCGAATTTCTCGCCAGCGCCCTCGGCTCCCCGCAGGAAGAGACCGCGGCGACGGTACATAAGCCCGCGCCAGGTGTCCAGGTTGACGTCGACCAGACCGGCTACACGGTCCGCCGCGCCGGCGCCTCGGTCTCGGTGAGCGGCGAGGGCAGTGGAACGGCGGGCTGGGCTGCGTTCGAAAACGGCGCCAGCCGGCGAACGCCTTTCGGGCACGAGACGATCACTATCCAGCCGGACAGGACCGAGCTCTACCTCACGGTCGTCCGCCACCAGGGTGTTCGAACCTGGCGCTGGCGCCTGGACGCGGCGGGCCTCCAACCGCGGCTCGAGGCGAACGGCGGCGTTCGGTTCGTCGGCCTTCGAGGTCAGTCCGCACTCACCATCCATCCGGTCGCCGTTCTCGACGCCTCCGGGCGAGACATCACTCCAGCAGGTCTCCGCTGGTCGCTCGTCCACGACCGCGACGGCTGGTGGCTCCGGCTTCGGCTGGACGACCGCAAGCTTCCCCTCCCCTACGTCATCGATCCCGCCGCCAACTATCCGACGCCGCTCAACCTGAGGAGTACGGCCTCGGCCGTCACCGGCTCCTGGGTCCTTGGAACCGGAACCGGAACCGTCAACACGACGTCGCAGAACGAGCCCGCGAACGGCGCGACCGGCTGGTACGCCTGGGACCCGGGCGTCGCGGTCACGACCCAGCAGACGATTCTCCCGACGACGACGGATGGCAAGGGATGGATCATCGATCCTGCCGGCGGCGCGACCGGCTTCCCCGCGGGCAACTGGGACTTCACGGTCCAGACCGACATTCCGAACACCACGCTCGTCGCGGGAACCGCCGTTCTCACCGTCGGGCTCTTCAAGGGGACGATCAGCGGCAGCACGTTCACAGTGACTGGCACGATCCTCAGCCCTACCGACGACCCGGCCGGGCAAAACCTCCGCACGGGAACGAACGCCGTGACGACCACGGCGACTTACTCCATCCCCAAGTTCTCCCTGGCGGCGGGCGAGACGCTTTTCGTCGACTACTGGCGCCATCAGAGCGGGGCCATCTCCGCACCGCAGGCTGCCCGACGACAACTCGACTTCTACGTCAACGACGGCGTCGCCAAGATCGCCCACCCGACGGCCGACGATACCGGCCCGACGCATACGAGCTTCACGGTCGCCGAGGGGACGAATCCGAGCCGCCAGTACTTCGACGGGACGAGCACCGTCTACTACAGTCCCGCCGCCGCAGGTGACTTCGTCGTCACCGACGCGATCACCGACTCCGGCTCGGGACCGTACTCGGTGGTCTTCCCCGCGATCAGCCTCGACTCGGGTGCCTTCACCCACTCCGTCAAGACGGACACGGCCGCCCCGTTCACATCGAACACCTACGCCTGGACGACCTCGAGCACGACCGAGCCAGGCGGGCAGACGATCACCGAGGAAGACCTGGCGCAGCAGCAGACGCAGACGACCCTGACGATCAAGAAGGACACAGCGGCTCCGACGGCGCACTCCGTCACGCTTGGCGGAGCGGGAGCGCCCTACTACACGGCTCTCTCTGTTCCGCTCACCCTCGTGGACGGAAACGACGGCTCGGGCTCTGGGCTCGACACGAGCACGCGGCTGGTCGAGCGTGAATCCGGTGACCTCGCCGCAAACGCCTGCACGAACTGGCTCGGGACGTGGTCGACTGTGACGCTCTCCGGCGGCGCTGACACGAACGTGGTCTCGGGCAAGTGCTACCGGTATCGCTACAAGATCTCGGACAACGTCGCCAACCAGTCGGCCGCTTCGGCGACCTCTGCCGACGCAAAGGTCGACACCTCGGCTCCCACCCCCGCTCCGACCCTGACGCTGTCGGAGAACCCGGCGAGCGCGAACCAGCACGTCTCGGGCGCGACTCTCTTTTACAAGGGAGGCGCAGCAGGCGGATCCTTCAAGGTCACCGCGACCGGACCGGCAGACTCGGAAACCGGGATCAAGCATCTCAGCTTCCCGAGCGTGGCCGGCCTCACCGGCGGCGGGACGAATGACACGGGCTCCCCCTACGAGGACACGTATTCGTGGTCGAACACGACGAGCGGCTCTCCGACAGGCTCGGTGACAGCCACGAACAACGCCAGCGTCGCCGGCTCGGGGACGAGCTTCACGCTCACGTCGGACACGGCCGCCCCCACGGGCCACTCGGTATCCCTCGCGGGGGCGGGCGCGCCATATTACGGATCCCTGTCCGTTTCGCTGACGCTCGTCGACGGTGGGGACGGTGCCGGCTCCGGCCTCGACACCACTTCTCGGGTCGTCGAGCGCGAGTCGGGCGACCTCGCGAGCGACACCTGTACGAACTGGTCGGGCAGCTGGTCGACCGTCACCCTCTCGGGTGGCGCCGACACGACAGTCGCCTCCGGCAAGTGCTACCGGTATCGCTACAAGATCTCTGACAACGTCGGAAACCAATCGGCCGCCTCGGCGGCTTCTTCCGATGCGAAGGTGGACACGGGCAACCCGAGCGTGTCGGTCACCGGCCCCACCGAGGTCACCGGGCCGGGGGCGCAGTACTACGACTCCGGGACGAAGACCCACTACTTCCGCCCCGGCGGTGCGGGCAGCTTCACGCTGAACGCAACGGCGAGCGACATTGAGACCGCGATCACAGGAGTCGCATTCCCGAACGTCTCGGCGGTGTCCGGCTGGACAGGGTCGACGGGCGGAAGCGACGCCTCGAGCCCGTATGCATCCCCGGCCGACTACACCTGGACGGCCGGTGCGACGGCACCGGGGGCCCGGACGATCACGGCGACGGACAAAGCGGGCCGGACGGCAAACGACGCGGTGACGATCGCAGCCGACTCGAGCGCACCGACGGGCCATTCCGTGTCGCTCGCGGGCGCAGGCGCGCCTTACTACACAAGCCTCTCCGTTCCACTCACGCTCGTGGACGGCTCGGATACGGGCTCCGGGATCGACACCACCACGAGGATCGTCGAGCGGGAGTCCGGCGACCTCGTCGCCGACGGTTGCACGAACTGGTCGGGCTCCTGGTCGACGGTCACCCTCTCGGGTGGCGCCGACGCGACAGTCGCGGCCGGCAAGTGCTACCGGTATCGCTACACGCTCTCGGACAACGTCGGAAACCAGTCCGCCGCGTCGGCGGTCTCCGCGGATGCCAAAGTCGACACCTCGAACCCGACCGCACCCTCTCTCTCGCTCGCCGAGA
>JBBQXP010000080.1:0-12547 GCA_038209555.1 Gaiellales bacterium
CGCGGACGCTCGCCAGTTGCCTCAGCGACTTGCCAAGGGGGCAAGGTGAAGATCGTCGAGGATATCGGGCTCGCTGACGTGCAGGCCGAGTACGGCAGCCCAGAGGGCGACCTCGCGGAGCTGATCATGGGCGAGCAGGTCCACATCGGGGGCATGCATGCCTCGACGGAGCTCGCCGAGCGAGCCGGGATCGAGCCGGGTACGAGCGGCGTCGATCTCTGCTGCTGCACCGGTGCCGGCATGCGCTTCCTGGTGCGCTACCGCGGCGCCGCCCACATGATCGGCGTCGACGCGACGGAACGCATCGTGCGGCGCGGCCAGGACAGGTGCCGCGAGGAAGGCCTGGACGACCGGGTCATTTTCGTGCTCGGGGACGCATGTGACACCGGGCTCCCGGACGCGAGTGCCGATTTCGTCTGGGGCGAGGACGCCTGGTGCTACGTCGCCGACAAGTCCAGACTAATCGCCGAGGCTGCTCGCCTCGTCCGGCCGGGAGGCACGATCGCATTCACCGACTGGGTCGAGGGGCCGGTCGCGATGGAGGAACGCGAGGCGGAGCAGTTTTTGCGTTTCATGAACTTCCCGAGCATCCTGTCGATCGACGACTACCGTCGCCTCCTGGAGCGAGAAGGCTGCGCGGTCGAGGCGGCCGAGGATACCGGCCGCTTCGCGCGGTACTTCGACCTTTACCGAGACATGCTCACACTGCAGCTCACCTACGACGCGCTGCGCATTGTCGGCTTCGACACCGAGCGTATGCAGGCAGCTGAGGCGGGCCGCGAGCTGGTTAGGAAGCTCGGCAAGTCCGGCAAAGTCGGGCAGGCGCTGTTCGTCGCGCGCAAGCCGCCTCCAGCCGCTAGATCATGCTGAACGGGCGCGCATGCCTGGCTCAAGCCAACGCTCGAGCTCGCAAGGTGCGCGAGGCGGTCCAGTCGTGTCCCGCAGTGCTGGGCTAGAACGTCAACACTGGCCGGGAACGAAACGGGTACGTCAGCTCGGGCACGGGCGGGTACGTGCGTCCATTGCGTAGGTGGAAGAACCGCAGAATTTGCAGCGAACACGTGCGCGCCCGTGCCCGGCTAGTGGACGCGCGTTCCTCACTCGTCCTTCCCTCGTAATGAAGGGGTCCGCGGTTCGAATCCGCGCGTCCGCTTCGGTATTGCAGGCACTTTGATTGCGGCCCCATGTAAACGCCGCTGACCGTGTGCACACGCGGTGGTGAAGTCCGACCGGCGAGTCTGGGCGGTGCTCATTCGCCAGAGGCCTAGGACTCGCCCCTCCGGAACAGCCTCGCCGATCGCACGCCCTGAGCGCGCCGATGGCCTACGTCAAGAGCACGATGATCAGCGCAACGAGGAGGAGCAGGGCGAGGAGTCCGAGCAGCCAGCAGAGCCAGCGCGGACAGCGTCTCCAGGGAGCATCGTTCGGGCTCGGTGGCGCAAGCGCGATCGACGGGCGCTCAGGCTGCGTAATCGCCACGGAGGGACCTTCCCCGTCCCACGCGACGGGCACCTCGTAGGAGCCGTCACCGTTGTCGCTTACGGGGCCTGTGAGCTGCGAGCCCGGCTGAGCGGTGACGGTGAAGCTCCCACTGCGACCAGGCCCGAGCGGATTCCCGTACCGATCTCGTGGCGTGAATCGAATGGTGGAGTCGACGAGTCGAACGTCGCTTCGGCCAGGATCGATCCCGAGGTCAACGTGCAACGACCACATCGCCTCCCGCCTGCCACGACACGTGTCACCGTACGTCGCAACGGCGTGGAAGGTGTACGAGCCCTCGTAGCGGAGCAAATCGTTGACGGGATTGGCGTAGACGCCGTCGGACTCCATCGCGCCGTCGTCGTGCGCGCCGTCGTCGAAAAGTTCCAGCGTCCGTGTGGCGCGCTCGATCGGGAGCTCGCCGCCCGCCTCGCCTGCCAGTTGCTGAAGCGTTGCCCTGAAGGCATCGACTGGTTCCGCGTCGGGATCGGGCGTCGCAAGCCCGTGCTGCATGACGAGATCGCCCAGGGAGCCATCCGGGACCTCCACGGACAGCTCGAGGTCCGCGTGCGGAGCTGTCCCGTCACGGTAGCGGAGGGAGGCTGCGGGGTTCGCGGCGTCGCCCGTATAGAGCCGTCGCGCCGGAAGCAGGGGCTCGAAGACCGGGCCGCCGTCGGCGATCACGGAGACGAAGTAGCGCAGGTCTGAGCCGAGCTCCTCGAGCTCTCCCGGCGCGGCTCGCCACACGCGCACCTTCCAGGTTCCCTCTCGCTCCGCCTGCAGGGGGAGGGCAACGCGGAGAAACCGCCAGGTCAGTCCCGCATCTCCCGTCGCTCCACCGGTGGCGCTCGTCACGACTGTGCCTGCAGGCGTCACGAGAGCCGCTTCGAGCGTCGCGCCCGGCGTGTCCCAACCGACGACGAGCGTGATCTGACCCTCGTCGCAGACGTCGAACGGAAGCTCGGGGGCCGTCGTCGCGCCCTGCAAGAGGCGAAGCTGCGGGTCGACGAGCGTGCCGCTTTCGAAGATGTTTCCGAAGCAGAGCGCGAAGAACTTCTTCAGTGCGAGCCCGTCATTTGCGCGCGTGTACATGCCGCGATGAGCGCCTGTGACAGGGTGGTCGCGGACAAGCCGGCTGAGCAGAGCGCCGTCCAGGTTCGCCTCGTTCCCGAAGCCGACGACGCAAAGTTGCGTATTCCCCAGCGTCGACTCGACATCCTCGACCATCGGCGGCGTGTTCTGCATCCCGTCGGTAAGCAGCAGGATCGCCCGCTGATTCCCGGTCGAGCCAAGCGCCTGAATCGCTGCCCGAAGTCCGTCACCGATGCTCGTCCAGCCGCCGGGAACGAGTGCGCCAACGCTGCCGCCCGTGTAGGGCGGCGGCCCAACGAGCTGTTGCTTCCGCCCTGGATTGACGATCCCAGGCGCGTTTTCCGGCGGATCCGTCGCGCTCGTGCTGAAGGAGACCATGCCCAGACGATCACCGGCGTTCAGGCGGACGAGCTGCACGAAAAGCGAAGCGGCGTCCCTTGCCTCGTCCATCTTCGTCCGGCCGGTACCCGATGTCCCCGGAAGTACCATGCTTCCCGAGCGATCGACGACGATCATGAGGTCGAGAGGCGTCGGCGGGGCAGGTGGGTTGGCAAGCGCCGCAAGGACGTCAGTGGCACGGCTGTAGGCGACCTGACACGCGTTCGGACCCCCGTTGCCGGTCGAGAGTGCGGCTCCAATTACGCGCCCAACGCCATCGAACAGCGCAGAGCCCGAGCTTCCGCCGGCGTAGTCGAAGTTCGTGACGACGTGAACGTCGCCGCTCGAGAGCGTTCCAGACTGGAGCTTCTTGACGGCGCCGTTCGGATGGTGGACGGCGAAAACGGGCTCCCCGGACATGGCGTTCGTCGCCGAAGGGTTCGAGGCACGATCCCGGCCGGTGGAGGGTTGATCTCCAGTAGCGCCCAGTCTGCGTCAAGGCCGGCGATCGTCCCGGTCGCGATTTTGCGCCGAACCTTGTGGAAGGTGGGCGAGTACCCGGCGGGCCGCCCACCCGCGCAGGTCGTCGCGTAGTCGAACGTCACCGAACCGGAGCGCACCTCCTCCTCGCTCGGGTCTGTCAGGCAGTGCTGCGCGGTCAGGAAGATGTTCGTGTCAATGAGCGTCCCGGAGCACGTGCTGACTAGGCGCTCACCGCCGTGGTGGTGCACGGACACGATCAGGCCGACGGCGCGTGCGGTCTCCTCCTGCACCGAGCCACTCGCAGCGCAGGCCGCGTTCTGCCAGTCGAAGACTCCCCCGCATTGAAGCCACGGTTGGTATGTCGGCTCGGCATACGGGTTTGTGTGGAGGAAGAGGTCGGTGTTCGTGACGCTGTTCTGCCACGCCTGTGCCGGCGGGTAAGTGGTCGTCCACGGCTCACCGCTCCCGTATTCGAAGAGTGTGACTCCGCCAGCGGTTCCGGAACCGATGTATCGGATGAGGACGGGGCCCAAAGCGGGGTCAATGGGGCGTGTCCAGACGTCCGCGCCGGAGGCCGCCGTGAAGACGTCCTGTGAGTACCTCAGGTTGACCTCTACGCGCGACGTCCCAGGCAGGCTCATCGTGGTCAGGTGTAGGAGCACGAACCGTGGTACGCCGCCCGTGAGGGCGGGCTCCGGTGAGAATGGGAGCTCCCAGACTCCTGGGCTCGTCGGCGGCGCGCCGCTGTCAGGCCCGATTCTCGTGCCCGGAACGGTGACGATTCGGCCTACGTTGTGGCTCACAAGGCATCTCCGCCGCAGTGCGCCGCCAAAGCACCCTAACCGGAGCAGGCCGGCCGAGCAACCGGTCGTGGCGGCTGCCTCATGGCGACGGCTGACTGGCCGTAACGGTTCCAGCAGCGGCCCTGGTCGTGCCAGTCTCTGTAGTCGTGCCAGCCTCCGTCGTTGTCGAGCCACTCGACGTCGTAGCTGCGGTCGTTGTCGCGGAAGTCGTACCGGTCGTCCCAGCCTCGGTCGCCGTGCTCGAGGCTGGGCCGGTGGGCGCGCTGGGGCCGAGTCCTGTCGAGACAGTCTGGTCGACCGACTTGGAACTACTCCCACTCGGAACGTCACGGCCGGCCGGCCCGGGGGAGGGTGTCGATTCTCCGGCGCCAAGGGCTAGCCACGCCGCCGCAAAGCCGGTCGCCGCAAGAAGCGCCAATGCAGCCAACCCGGTCCGCCGTCGTCTGGCCTTGGCTGGTGGACGCGCGGGCGCTGCGGCGAGCGGCGCACGCTCGGTTGGAGCCTCGCTCGGCGCCAGCTCGTCCTTCGTGCCGAACTGCTCGCAAGGCTGGGGGAGCTGCAGGCCTCGCGCGCGCGGCTGGTGCGAGCGACCGAGACGGAGCGGCGGCGGATCGAGCGCGACCTCCATGACGGGACGCAGCAGCGGCTCGTCTCGATCGCGATGACGCTCGGCCTCGTCGAATCAAAGCTCGCCAAGGATCGGCCTGCAATCGGGCCAATCCTTCACGAGGCCAGAGACGCGCTTGCACTCGCGCTCGAGGAGCTGCGAGAGCTCACCCAGGGGATCCGGCCGGCCATCCTGGTTGAGCGGGGGCTCGCCGCAGCGCTCGACGACCTGGGCAGGCGAGCGGCGCTGCCGGTGCAGCTGCACGTCGCGATTAGCGGCCGCCTGTCCGAGAACGTCGAAGCGGCCGCGTACTACGTCGCCAGCGAGGCCTTGACGAACGCCGTCAAGCACTCGCACGGGAGCGAGGTCCGGCTTGCAGCCTCGTGTGACGGCGCCATGCTCGAGGTCGAGGTTGCCGACGACGGCATCGGAGGTGCCGGAGACGGCGGCGGCTCGGGACTGCGTGGCCTCGCCGATCGTGTTGAGGCGCTCGGTGGCCGGATCACCGTCTCGAGCCCAGCGGGTCGAGGGACGACTCTGCGGGCGGAGATCCCGTGCGGGTAGTCGTCGCCGACGACGCCGTCATCCTGCGCGAGGGCTTGGCGCGTCTGCTCGAAGAGGCAGGGTTCGAAGTTGTCGGGCTGGCAGCCGACGCGGACGAGCTCTACGCGCTCGTCGAGCGCTGTCGTCCGGACGTCGCGATCGTCGACATCCGGATGCCACCAACCCACACCGACGAAGGGCTTCAGGCCGCGAAGCTCATCCGGTCCCGCTGGCCGGAGACCGGAATCCTCGTGCTCTCACAACACGTGCAGGCGCGCTACGCAGTCGAGCTGCTCTCGACGGGGACCGAGCGGGTCGGTTACCTGCTCAAGGACCGCGTCTCCGATCTCGCCGAGCTGTCGGCAAGCATCCGGCGGATCGGCGAGGGCGCCCCCGTCCTCGACCCTTCGGTCGTGGCACAGCTCGTGGGCCAGCGCCGCAAGGGCGACAATGCGCTCGAGGACCTGACGGAGCGAGAGCTCGAGGTGCTGGCGTTGATGGCCGAGGGACGCTCGAACAAGGCGATTGGCGCGCGGCTCTTCATCACCGAACACACCGTGGAGAAGCATGTCAAGAACATCTTCGGGACGCTGCGCCTGCCGCAATCAACCGACGACCACCGGCGCGTGCTGGCCGTCGTCAGGTTCCTCAACTCGCAGTAGCTACCCTTGCCTTCACTCTCAGCCGACGCCGCCCGTGCCGACCTGGCGGCTCGCCTGACGTAGACTCGGGAGCATGGCCGTACCGGTACGGGAGGCTCCCGCTCCGTCGACGCCGCCGGCGAGCCCGCTTGACGAGGTGCTGCGTCGCGTAAATCGCATTCGCACGACGCACGGCGCCGACCCGCTCTACGAACTCCCGGCTGCTTGCACGGCGTGGGACGGAGGCGGATGCGTGCTCGAGCGGGCGTTCGAGGACCTCGGCGTCCTCGTCGTCGACTACCGGCGTGCGTACGGCCGGCACATCGAGTTCGAGCACGGACTGGGCGACTTCGCCCACGACTTCGACGCCGGCCGCTACCCGGGGCTTCTCGCCGGCCGATGAGCAAAGCTCCGGGGGGAGCCTCTTTGGGCTCGCCCCGGGATCTAGCGAGGGCTGTGGGATGAAGGCTTGCTTCGCTTGACGTGTGGTGTCCGTGTCCTACGAGACCACCACTGCGGCCCCCTCGCGCCCTAGCCTTGACGAGGTGAAGGGACTCTGTGTTCTTCTGGTTCTCGCAGGTCTGACCGTGGTGAGTTGCGGAGGCGGCGGCGGGAGTGGAACTGAGTTGCAGCAAGGCCCGGCTGTCGCCGGCTTCCAGTTCGCAGACAGGAGCGACGTTGCCGAGGGTGCGTCGATCGACGTGCGTTTCACCTGCGATGGCGAGGAGATCTCACCTGAACTTGCCTGGGAGGGCGTTCCCGAGGACACGCAGGAGCTCGCGCTTGCTCTCGAGGACCCCGACGCGCCGGGGGGAACCTTCACTCACTGGCTCGTGTACGGAATCGACCCGACGGTGACGATGCTGCCGGGCGCGGAGAAGCTGTCGGAGGGCGAGAACGACTTCGGTGACACTGGCTACGGCGCCCCCTGTCCACCGCACGGCGAGAAGCACCGCTACGTCTTCCGCCTGCTTGCGCTGGACGCCCAAGTGCGGCTCGAGCCCGGTGTCGATCGCGCCGCCTTCGACGAGGCGGTCGCTCCTCTCATGCTCGCCGAGGCGAGGTTGACCGCGACCTATGAGCGCCCGTAGAACCTAGGGCGTCCGCTGCTTCTCGACGAAAAGGCGCGCGTCGTGGGCACCGCTGCTCTACGCGATCATCAAGCCGAGTTTGCCCTGGGTGTGCGTGGTGGGCAGCGCCTGGAGCGCGTCGCCCGCTTGCTCGAGTGGGTAGCTGCGCTGGATCTGCACTCGTAACGTGCCGTCGTCGAGGACTTCGGCGAGGCGCTGCAGGTTTGCCGGGGTGGGCTCAGCCATGATGTTGAAGCGACCCTCACCTTCGCCGGCGGCGCCGAGCGGCGAGGCGAGCCGGCCGCGTTCCCGGAGGAGCGAGGTGTCGGGCGTCGCCGAAGCAACGTCCAGGATGGCGTCGACGTCGCCGGGATGGGCTTCCCGTACTGCTGCAGCGACGTCCCCGTCCCGGTCGATCAGTTCGCTGACGCCGAGTCCGTGCAGATAGTCCCTGTCCTCAGGGAGCGCCGGAGCGATCACGGTAGATCCTGCGTTGGCGGCGAGCTGGACGAAGAAGCTGCCGACACCGCCGGCAGCGCCGACGACGAGCACGATCTCGCCCTCAGCGGGCGCGAGCGCGTCGAAGGCGGCGAGCGCGGTGATCGCCGCGAGCGGCGCTGCGCCGGCCTGGTCGAAGTCCAGTTTGCGCGGCTTCGCTGAGGCGAAGTTGTCTTCCGGGACGGCGATCAGCTCGGCCCAGCTCCCGTCGTGCACGGTTGGGTTGGCATGGAGGAGGAAGCCGAAGACCTCGTCGCCGACCTGGTAGCGACTGACCTCGGAGCCGACCTGCTCGACCACGCCGGCGAAGTCGCGGCCGAGGGTGACGGGGAAGCCGTGCTCCGCCATTTCCTTTAGCGCACCGGCGGCGATGAATACGTCGACGGGGTTGACGGAGGAGGCGCGCACGCGCACGAGCAGCTCGTTGTCGCCGACGCGCGGCTCCGGAAAGATCGTCTCGCAAGGCGGGCTGGACGTCGAAGCTGTCCAGGGTGAAGGCTCGCATGATCGTCCTTTCGTTCGCAGAGTTGTGAGTTTGACCGAGCAGGCCGGGTCGAGCGCGTGATAGTCGCCCCCGTAGTGTTTTGGACTCCATGGCGTGGGGACCCTAGGGAGGTGAATCGGGACACCCGTCGAGAGGAAAACCAGAAGCTGTTCAGGCACGGGAACGAGTCCCTGCACGATGCCGCGGTTGATGCTGGATCCGAACTGTCACCGGTACCGTTCCTCTGCGAATGCGCTGACCTGGACTGTCTTGGCCGAGTTGAAATTACTCCCAGCGCGTGGGAAGGCGTCGCTGCCAAGCCGAACCACTACGTCACGATCGCGGGCCACCAACGTAGTGAAGGCGAAGAGGTCGTCGGCTCGATCCGCGAGTACGAGATCGCTCGGAAGCCGGACTAAAAGGGAAGCGCAGCGGTATGAACTTGCCCACGCGACCCGGGTCGCGCCATGCTGGCGCGAATGTCAATGCCTGAGGACCGGCAGGATTTGAGCCGGGCGCGGAGCGTCGGCTGCGGGGATCAACGCCTCAACGACTTGCGGGTCGAACTGGGTGCCCACGCACCGGCGGAGTTCTCCAATGGCCTCGTGGCGATCCATTGCCTGGCGGTACGAGCGGTCGGTCGTCATCGCGCTGAAGGCGTCGCAGGCGCACACGATCCTGGAGACGAGCGGAATCTGCTCGCCCGCGAGGCCGTCCGGATAGCCGGCTCCGTCCCAGCGTTCGTGGCACGACCGAACGAGGTATCCAACTTCCCCGAGCAGCCGCCCACAGTATCGAGCATTCGCTGGCCTTCGATCGTGTGTGTGTTGATGATGGCTCGCTCCTCATCCGTGAGGGCGCCCGGCGAGCTCGGCCGCGGACTCGGCCGGGGAGAAGAGCTCGAGCCAGCGCTCGAACATCTGCCGCCCGTGCGCCCGCAGCTCGTCTGCATTGGCCCCGAGCTGGTCGACGAGCGCGGTCGCAGAGTCTGGCCCGAGCACCTGCGCGAGCGCGTCGGCGTACTCGGGCACGTCAGCCCACTCGGCGGCCATCTCCCGGGAGAGCTCCAGGTGGAACTGGACGCCGTAGGCACACCGACCCCAGCGAAACGCTTGGTTGGGGTAGGCAGGCGAGCTCGCGAGCAGCACCGCTCCCTCCGGGAGCGAGAACGTGTCGCCGTGCCACTGAAGGGTGAGTAGCTCGCGCGGGAGGCCGGCGAAGACGGGGTCGGCGGCACCGGCCTCGGTGATGAACACAGGCAGTAGGCCGACCTCCGGCGCAGGGCAGGTAACGACCTCAGCGCCGAGGCTCACGGCCAGAAGTTGAACGCCGAGGCAGGCGCCGAAGAAGGGCAGGCCGGCGCCGACCGCCTCTGCGATCAGCGCCTTCTCAGCGCGAAGCCAGGGAAGTTCCTCCTCCTCGTTGACGCTCATGGGGCCGCCCATCGCAACGATCGCGTCGAATTCGCGCCAGTCGGGGAGTGGCTCGCCTTCGTCCAGCTCGACCCGGTGGATCATGGCGCCGCGCTCGACCAGGACGTCCTCGTAGACGCCGGGCGGCTCGCAGGCGATGTGCTGGAGGACGAGCGTCTGCACGCTCAGCGCGGTGTCACCGTCACCTCGACGCCGTGCACGGACGTGCTCTCGCCCATGTCTGCGCGCTCGCCAGGGTTGAGGACGTTCACGTTCGCACCGGCGGGCTCCCGTTTCGGCCAGCGCCCCTTCGGCGAGTAGGCCACCCCACGGGGGACGGCGTCTGAGAGGGTGACCAGGAGCCGGAGTCGTCCCGTCTCGTTCGCCACGACAGCCTCGTCCCCGTCGGCGAGGCCTCGCGCGGCAGCGTCGTCAGGATGAAGGCCGACGGTCGCCGGGCCCATCCGCTTCGCGATCTTGGCATCGTTCGCGAAGCTGTCGTTCAGGAGCCACGGTGAGGCCGGCGAGAGCAGTCGGAGGCGCCCGTCCGCCGGCCGTGGGTCCGCGAGCGGAAGCGGCAGACGGGGAAGGCCGTCTGTCGCGGCGCGAGCAGAGGCGAGCTCGATGCGGCCACTCGGGGTCGGGAAGCGGCTGTCGGCGAACTGGATGACCGGCTCGGCCGCGATCGGAACGGTGCCCTTGGCGGCGAGGGAGGCAAAGTCCTCGCCGACGCCCGACCGCTCGAGCAGGGTCTCGAGCAGCTCCGCGTCGCTCTCGTGGAGCTCGGGCTCGTGGTACCCCATCGCCAGCGCAAGGCGGCGGAAAATCTCCATGTTCGGGAGCGATTCGCCCATCGGCTCGGCCGCCTTGACCTGCGCCGAGAGCGTGAGATTGAAATAGGAGCCGACGAGGTCGTCGAACTCGAGGAAGCTCGCCGCCGGAAGGACGTAATCCGCCAAGTCCGTCGTGTCGGTTGGGAAGAGGTCGATCGCGACCGTGAGCAGATCCTCGCGGCGGAGCGCCTCGTGCAGGCGTTTCTGCTGCGGGTTCGACGCGGCGATGTTGATGTTCCAGCAGAAGAGCGCCTGCGACCGGACAGGATCCTCGAGGCAGTCCACGAGATCCATGTGGCTGATCGGCTCGGGTGTGCCGAGGCCCAGGTGAGGGGCGGCGAGGTAGTCCTCGTCGATCCCGCGCGACTCGGTCCCGTTGAGGTAGAGGAAGCCGGCGCCCGGCTTGCCGAGATTGCCCGTGACCGCCGGCAGGAGCGCACAGGCGCGGATAACGTTGCCGCCGGTCCGCTGGCGCTGGAAGCCTTGCCCGAGCCAGAGCAGCGAGGGCCCCCGGCCGTAGAGCCCGGCTGCCTCCTCGATCAGGTGGGCCGGAACGCCCGTCGCATCCTCGCCCCACTCCGGCGTGCAGCCGACGAGCAGCGGCTCCAGCTCGTCCCAGCCGACGGTATGCGCGCCGACGAAGTCAACGTCGACGAGCCCCTCGCGGGCGATCACGTGCAGAAGCGCGAAAGCCAGGGCGGCGTCGCTGCCGGGGAACGGCTGCAGATGGAGATCGGCCGCCTCGGCGGTCGGAGTCCGGACGGGGTCGACGACGATTACCCGGGCGGGCGACTCGGGCAGCCAGTGATCATGTGCGTGCGGCGCCGAAGCGGACGGATTCGCGCCCCAGACGAGAATGCAGGCCGAGTCGCGAGCAGTCAGCGGGTCGAAGCCGACGAGGGACGTGCCGTACACGTACTCGAGCGCGACGTGCCCGGCCTTGTTGCAGATCGTGTCCGGGTCGACCTCTGTCGCGCCGAGCCGGTGGAAGAAGCGCAGCGGAAAGGAGTAGGCGAGGAGCGAAAAGGTGCCCGTGTAGTGGGCGTTCAAGACCGTGTGCGCGCCGGCGGTCGCCTCGATGCGACTGAGACGCTCGGCGATGCCCCCGAGCGCATCGTCCCAGGAGACGGGCTCAAACCGCCCCATGCCCTTCGCGCCGGTCCGGCGAGACGGGCGCGTCAGCCGCGCCCCTGGATCGAGAAAGGCGCTGTTGTAGCCGATCGAGCACTTGCGGCAGAGCTTGCCGCGGCTCACCGCATGCTCTGGATCGCCGCGGACATGCCGGATCGCCCCGTCGCGCTTGACGACCACGATGCCGCACGCGTCGTAGCAGTCCCGGGGACACGTCGTCAGCACCACCTCGTCAACTTGGGCTACCACGACCGCCCACTAGCCTACGACCCCGCCCAGGTTCGCGCAGGAGCTGACTCGTTACGCGAGCCGAATCGCGAGGCTGAACCTCCATACCAATACATGCACCGATGAAGGTTCGCCTCGGTTGCGGTCTTCATTGCATGGCACGTCTAAAGCACCGACAACCGACGCTCGGCCTCGGGCCGATCACTGAGAGGTGGGTGACACGATGGCACGACTGAGATTCGACATCTCGATGTCGCTGGACGGCTTCATCGCCGGGCCGAACCAGAGCGAGGAGAACCCGCTGGGCGAGGGCGGGATGCAGCTCCACGAGTGGGGCGTGGAGCTGGCAGCCTGGCGTACGCGCCACGGCCACGAGGGTGGCAAAGTCAACGCCTCCACCGAGGTCATCGAGGAATCGCTCGAGAACGTCGGAGCGATCGTGATGGGCAGGAATATGTTCGGCGGCCACGGCCCTTGGGGAGACGACCCCTGGGACGGCTGGTGGGGAGACGATCCGCCCTTCCACATGCCGGTCTTCATCGTCACCCACCACGCCCGCGAGCCGGTGACCAAGGAAGGAGGCACCACCTTCACCTTCGTCACCGACGGCATCGAATCCGCGCTCGAGCACGCCCGGGAGGCGGCCGCCGGTAAGGATGTTGCGCTGGGTGGTGGCGCGAACGTCGCCCAGCAGTACCTGAAGGCCGGGCTGATCGACGAAATGCAGCTCCATGTGGTCCCAGTCGTCCTCGGAGCCGGCGCCCGGCTGTTCGACAATCTCGAGGGCGCGGAGATCGCGCTCGAGTGCACGCGCACGGTCGCGGCACCCGGCGTCACCCACCTCAAGTACCGCGTCGGGAAATGA
>JBBQXP010000081.1:0-12355 GCA_038209555.1 Gaiellales bacterium
AAGCCCCGTGTCGACGAGATCTCCCAGGAGCTCGAGTCCATCCGAAGAGCCGTAGCTCCCGGGCCGCTCGCGAATGGAATCTTCCATACCACGTTAATATAGATTAAATGAATTTACGTGGCAAATGATTATCCACCCCCCCTACTGACCCCCCCACCGCCTCGCCCTCCTCCTCAAACGCCATCCGCCCGCCCCATTCCCTCCGCAGATCCTCACCCGCATCGTTCGCGAAGCTGGCCAGCTGGACGCAGGCGTCCCACACGTGCTCGCCGACGAGGGGCTTCACGAACAGCTCGAGCGCGGCGTAGAGGGTTCCAGAACGACCGCGTTCCCGAAGCGCAGCGCGATGTCGCCGTCGGCCTCGGGGTTGACGGCCTCGTCGCCCGAGCCCTTCCGGATCGCCGCCAGCACCAGCGCCCGGACGCCCGCAACCGACTCCGCGTCAGGGCTCTTCTTCGGAGGCGTCCGCGAGCGTACGCACCGCCAGCCGCGCCGCCCTCGCCACACGCGCCCGGCCCTCGAAGTCGCGGTGGTAGTTCGGCGAGCCGTCCTTCTTCTTGTCCGCGCACACCTCCGCGGGCGTTCCCGTGGGCGCCAGCCGCCCGAGCGCGACGAGCGCGTCCATCTGGACCTTCGTCAGCGCGTGCGCGGCGTCCAGGTAGTGATTGCTCATGCACTCGCCGCGGATTCCGTAGAACCCCTGCGCCGCGAACTGGACGTAACCCCAGCCGCGCTTCTTCGAGAGGATGAGGTACTGGTCCTCGTCCAGAGCGCCAATGGCGTCGGCGAGGCGTTTCTCGAAGGCCGGCCAAGGCGACGGCACCGAAGTCTTGTGCCGAAGCGCCTTCCTGGCGGTGCGCTTGCGGCTCGCGCCGTGCTCGCGGTGGCGGATGGCGTCTGTACGGTGGATTGTCTCCATAACGTGTCCGCAGGGACTACGGTCTGGCGGACGGGTCCAGGGAGCCGATGCTCCTCGCCGCCTCTCTTCATGCCCGGCAGCCCGAGGCGGGGCTGCCGAATGCCTCAAAGAACTGTGGAGAGTGTGGGGGCGCCGCACGGACAGCTGATGTCCCAGAGGCCGGCCCGCGCGACTCCGACCGGCGGCGGCCGCAAAGCCGCCGGCAACGGCTCGCTCATGCGCACCGCGC
Organism: Gaiellales bacterium; assembly: GCA_038209555.1. Taxonomy (GTDB): domain Bacteria; phylum Actinomycetota; class Thermoleophilia; order Gaiellales; family Gaiellaceae; genus DASQGA01. The sequence continues at coordinate 1,149 of JBBQXP010000081.1, forward strand.
CATCGGCGCCCTCCTCAGAACGACGCTACACCCCGTTCTCGGTGGACAACTCGGCCTGCCGCAGCACCATCTGCGTCGCACCTTCTGCGAGATCGGGGGGGTACCCATACTTGGCCAGAAGTCGGCGGACGTTTCGGCGGAGACTCGCCCGCACCGACTCGCGCTGGGTCCAGTCGAGCTTCGGCATGCGCCGCACCATCTCCGTCAACTCGCGGGCCATCAGCCGCAGGGTATCGCTCCGCATGACGTCGCGCGCAGATTCGTTCTCTGCCAGTGCGTCGTAGAAGGCGGTCTCCTCGGCGCTCAAACCGAGTTCTTCGCCATGTCGCTGCGCTTCCCGCAGGCTCTTCGCCAGGTCGATCAAGCGGCTGATCATCTCGGCGGTTGAGATCGCCTTATTGGTGTAGCGCAGCATGGCGTCTTCGAGCGCCTCGCGGAACTTCCGACTTTGCACGAGGTTGGTGCGCTCCGTCACGCGAATCTGGTCCTTCAAGAGCTTGCGCAGCGTCTCCAGCGCGAGATTCTTCTGCTCCAGCGCTGCCACGCGCTCGAGGAACTCGTCGCTCAGAATATCGAGGCGCGCCTCCTCGAGACCCGCGGCCGCGAACAGGTCGATCACCTCGTCGGCGTCCACCGCGCCGCCGATTACCTGGCGCACGGCGGCGTCAATGTCTCGCTGCCGGGCACGTCCGACGCTGCGCCCGCCCTCGTCTGACAGGCGCTTGCGGATCATTGCGGCACAGCGCTGGAAGAAGGCCAGGTGCGGCGTGATCGCCTCCGTCTCCGGCCGTGGCACGGCAAGGGCGAAGGCCGTCGACAGCTCCTTGACGAGCGTGCTGAACCGCTTCCACCCGTCCTCCTGCCCCAGCACGTGATCGATGGCGCTGAGGTACAGCGGCAGCACGTCGCGAGGCTCTGCATGGAGCGCGGGCACGTAGTTGCAGCCGTGGAAGAAGTCGCGCAGCTTCTCGAAGGCGGCCTGCATCGCGGGCACCGCCTCGTCCTGGACCTTCCTTACCGCCTCCCCAGTGCCCCCGGCCTGGGTGTAGGTCGCGAGCGCATCGGCCAGTTGGTCGGCCAGCCCCAGCAGGTCCACGATCAACCCGCCCGGCTTGTCGCCGTACACGCGGTTCACCCGCGCGATAGCCTGCATCAGGTTGTGGCCGGCCAGTGGCTTGTCGAGGTACATCGTGTGCGCCGGTGGGCAGTCGAAGCCGGTCAGCCACATGTCGCAGACGATGACCAGGCGCAGGTCGTCGGCCGGGTCCTTGAAACGCTCGGCGAGGCGCTTGCGGGCGGCCTTGGATCGGACATGACTGCGCAGCGGCTCGGGGTCGTCGCCGGCGCCGGTGACAACCACCTTCATGGCCCCACGCCCATCGTCCGCGTCATGCCAAGCCGGGCGCAGCGCTCGAATCGCCTCGTAAAGCCGGGCGGCGATGTCGCGGCTCATCGTCACTACCATCGCCTTGCCCTCCATGGCGACCCGGCGCTTCTCCCAGTGCTCGACGATGAACGCCGCCAGGCGCTCGATGCGCTCTTGGGCGCCGACCAGCGACTCCAGCGGTACGCGTATCCGGTCCTCCGCCGGCTCGCCGTTGCGGTCCGCGTTGACGGCGTACTCGACCTCTTCCTCGGCGACCCGCGCCCCGGCCTCGTCCACCTTTAGCTTGATAATCCGGGCCTCGTAATACAGCGGCCGCGTCGCGCCGTCCTCCACGGCCTGCCGGATGTCGTAGACGTCCGCGTACTCGCCAAATACGTGGATGGTGTTCTTGTCGTCCCGCTCGAGAGGCGTGCCGGTAAAGCCTACGAAGGTCGCGTTCGGCAGGGCTTCACGCATCCAACGCGCGCCCCCTTCCACGAAGCCGTATTGGCTGCGGTGCGCCTCGTCGGCCATTACTACGACATTGGCACGGTCCGAGATCACACCGTGGGCCTCGGCGAACTTCTGGATCGTGGCGAACACCACGCCGCCCGCAGCACGGTCCAGGAGCTGTTGCAGGTGCTCCCGGCTCGTCGCCTGCACCGGGACCTGCCGCAGTAGGGCTCGCCCGGCCACGAAGGTGTCGAAGAGCTGGTCGTCGAGATCGTTGCGGTCGGTGATCATCACCACTGTCGGATTGGCCATGCGCGGCTCGCGGATTAGCGTGCCGGCCAGCATCAACATGGTGAGCGACTTGCCCGACCCCTGGGTGTGCCAGATCACCCCGCCGCGTCCGTCGCCGTCCGGCTTCAGGTGCGCCAACACGCTCGCGCGTGCCCTGCGGACTGCGCGGAACTGATGGTAGCCGGCGATCTTCTTGACGATCTCGCCGCGCTCGTCCTCCTCGAACGTCACGCACGTGCGCAGGTAGTCGAGCAGCGTCCGCAGCTCGAACAGCCCCCGGATCAGCGCTTCGAGCGTCGGCGCGCCGCCACTTTCCTGGAGCGGCCGCCAGGGCATGAAGCGGCTCGGGCCGCTGGTGATCGAGCCAACCCTCGTCAGCATGCCGTCCGAGACCACTCGCAACAGGTTTGCCACGAACAGGTCCGGTGCAACCTGCTGATAGCGATCGAGCTGGTCGATAGCGACTCCGAGGTCTGCCTCGGTGTCGGTCGGGTCCTTCAACTCGATCACAGCGATAGGTAGACCGTTCACAAACACCGTCAGATCCGGGCGGACGATCTTGCCCGATGAGCCGGTGATTGCGAGCTGCCGCACGACTAGCAGGTCGTTCAAGCTCGGGTTGTCGAAATCAACCAAGCGGGCGCGGGCGCCGCGCGTCTCGCCGCTCTTCGCATCCCGATACTCGACCTCGATGCCGTCGGTGAGCAGCGTATGGAACCAACGGTTGTTCTGAACCAGTGTCGGATGCAGTGGGCGGCTGAGCGTTCGCACCACGCCTTCGATGATGTTGTGAGGCAAATCGGGGTTCAGCCGATGCAGCGCGGCTGCGAGCCGGCCGTGCAGCATGCATCGGCCCGGATCGGCACGCTCACCCCCGTCGTCGATCTCCACGCCTTGCTTGATGGAGCCTCCGGCAGCAACGAAATAGACGGCGGCGACATCCTCTACAAGTCGCTCAGTGGGAGAGGACGTCACGAGGCCCCCTTCGGAGCGCCATCCGACAGATTGGCTGCTGCGTCGCGGTCAGGAATGCCACTGCGCTCCGCGATGTAGTCGCTCAGCGCCGCCTTGTAGGCCTCGCGGTCCGTGTGGAACAGCACCCGGCTGGGCAGCAGCTCCAGGTCGCCCAGTCGAATCAGCTCGTTGTCGCGGTCGAAGCCCTCGTTGAAGTCAGCGTGGTCCTCGTAGTAAACGCGCGCCCCCGGCGCCCTCGAGAGTGCGTCGCGATGGGTGCGGTAGAGAAACGCCACGATCGTGTCCGCCGCCTGCGCAGCAAGCGTTGCTTGCCGGAGCTCAAGACGCGCGGAGAAGCCGTCGCGTCCGTGCGAGGCAAGTCCGTAGTCGTTGCGTAGCTCGCACAAGCCCTGCACTGCGGTGTGCAGGCCATTGAGCGTTTTCGTAATCGACTCACGCGCCTTCGAAGCGTTAGGATGCCCGGGGGGAAGCATCGACAGAAACGTTGTCGTCTCTCGCATGATCTTCGGCGCGTCCCAGTCCGGGTCAGCCGGCCGCCCAATGTCTTCGAGGATCGTCTTGCACACCGATTCGATCAGTGTCTTCGCGAGGTCGAAAGCGAAATCAGGCACACGCTCGATCGCATCTTCGATGGCGCACACTTGCTGATCGATTACCTCAACAACAACGCCATCTAGGATGTTGGCGCGCGCACCGGCCATCTGAAAGCGCCCCCGAGTCGTGGCGGCCTCAGTCATTAGCGGCCGCCACTAGAACGCTACCGCTCAGCAGGCGTGGGAGAATGGAGTCGCGCAGCTGAGAGAGTTTCACTGACTCCCGCCTTATTGACAATAATGCCTCAAAGAGCGGCGCTGCCACTATCTCGAACGACGACACGATCCCCTCCGGCGGGCTCACGACCATCAGTCCGTCAAAGGTTGCGCGGGTGATTGTATCAAAGACTGACCCATGCGTCCGCTGCTGCAACTCATCGACTGCTGTTTGAATCAAGAGGTGCAGATAGCAGAACGATGCTTCATCGTTAGGCAACAAGCCGTAACAGGACTGATTGAAGGCCATTGACGTACCAGCCAACGCGAGCGTTCCAACGGTCCCCCTGGCCGAAATGATCGTGCACCCTTTGGGGACCAATCGCGCCGGGCTATTGGAGAGACCTTCATCAGTGATGTGTTCCGCGGTGTCTATAACCCAAACCTCTCCATCCCTAGGGGCGTCCTTGACGGAGTACCAAGGAATCCTCCCTCCCCAATAGGAGGTCTCGGATCGCTTCGGCGTTCCGCCGCTGACAAGGGCGCAAAGATCCGATAGTGCCTTCGCTTCCCATCCCTCTGGCAGGGGGCCGACGTCGGAATTGACGAAGCGGGCGGGCAGGGCGTCGAAGACCGGCTGGGGCATGAAGCGGAAGGAGGTGGCGCCCACGGCCTTGGCGTTTACGGGCTCGAAGTCCTGGAACCACGCCCGGAAGATTGAGCGCGCCAGCCGCTCCAGTGCCAGCGCCGTCCGCCGGTTGGATTCGACCTTCTCGTCGAGCGCACCTAGGACGCTGGCTATGGCGTGCTGGTCGTCGAGCGGAGGGAGTAGAAACGGGAGCGCTCCAAGGATTGACGTATTCAGGTTGGCCATGGTTGCGCCAACTGCATGGCGCACAACCCACTCCCGCGAGGCGGGATGGCTCAGGAAGTACGATGCATAAACAGGATCTATGACCCCTTCACCAAAGCGAACTCTCAGGCAGCCAGTGCCGCAGAGCCAACCGTCCTCTCGCTGTGTGATCAGCGCTCGCCTTTCGACGTCCCCCCGTCGGCTGTAGACAATGTCACCAGTCTTGACGAGATAGCGACGAAGTCGCTCTGCATCGCTCGGGGTGATGCGAGCGATGCCTTCGGGATTAACGCGGTCCTCAGTGATGTTCTGCGGCATAATCGAAGGCACGCCGACCGCTACGTAATCTGAGGCGTGAAGCTGGCTACCGAAGGGTCCCGTCTGAATGTCGCCGCCCCCACGGCGGCATACGTCTTCCAAAAGCTCCCAGCGCCAATCCGAACGTGCGGTCGGGAAGAGTGCATCAACCGCCATTGCCCAAGCCCCCTGCTAGACGTTCCCGCACCACCTCCGTTAACCGTTCCCCTTCGGCGAAGCACTCCTCCAGCTCCGCAAGCAGGCGCGGGTACTTCTCCACGAACGACTCGCCGTCTTCCTCCTGCTTCTCGGCGCCAACGTAGTGGCCGGGGGTGAGCACGAAGCCGTGCTTGCCGATGCCTTCAATCCTCTCGCCCCTGCAAAAGCCAGGGATGTCGCGGTAGGCCCAGGCGCCGTGTTCTGCCGCGTTCCACCAGGTGGGCGCGGGCTCGCCACGCCACTGGCGGAAGGCGCAGACGATTCGGCCGAGGTCGGAGTCGGGTTTCGGGTCGCCCAGTCCGTCGGCGAGGAGGGTCTCGCCGTCGTCGCCACCGGTGAGCACGCGGAGCGTCCGGGTGTGCATCGTGCCGAGCTTGCGGGCGTCGACGAAAAGCGTCTCGCCGCGCCTGTCACGGCCGCCGTGCTTCAGGTTCCTGCCGGTCTTGTCACGCGTTACGAACCACAGGCAGGCCGGAATGCCGGTGGTGAGGAAGAGCTGCGCAGGCAGGGCGACGATGCAATCGACCAGGTCGGCCTCGACGATCTTCTGGCGAATGTCGCCCTCCCCGCCGGAGCCGGAGGAGAGCGAACCGTTGGCCATGACGAAGCCGGCCACACCGCCGCCGCCGCCGTTGGGCGGGGCGAGGTGGTGGATGAAGTGCTGGATCCAGGCGTAGTTGGCGTTGCCCGGGGGCGGCGTGCCGTAGCGCCAGCGCACGTCCCCTTCCAGCAGCTTGCCCGACCAGTCCGAGATGTTGAACGGCGGATTGGCGAGGATGTAGTCGGCTTTCAGGTCCGGGTGGAGGTCGCGCAGGAATGAGTCGGCAGGCTGCGAGCCGAGGTTGGCCTCGATGCCGCGGATGGCGAGGTTCATGTGCGCGAGGCGCCAGGTAGTGGGGTTCGATTCCTGGCCGAAGATTGAGATGTCGGTCTTCTGCCCGCCGTGTGCCTCCACGAAGCGCTCCGACTGCACGAACATGCCCGCCGAACCGCAGCAGGGGTCGTAGACGCGCCCCTCGTACGGCTCGAGCATCTCGACCAATAGGCGAACGATGCAGCGAGGCGTGAAGAATTCGCCGCCGAGTTTGCCCTCGGCCTGGGCGAACTTGCCGAGGAAGTACTCGTAGACACGGCCGAGGGTGTCGCGCGCCTTGGCGCGGTCGCCTTTGAAGCCGATATCGGCGATCAGGTCGATCAGCCCCTTCAGCTTTTCGGGCGCGATGCCCCGGCGGGCGTAGTCGCGCGGGAGCTTGCCCTTGAGGTTGGGGTTGTCGCGTTCGACGGCGAGTATCGCGTCGTCGATCAAGGTGGCAACGTCCGGCCGCGTCGCCTGATTCTGGAGGTTCTGCCAGCGCGCTTCCGGCGGTACCCAGAAGACCCGCTCAGCCGTGTACTCGTCGCGGTTCTCGAGCAGGCCCTCGAGCTGAGGGGCGGCGATGCCATCTGCTTCCAGCTCCGCCTTCAGTTCATCGCGCCGGGCCGCGAATGAGTCGGAGATGTACTTGAGGAAGAGCAGGCCGAGGACGACGTGCTTGTACTCCGCCGCGTCGACCTGTCCGCGCAGCGTGTCTGCCGACTTCCAGAGCGTGTCGGCGTAGCCGAGGTCGTTGTTCTGTGCTTCGTTGTTCGCCATCAAGGCTCCAGTGTTTCTATTACTGCGGCCATCGGTTCCGCACGTAGGGTACCGCTTCCTTCGCGCCCAGCTCCTGCGTCGTGTTCCCGCTACGCACGAAGAAACGGGACTCCTGCCCATCGCGCACGTAAGCCGGTGTGGATGCGGGGTCGACCCGGACGAGACATATCTCCTTGCCATGGTCCGGACAGAACGACACCGAGAGGAAGGTGCAGAATTCCTTGCCCAACGCGCCCGAGACGACCGAGACGATGAACTGCTGGTATCCGTCTCTATCGGGTCTCTTTGAGAGCGTCTTGTAGTCCGCTTCCAGCCCCACGACAGCGCCCTGGTCATCGACGCCGATCGCAAGAATCCCGCCCTTCGAGTTCATGAAACCGGCGATCGTCTTCAGGATTGCGGATTCCAGGACCTTGTTGTAACGACCCTCTCGATAGTCCCACCGCGCCGATGCCTTGAACTCGACCCGCTCGCCCTCGCCCTCTGCGAGTAGCGACTCGATATCCACGACGCCCGGAAGAGCGTCGTCGCGAGCGATGAACTCGTTGATGATCCTCGCAAGCGCTGCCCGGCGGAACTCGAGGAACGCCTGGTAGTTCTCAATCTTCCACAGTTCTGGCTCGAGTGGGATGCAGTGGGTTTCGAGCGCATCAGGCCCTTGCTCCGCCAGGATTGATGCCAAGTACTGCTCCGCCAGCTTCGACGAGATGCTCCGGTTTGTCCCTCCACTCACGAACGCCATGTTCGCAATTTCATTTGTCTCAGCTTTACCGGTCTCGGCCTTCTTCAGTTGAGCCTTCGGGAAGATGTGGTGGTGCTCGATGAAGTGAAAGCGCCCTTGATGCGCGAGAGAGAGTCCGAGGCGCGTGCGCCAGTCCTTAGCCCCGCGAGCCTTGAGTGCGAGGTAGGCAGTCGAAAACAGGGCACTACGCTGACCCTTGCCGACGAGATCAGCCGGCAGAATTTCAAGTCTGCCCACCTGTTGTTCCAGGGCCTCCAGGAGCTCTCCGGTACGCCCGCCTCGCGAAATGATGTTGAGGTCGGCGTCCAAGGTTGTTTCAGATGAGCCGCTGTAGTGCCCGCGCGCGTTCGCTATGTAAAGCCACCGTCGAAGGCCGGTTTCATCCTCCCGGTTCAGCCGATAATCCCTCTGCATCGCGTAGTAGCCCAGTGTGATCAGGAATAGCGGCGACGAGAGGAGACTCTCGTCTTCAATTCCGGCATTGGACCGTAGGAAGTTCACCGCAAAGGGAATGCCCTCGCGGACTTTCTCCCACCCAACCTTGAACCGGTCGACCGGCGTGGAGCTGACGGTCTTAAACCGCCCCTGCCCCGTCGTGAACACCACCAACGCTCTGACGATCAGCCCGAGGTCAAGAGTGAACCACTTCTCTTCGCATTCCTCTTGAAGCTTCTCGAATTGCTTTAACGAGTCTTTCCACCTCGACGTGATCTGTGCGAGTGCGAGATCGGAGCCTCTGAGCTTCATGCCGAGGGAGTTCACGCGGACGAAGATCTCCGCGACTTCTTCATAGGAGAGGTTCTTGTCGAGTACATGCATGACGTACGGGTAGTCGCGGATACGCCTGACTGCCTGGAGTCTCTTCGAATACTTCTCGTAGAGAGGGTCGTCGAAGGACTTAACGAGCGTCTTGAGGATCTGGGCATCCGAGGCGTCGACCTTGAACAGGTCCGATACCTTGACCCAGCGGGGGTCGGCAAGTAATTGCTTGCTCGAGACAACGAAGGTCCTGAGTCTTAACCGCTCATTAATGTTCAGATCTCGGTCTTCTTCTTCGCCATCGACTTCGAGGTCGTCTGGCTCGGCGGAATCGTCTTCTACTTCGATGAGCTCAACCGGCGGCCCATCCGGGTGATCGAGATTGAAGAGAATGTCTATCGGCTTCTTCCGTCCGCGCGTAACCACCGGCTCACCGCGAACGATCGCCGAGAGTGAGGTTAGCCGCTGCTGGCCGTCGAGAAGGAGCTTGTGACCTTTGAATGGACTCGTTTCCTGCGTGACAGCGAGGTCCCGGCTCGGCATCTCCCTGTCCGTCTCCCAAACCAAGATCGTTCCGGACGGATAACCTCTGTAAAGAGAATCGAGAAGATCGCGCACGCGCGTCGCCGGCCAGACATAGCGCCGCTGCATCTCCGGAAGGCGAAGTTCACCGTCACGGATCATCGTCACGAGGCTTCCGACGGTCGTGTCAATCTTCGGCATCAGGCACCCCAATCTGTACTTGTTTCAAGGAATGTGCACACCCCGTTCGCTAACCTCATCTGCCTCGGGGTCTTGCAGTCGGGCTCCAGCAGGCGCGGTGAGGCCACGAGAATGCACGCGCAGCGAGCGCGGGACGTTGCGACGTTCAAGCGGTTGAGATCGTAAAGGAACTCCATCCCTCGCGGGGCGTCTTCGGGGCGTGAGGTGGCCATCGAGTAGATGACGATGGCGCCTTCCTGGCCCTGGAACTTGTCTACGGTTCCGACGGGCACGCCGCGCGATGCGAGCTTCTCCTGGAGGCGGTTGACCTGCGCGTTGAAGGGGGCGACGACGCGGATGTCGTCGGGCGTCACCTGCGCCGGCTTTCCGCTCTTTCCGACGTGGCGGCTGCCCGTCTTCAGGAGGGCGTCGACGAGCTCGACGACGGCGTCCACTTCCTCGTCGGAGGCGCTGGTGTTGCCGTCGTGCTCGACGGGCACGAACCACAGTCCCGCGCCCTCGAAAGGCGGTGCGCCGGAGAGCTTCTGGCATTCGAGGCCTTCGAGCGACTTGAGGCGGCCCTCGTAGAAGAGCTCGGACGTGAAGGCGGCGATCTCGGGGGCGAGGCGCCGGGTCTTCTCGAGGAAGATGCCCTGGTCGGCGGGCATCGTCTTCTTGTCGCCGAGGAGGTGCTCGAGGGCCGAGGCGTCGACGCCTTCGGGGTGCGTGCCGCGCTTGGGCTGCTGGAGCTGCTGCGGGTCGCCGAGGAGGACGAGGCTTTTCGCGGCCTGCGAGACGGCGAGGACGTTGGGGAGCGCGGCCTGCCCGGCCTCGTCCACGAAGAGGACGTTCACGGCCTCGGCGTATTCCTCGCGCGACCAGAGCCAGGCCGTGCCGGCGCCGACGTTCGCGGAGCCGTCCGAGAGGGCCGCAAGGACGTCGGCATTGTCGGTGACTTCCTCGATGCCGGGCGTGGGGTCGTCCGACTTCTCGCGGACCTTCTGGACGATCGAGACGTCGACGCCTTCTTTCTTCGCTACTGCGAGGACCTCTTTGAGGAGCGTCCGGATCACCTCGTGGCTGACCGCCGTGACGCCGACTTTCCGCTTGGCCTTGACAAACGCGACGATCATGTGCGCGCCGGTGTACGTCTTCCCCGCGCCGGGCGGGCCCTGGATGGGGAGGAGGGAGCGGTCGAGGTCGAGGGCGGTGCGTTCGGCGAAGTCGACGATGCCGTCGTCGCCGTGCTGCTGGAAGACACCGTGCTTCAGGCGAGGCGGGCTCGCGAGGAGGAGGTCGCGGGCGGCGGATTTCGGGGCGAAGCCGGCCGTCGTGACGTCGGCGGCGAGGCGCAGGAGGGAGCCCGACTGGGCCTGAAACCCGACGTGGGAGTGCGCGAAGGCCCAGGCGGGGTGGTCGCCGATTCGGCTGAGGCGCTTCCTGACATCGAGGCGGCGCGCGCCGCGGTCGATCGCCTCGATGGTGCCGAGGGAGAGGCCGTCGCTCGTGAAGAGCTCGTCCCTTTCCCCGCCGTCGAAGTCCTGCGGAGGGAACGAGTAGGTGTCGAGAGGCGCCTTTCCGCGCCCGGTGGGCGGCGTCGTCTTCTCGTGCCTGAGGCCGGACACGACCGCCCGCTCGTCGAGGAGGTCGTCTTCGTCGCTGAGGTCGCGCAGGCGGTAGAACTCCCACCACGTGACCTTGTCTTCGCGGTGGTGGTACTCGAGCATCTGCGCGAGAAGCCAGCGCGCCTGCTGCTCTTTCGTGCGGTCGGTCTTCTCGGAGGGCACGCCCGCGAGGAGCGCGTCCATCGCCGCGGCGACTTCCTTGCTGCGCTCTTCCTGCCTCTCGCTCTCGGCCCCGTCCTTCAGCGGCGGCCGCGCGAGGTCGGACGGCCGGAGGGACTCCAGCCAGTCGCGCAGGCGGAGGGCCGAGACGCAGTCTTCCTCGTTGTAGAGGGCGACGAGGCTCTTCACGTCGGGCGTGAGGACGGAGGAGTCGCCCGTCTGGAGCGCCCACTCCACGGCGCGGCGCGCGTTCGAGGCTTTGCGTAGGTCGGCCGCGCGCGTAAAACCGTAGAACTCTTCCATCTTCTTGATGGAGTACGACTCGACGCTGGCCCTGAGGCCCTGCTTGACGACGGAGCAGAGGTCGACGAACAGCTCGGCGCG
>JBBQXP010000082.1:0-12312 GCA_038209555.1 Gaiellales bacterium
CGAAGAGCGGCTTCGTGTAGGGCGCGACCATGTTCACGATGACCGCAATGCGCATGCGCCCGGCTTCGCCGCCATCGCGAGAGGTCGTCCGGGCGACAGTGTCCACGGGCAAGTCAGTCGAGGCCCGGGCCGCGATCCTCGCGAGCCAGCGGAGACGCTTCGTCGCCGGTGGAGCTATTGAGCGTCGTTCTCCGCGTCGGACGGTTCTCCGCGGCGCCGCCGGCGAGCCAGCGGCGAAGCATCCGTGGATTCATCTTCTGGCCACGTTTCGCTGCACGCCGTTTGCGCAGCGTTTCGGGCAGGAGCTTGAGCGTCATCGGAACCGCGACGAGCGACTTCGGTGCGAAGAAGAGACGATGCGTCACGACCATTGCCTCGCGTGCGAGGATGAACGGGAAGTCGCGGACGAAGTTGTAACCGTCCTCGTTCTTCAGGAGCATGAGCCATTGGTTCTTCATGGCGTTGACCTGAACGAGCTCGGACTTCTCGAGCTCGTTCTGGTGGAAGCGCCGGATCGCAGACAGATATCCGCTCGATCCGAGGCCGCGAGTGGTTCGGCCGTGGTAGGCGACGGCCGTCGGGACGTACCAGCATTCCCAGCCCGCGAGACGCAGGCGCCACGAGATGTCGTGATCCTCTTTGTGCGCAAAGAAGTTTTCGTCGAGGTACTCGCCTTCGACACTGATCTCCTCAAGCGCCAGGCGCCGAAGGACAGTGGCGGCGCCGTCGACACCGAAGACCTCGACTGCCTCGTCGAACTGGCCCGCATCTCGCTCGCCTTCGCCGCGCGGCATGAAGCGCCGCTGCCGACTCAGGACGAGGCCGGCCGTGTCGATGACGTCGGTCGGGCTGTCGGCTTCGAGGTCGTACCGGAGGAGTTTGCCGATCGCGGCCCCGGCGGCAGGGTGCGAATCGAAGAATGTGAGGATCTCGCCGAGGTAGGTTGGGGAAGGGAAGAGGTCGGCGTTGCACAACATCACGAGCTCGCCCGACGTCTCACGGATTCCGCGATTCATAGCGCGGGCGAATCCCGCCTCATATCCCATCTCGACTACTCGGACTCTCGGGTCATCCGCGTAATCGGCGATCGCCGCGCGCACGTCCTGCGACGGATCGTTGTTCACGACGACGATCTCGAGCTCTTCGGGTGGGTGGACGACGAAGACAGACAACGACTTGCGGAGGAGATCGCTGTCCTTGTAGGTCGGGATAAGGATGCTGACGCTCGTACCGCGGCTCGCCCGGGCGACCGCGTGGGCGGACGCTCCGACCGGCGCGATCGAGGAATCTGTCCCCCTCACAGGACGACCTTCCGCCCGTAGAAGCCCTCCGCGTAGCGAGCCGGCGAATTGGATTCCATGCCACGGATCCGGAGAAGGCCGAGGAACAGATCCTCGGTGAACCAGCGCCGATCCCGTTGCGTCTGGAAGAACGCGAGTAGATTCTCCACCTTCCTCCGGGCAAGCGTCTCGTCGAGGTGGACGAAGACGTTCGGCGATCCGAAGTCGCCGTCGTACTTCGGAATCTCGTACTCGAGGATCAAGTGATCCCGAAACGTGTTCCACGTGAGATCCGAAGCCAGCCGGTGATCCTGATGCAGGTCATCCCGATAGTGTGTGAAGACGAGATCAGGCGTGATCACGGGCTTCAGGTCCTCGAAAAACTGCTTAACCTGCTCTCCGCTGTAGGGAAGGAAGCCGTCGGGGAAATCCCGCACGATCACCTGCTGCCGCTCGACCCCGTGAAGGAACGCATCGGCGCTTGCGTGAACTTCCTCCACCCGGACACCGTGCGCGCTGAGCACGACCCAGCAAACTTCGATGGTCGGCAAGGCCTCGATCAGACGGAGGATGGTTCCACCGCAACCGATCTCGATGTCGTCCGCATGGCATCCGATCGCGAGGATCCGGCAGGGCGACGGAACCTCGCTGAGCTCGAGCTTCAGCACGGTCAGGGCAATCCGGCGCTCGAGCCGCCGTCCGGGTCCGTCCAGACCTCCCAGGGAGGCCGGCCGGACGCTGCGAGCGTTTCGAGGTTGTGCTTGTCCTTCAGGGTGTCCATCGGCGCCCAGAATCCCTCGTACGGATAGCCAACCAGCTCCTCGCGCTCGATCAGCCTCTCAAACGGCTCCTCGACGAGCTCCTCACCCTCGTGGATGTAGTTGAAGATCTCTGGGCGAAAGATGAAGAAACCGCCGTTGATCCACATGTCGGCCCGTGTCACGTCGTGTATGCCGCGCACGACCTGCCCATCCGAGAGCTGAACGGTATGGAACGAGTAGCTCTTAGGCCGAACGCACAGGCACCCAGCGGTCTTATCGCGTTCGCGAAAGTCTGCAAGTATCCTCGGCAGCGATGCATCGGTGACGGCGTCGCCGTAAGTCGCCAGAAAGAGCTCCTCGCCGTCGAGATGCTTTTGCACCGCCCGCAGGCGTTGCCCGACGTTGTTGTGCAGGCCCGTGTTGACGAAAGTTATGCGCCACTCGCCGATGTCGCTGGCCAGAAGCTCGACGTCCCTTCCAGCTCCCGACAGCACGAAATCGTTCGCAAGGGCCTCGTTGTAGTTGAGGAAGAATTCCTTGATGACGTCACCCTTGTGACCGAGGCAAATGACGAAGTCGTCATGGCCGAAGTGGGCGTAGTACTTCATGATGTGGAGGAGGATCGGGCGGTTGGCGATTGGGACCATCGGCTTCGGAATGCTCGGCGCAGCCTCCTGCATCCGAAGGCCAAGTCCCCCGCAGAAGAGCACGACCTTCATCGAGCCGTGGCCCGACCCAGGCGCGAGCCCTCGCGTCCGTTTCGCTCGCAAACGTCGCGGCGCCAAGGCGAGAAAATGCAGATTCCCACGGTCACAGGCGCTTACGTCCGCTCGTCAGCGTGAGCCCAGCGTAGGTCAGCTTCGAGCAAGCCGTCAGCGAAAAGGCTTTTGAGTCGGGAGAGTCGCGTATACATGTCAAAGCCACGCGAGGTAAGCCCGACCGATCGAAACGCATCGAGCAACTCTCGGGCGCCGTCCCGAGCGGTCCAGGTCGGCGTGGCATTCGGCAACCTCTCCGCCAACTTCGAAAAGTCGACACGGTAGCTGCGCGGATCGGGACCCGCTCCCTCCGCATAATCGATCTCGCAACCGGGAAATGTCTCATGCACGATGTCGGCCAGATCTCGGACGCGGTAGTTCTCACTGTTTGCACCGACGTTGAACGCTTCGTTCGCGACACGCTCGACCGGAGCGACCAAAGCGGCTGCGGCTGCCGCGGCGATGTCTCGCACGTGGACGAGCGGCCGCCACGGAGTTCCGTCGCTCATGATGAGAACCTTGCCGCTCGTGAACGCCCATGCGGCTAGGTTGTTGAGAACGACATCGAAGCGGACACGTGGCGAGGCGCCATAGGCGGTTGCGTTCCGCATGAAGATCGGGGCGAATTGGCCGTCCGCGAGCTCCGATAATGCCTCCTCTGCTCGGACTTTCGATTCTGCGTATGCCGTCAACGGCCGCAGGGGCGCCTCCTCGGTCATAAGCTCGTCCGTTCCAGATGCTCCGTACATGCTGCAGGACGACGCGAAGACGAAGCGGTGAACGCCGGCCTCCTTCGCCTTCCGAGCCAGCTCCACGGTGCCCCGCAGGTTGATCTCCCGCGTCAAGTCCGCACTCAGCTCGCCGAGCGGATCGTTCGACAGCGCCGCCAAATGGACGACCGCGTCGTATCCTTCGAGTAGCTCCGTCGTAACGTCGCGAATGTCGATGCGAAGCGCCGGAAAGTCGACGGCGTCGTCGACGAAGTCACATCCCTCGTAGAAGAAAGTGTCGAAGCCGGTCACCTCGTGACCGGCTTCGAGAAGGATCGGCGCCGCAACGGAACCGATGTAGCCGTGATGCCCCGTAACGAGGACCTTCATGTGAGGAGCGCGCCTGTTGCGCTCATTCATCGTCTGCCGCAAGACATGTGATCGTCCTCTGTTTGTAGGAGGATCCGCCGTCGCGCTCGATCGCTCCCGCGAGGTCCCTCACCTCACTATCAGGATGGACGCCAACCCTGTCAAGCGCTGCCTCGGCCCCCCAGCTACCGTCGTCCTTCCCCGGGAGGCCGCCGCGGGCATCCGTCTGCTGCGGGAGGGCTACAGACTCGGTCGCGGAGACCCGCAGGAATCCCGAGGTCGGCCAGCCGTGACGCACCGGCCCTCACAACCGAGTGGTTGTCTGCTCTTTACTTTTGCGCTGGGAAGTAGTAAACGTTTTTCCACACGCCTCGTGCGTGTTGGGGAAAACCGGGATAAACCGAGTAAGGACAGTGGTGATGACTAGTCTGCGGCGAACTGGAGTCATCCTGGCTTCGGACCCACAAGGGGTCGAGGCGATGAAGCAGATTCTCGAAAAGGCGGGGGTGGAGGTCGTTGGTTGGGCGACGAGGGACGAAGACGCCGAGGAGTTGATCGCCGAGTTCACGCCGGATCTCCTGCTGGTCGGCACCGGAGCGACCGAGCGCTACGAGTTCGTCCGAAGGGCGCGTGATCTCCAAGCGGAGATCAAGGTGATCGTCGTGTCCTCGAACGACGACCAGCGCCTCGTGGAGACGGCGTTCGCGGAAGGCGCTTCCGCCTACTGCATGAAGTCGGCGGCACCCGACGATTTCGCGACGGCGATCCGCCAGTCGTTCGAGCACTCGATCTACCTCGCGAACCGTCGCCGGGCTTTCGCTGATGGAGGAATGGGCGAGAACGGCGAGGCCGCCACCGTCAAGCTGACCCAGCGAGAGCGGGAGATTCTGCTCCTCGTCGCGGACGGACACTCGAACCCGCATGTCGCACGCATGCTCTGGGTGACGGAGCAGACGGTGAAGTTCCACCTCTCGAATATCTACCGCAAACTCAACGTCTCCAACCGGACGGAGGCGAGCCGATGGGCTCAGGTGCACGGGCTTCTCACGCCGTCCGTCGAGAGGGCAGACCGCGACCCGCTGCATAGTGGGAGCCGTTCGAACGGGAACGTCGATCCGCTCATCGGGGCGCTCGGACTCGCCGGCGCCTCGACAAGCACCGGCGCGGCTGGTCGGCGCACTGCTGATCGAGCAGGACAACGGGTTCCCATCCCCGAGGACTCGATCAACTCGACTGTCTAGGAAGTCGATCCGCCGCCGGTCATCCTTTGGACCGGCACCACCTTCGGCTCCCTCAGAGTCAGCGATTGTGCCGTCGAGAAACGGGCTGACCAGTGTTCGGGTACCCCCGGCAGCGAACCCGACGATGTTCCCGAGGAAGCACGCGCGGAGTGCGAGTTGAACGAGGAGAACGAGGTGAACGACGGCTATTGAACGGTTCAGGAATGTCACGTGCTCTCTCGAGAATGGAAGTCCCGGAGAGTCCCGGAGGCTCATCTCCGCGATTCACGCGTAAATGGGGACACGCTTCGTGCAAGAAGTAACTAGACTGTGACTCATGAAGGACGCCCCGCCAACGACTCGGGTTGTCATCCCGAGCAAGTTGGGGCTCGGACCGTGCGACCATGCTTTCGGCGAGAAAGAGGATCTGCGTCGCAAGGCGGCTGCCGAAGCACCGCCCGAGAAACGTGCCAGACGGCACCGCTCGGGCCACGCCGGCTAGAACCTCTACGCGGCTAGTCTCGCCAGGTGGCCGAGCACGAGATCGTCATCTGGTCGGACTACATCTGACCCTTCTGCCGCCTCGGCCAGCGCGCGGCTGAGCGGCTTGAGCGTCGGTTCGGCGCTCAGATCGATTGGCTGCCCTTCGACCTCCACCCCGAGTACCCGCCCGAGGGCATCCCTCGAGCCGAGCTCAACCGGCGCTACGGTGAGAGCTTCCACGAGCGCCTCGAGTCGGCATTCGAGCGCGAGGGCCTTCTTTACAACCCGCCGCCGGACGTGGTGCCGAACTCGAGCGCGGCTCTCCGCCTCACCGAGCTGGCACGAGCGCGCGATAAGCACGCCCTCACGCACGACCGGCTCATGCACGCCTACTGGGAAGAGGGCCAGAACATCGGCGACCCGGAGGTCCTCCGCACGCTTGCAGCAGAGCTTCGGCTCGATGACGCAGAGGCTGCGATCACCGCCGGCCTGCACGGAGATGACGTCGCACGCGCGACCGCCGAGGCGCAGGCGATCGGAATCAACGCGATCCCGGCCTTCCTCCTCGACAGCCGCTTGATCGTGCTCGGAGCGCAACCTGACGAAGTCTTCGAGCAGGCATTCGACCAGCTCGCCGAGGCCTGAGGGTCACCAAAGACAAGGGGCGACGCCGTAGCGCCGCCCCTTGGACGAGCCACTCGCAACGCGCGTTAGCGCACGCCGGTCTGCTCGACCTCACCGCGCCAGGCACCCGACTCCCGGCCGCGGCTCTCGATCAGCTTCTTGAAGCGCTCAAGATCGCCCTTCACGCGACGATCGTCGAGGCCGATAGCGCTCCCGGCCTTCTCGACGAGGCCCTCGGCTTCCCAGTCCATCTGAACCATGATCCGAGTCTTCGCGTCGTCGACTCGGTGAAAGGTGACGACGCCGCTGATCCCCTTCCCGCCCGACGCCTTCCAGGCGATGCGCTGGTCCGGAACCTGCTCGGTGATCTCGGCTTCCCACTCCTCGGACTTCCCCGCGACATCCGCCTTCCAGCGGAGGTGAGTGTCGTCAATCTGGTGGACGTACTCGACGCCCTCCATGAACTCGGGAAACTCCTCGAACTGTGTCCACTGGTTATACGCAGTGCGGACCGGGACGCTGACCTCGATCGATTGCTCGATGGTAGGCATAGATATAGACCCCCTTCGTTTTGGCTTGTCCCTCCTCCTCTACCCGGGACAGGCGTGCCTAAACGGTAGGCTGACAGCGAAAATGCCGCTCTACGACACGGTTTCCGGCCTGCCGCTCGACGTCGAGTCCTACGCGCTCGAGGGGCTCGCTCGGGACATCTCGACCGAGTTCACGAGGCGGACGACGGTTGTCCGGCTCCAGGGCGGCGGACACGAGGGCGTCGGCGAGGACGTCACCTACGACGGGGACGACCAGGGCCGCCTCCAGGAGGCCGGCCCGGTCCAGCCCCTAACTGGCTCCTGGACGTTCGCCTCGTTCTCCAAGCGTCTCGGCGAGCTCGACCTGTTCTCGGAGCCTCCCGGCGCGGAGGTTTACCGCAACTACCGCCGGTGGGCGTTCGAGAGCGCCGCGCTCGACCTGGCGCTCCGGCAAGCCGGCCGCTCGCTCGCAGAGGTCGTCGGGCGGGAGCCTCGCCCGGTGACCTTCGTCGTCTCGATGCGCCTCGGAGAGCCTGCGTCGACGGCGCCGGTTCGCGCCTGGCTCGATCTCTATCCAGCACTCAGGTTCAAGCTTGACCCGACGAGCTCCTGGGGAGACGAGCTCATCGCGGAACTGGCGGCGACGGGCGCGGTCGACTCGGTGGACCTGAAGGGGTTCTACAGAGGCACTGCCGTCGACCAGCGTGCCGACCCCGCTCTCTATGCCCGTGTCGCCGAAGGCCTTCCCGACGCCTGGATCGAGGATCCTGAGCTGACCGAGGAGACCGACCGGGTGCTCGAGCCCCATCGCGACCGGTTCACCTGGGATGCGCCCATCCACTCGCCCGCGGATATCGAGGCCCTGCCCTACCCACCTCGCACGATCAACATGAAGCCGTCCCGATTCGGCCCGGTGAGCACGCTGTTCGAGACCTACGACTTCTGCGCCGAACGGGGCATCGGTTTGTACGGGGGCGGCCAGTTCGAGCTCGGCCCCGGGCGCGGGCAGCTCCAGTACCTGGCGTCGATTTTCCATCCGGACGGCCCGAACGACATCGCTCCGAACGGATACAACGACCCCCAGCCCGCCGCCGGCCTCCCCACGAGCCCGCTCGAGCCGGCCGGCGCCCCAATCGGCTTTCGCTGGCGGTCCTACTCGCTGAACGTGTAGCCGGCGGCTTCGAGGTCGTCGCCGGCCTGCTGCAGCTTCTTCCCCGACGTGAACGTCTGGATCTTGTTCGCCTCCGCCTGGATCTTGCCGAAGTCGCCTGACTTGAGCGCCGACTTGAACGCATCGAGGTCGTCGGCCAGTTCCTGCATGCCGCTGGCCAGCTTGTCGTTTGCCTTGGCGGCGTCGTCGGGTGGGGTCAGGCCCTCGAGCTCGTCGGCTTGCGCCCGAAGTTTCTCCTGAATCGACTCCACCTCGCTCGCGGCGTCGTCAAGGGAGCCGGAGCCCTTTAGAGCATCCTCGAGCTGCGTTCCGAGCGCGTCGAAGGAGGTGCTGAGCTCAGTACGCGTCGTGTCCAGCCGATCTTGGTACTCCTGCTTCGAGAGTGCGTCGCCGCCATTGCCCCCACCGCAGGCGGTGAGCAGCATCGCGGTCAGGAGTGCGCAGAGGAGGGAGACGCGCGGCACGTGCGGCACCCTACTATGGCTCCAATCGCATCACTCTAGAAGGGAGATCGTGTGCCGGCGTACGTCAGGCTCCTCGTGCTTGCCAGGCAAGGCTGGAAGCGGCTTCCGCCCGAGCAACGGCGGAAGGTTCTCAAGGGCGCGGCGAAGACTGCACGGAAACACGGGCCGACCCTAGCCAAGCATGCCCGCACGGCCGTGAAGGCCGCGCGGAAAGCTCGTTAGTTCGGGATGAACGACAGCTTCACGCTCGGTCGTATCGCCGGGATCAGGGTCGGCGTGAACTGGAGCTGGATCGTCGTCTTCGCGCTGATCGTCTGGACACTCTCCCAGTCGATTTTCCCGCGTATGAACGAAGGGCTCTCCGATGCCACGTACCTCGGCATGGCCATCGCCGCGGCGCTCCTCTTCTTTGTCTCGCTTCTCATGCACGAGTACGGCCACGCGCTCGTCGCACGCCGAGAGGGAATGGAGATCGAGGGCATCACTCTCTGGCTCTTCGGAGGCGTGGCGCGGTTCAAGGGCATGTTTCCGAGCGCCGGCGCCGAGTTTCGAATTGCGATCGCCGGGCCGGTCGTGTCCCTTGCGCTCGGCTGTCTCTTCGTTCTCTTCGCCTGGCTCGCGCGAGCACCGGAGGCGGTGGACGCTGTCGCCGCCTGGCTCGGCTACATCAACCTGACGCTCCTCGTCTTCAACCTCCTCCCTGCGCTCCCGCTCGACGGGGGGCGAGTGCTTCGATCGGCCTTGTGGGCGGCTCGGAACGACTTCGCCTGGGCGACGCGAATCGCAGCCTGGGTAGGACGCGCCTTCGGCTACCTCTTCATCGCCGTGGGTCTCGGCTTCCTCTTCTTCCAGGGCGCGTTCAGCGGCGCGTGGCTGGCCTTCATCGGCTGGTTCCTCCTCCAGGCCGCGGGCGCCGAGGACCGGTACCTGCTGGCCCGCCAGGCGCTTGCCGGCCTGCGCGTACGGGATCTCATGGTGCGGGACCCGGTGACCGCCAGACCGGACATGACGCTCGGTGCCTTCATGGACGAGCTCGTGTCGCAACGCCGCTACACGACCTATCCCGTGGTCGAGGACGGCCACGCCATCGGACTCCTCCCGTTCCGCTGCGTGGCCGAGGTGCCACGCCGCGAGTGGGACACCAGGCTGGTCCGGGACTGCATGATTCCTCGCGACCGCGTTCCCGTGGTCGGGGAGACCGACGATCTCATCGATGCCGCCGCGGAGCTTGCGAGTGGCGATGTCAACCGAGCACTCGTTCTCGACGGCGATATGCTCGCCGGGCTTCTCTCTGCGACCGACGTCGCCCGTGCCCTGCAGATTCGGCGGCTACGGGGCAGGCCGATTCCGGCCTAGAGGACCGACTCGGCCGAACTGCGAGGGTGGCCGACGGGACTCGAACCCGCGACAGCCGGGACCACAACCCGGGGCTCTACCAACTGAGCTACGACCACCGCGCTGGTAGCAATCCTAGATGATCGATCGGCAATTACCGCGCCCGGCGATCACCGATCCATCATCAGGCGGAGTGCTAGGTTCCGCTAGGGCGCCTGTAGCTCAGTGGACAGAGCAGCGGACTTCTAATCCGCGGGTCGTAGGTTCGAATCCTGCCAGGCGCGTGCCCTGTTCATGCGGGTTTCCTGCACGTAGAGCGGGTTTGCGCCTCCTCAACAGGGTTCCCCTAAACCGCAGGAGGGGGCAGGAAACCGCTCCTGAGTGTCCCTCACTGTCCCGCAACTGTCCCGCGCAGACTAGCGCGCGGCGGCCATGCAAGCCGCCTTACTTCTCTTTGCCTGATTCCTCCGAGGACGCGTCTCCGAGGCCACCCCAGTAGCCCGGTCCGGCGGCCGCGATGCGGATCCTCGGGATGTCGCCCTTAGACGTCACGCGGTCGCCTCTGACAGTCGCGTTCCTAGAGTGGCCAAGCGCGTATCGGATAGTCCGAGTCAAGAGGGTTTCCTGCTCAGGGCGCGTCAGTAGCGCGAAAACCTCCGGGCCATGCTCGTCGAGAATCGACTGCGCAACCTCGCGCGGAGAGCTAGCGCCCCTCTCGCGAGCCTCCTCGATGAGGTCTCGGATCGTGGCTTCGCTCATCGCGCTCCCTCCCTCTCTCGCTCCAGACCTATAACCTCTCGAAGTCTACGAGGCCGGGGGAAGGGGCAGGCGTGAGCGAAGGTGCGGCACCCGAGGCAGGCCAGCCGAAGAAAAAGGGCTGGTGGGGCAGGCGCTCGAAGAAAGCGAAGGTGGGGATCATCCTCGCCGTCGTTTTGATCGCCATAATCGCGGCGGCATCATCGGGCGGGTCGGGCGACAGCGGCTCCGGCGACAACGGCTCGGCGGACAACGGTTCGGCCAATGAGGAGTCGGCATCGAAGGACGGGCCTCTCGTCCGCGGGACTTGGAACGGCGATTGCAACGAGTTTTCGGGCGGAGACCAGGACGCCTGTAAGGCCATGCGCGTCTCCAAAGTGACTTGTCAGTGGCAGGACGACCACGTACACATGACGGTCGTTATCAAAAACACGTTCGGCGCGCACGTCACCGTCCACATGAACCCGATCTACAAGCTCAAGAACGCCGGAATCCACGGGGAGGGCCTGACGGCTATGCAGGATATCGGGCTCGATCCGGGCGAGCTGAGGACGTACGAGGCCGACCAGGAGCCCAAGGGCGTTTCCGGGCAGCCCGCAATCACCCTGTGCCGCCCGGGCGTCGATACGCTTCAAGGCGTCGCACTCGGCTAAAAGCCGGTTTTTCGGCCCGGCCGGGCGAGAGGGCGGCGGCGACCAAGTAGCGCCTCTCTCCTCGCTTGGCGAGGATCATCGACCAGCCGCCTCCATCGCCCTCGCCAGGTAGGCGTCTAGCAGTCCGGCCGCCTCCTCCTCGTTGCCCGGCATCAGGTGGCCGTAGGTGTCGAACGTGATTTGGATCGAGCTGTGCCCGAGGTACGTGCTCAACGCCTTCGCGTTCACGCCCGCCGCGATCATCAGGCTCGCGAATGTGTGCCGGGCCTCATGGGGCGAGATCGGCTCCAGCTTCGGATTCGCGTTCTTCCAGGCCGTCTCGGCCCGGCGAACGAGCGCCCGCACGTCCACGGGTGACTCCGGCGTCCGGCCGAAGACCAGTCCAGCGGTTCGGCCCGAGCGCAGATTCCACTCAATCAGAGACTCACGCAGGGCGGCCGGGATCGGCACCTTGCGCGTGCCTGCCTTCGACTTCGGCTCTATGAACTGGCGCGCCTTCGGATCGTAGGCCCGCTCAACTCGGATCAGCCCGGACGCAAGGTCGACGTCTTCCCAGCGGAGCGCCTGTAGCTCGCCGCTTCGCAGGCCTGCGTAGAACGCGGTGGCCCACAGCGCCCGGTCGGTCTCGGGCACTGCGCCGATGAGCTCGGCCGCCTCGGTGGAATCTGCGATGCGGTCGCGCTTCCCGCGCACAGCCGGGAGCTTCAACCCGATCGTCGGGTTGATCGCGACGTCGCCGCGGTCGAGCGCGCGGCGGTAGATGACGCGGAGCGGTGCAACGGCGTTTCGGATCGTGCTCGGGTCGCGGCCCTCGGCTTGCAGCCGCTCGACCAGGTCGAGCACGTCCCGCCGGCTGATGCCGGCCAGTCTGCGCGCGCCCAGCTCGGGGAGGATTCTGTCGCGTAGCGCCTGCTCGTAGCCTCGAAGCGTCGCGGGCTTGAAGACGTCGCCGGACCGGTTGCGGATCGTCCCGGCCCGTGCTCCCTCCATCCACTCGTCCGCGGCCTCACGCAACGTCATCTTGGACGGCGCGCTCATCGTGCCCTTGCTCACCGCGCCCATCGCGTCGGCCCGCCAGGCCTTCGCCGCGGCGAGCGTCGGAAAGGTCCGCCTGATCCGCTTGCCGTCGCGACGGCTCCACACTGAAGCCCGATACGACGGACCCGGCTTACAACGGCAGCGTCCCGCGGCGTCCGTC
>JBBQXP010000083.1:0-12182 GCA_038209555.1 Gaiellales bacterium
ATCCAGCTATCCAGGTAGAGGAGGCCAGGCGGCAGCATCCGACCCTTCGCGGCAGCACGCTCGTAGACAGGGCGCGCACCCTGAACGAAGTCTTCGATGACCATGTACCGCACGAGGCTCTAGCCGGCGTGCTCGGCGGCCCGGTCCCGGGCCATCGCGACGAAGTTCGTGAGGATTGCGCTCTCGTCTCGGGACTCGGGATGCCACTGCACTCCGAGGATCCAACGGCCGTCGGCTGCCTCGAGCGCCTCCGGCAACCCGTCCTCGACGGCACGGCCGGAAATGACGAGCCCTTCGCCGAGCTTGTCGATCGCCTGATGGTGGTGGCAGTGGGCGACGTGCAGGCCCTCGCCCGCGGCCTCTGCTGCGAGCGACCCCTCCTCCAGGGCCACGTGGTTCTCCGCGTTCTCGAACCCTCCGAGCTGCCGCCGGTGGATGTTCGATCCGTCGGGGCCGGCCAGGTCCTGAACGAGGGTGCCGCCGAACGCGATGTTCAGGATCTGCATGCCGCGGCAGACCCCGAGCACGGGCAGGTCGCGGTCGATCGCGTGGCGCACCATCGCGAGCTCGAAGTCGTCACGCTCGCGGTACGTCGTCTCCGTCGCCGGCTCGCGCTCGGAGCCATACGTTGCGGGATCGATGTCCGCGCCCCCGATCAGGAGGAGGGCATCGATCCCGTCGACCAGGCGCGCGGATCCGCGCACGTCGACCGGGAGCAGCACAGCGAGGCCGCCGGCGCCCTGGACTGCCCGGACGTAGGAGTCCGCCACGAGGTGGGCCGGCTGATCCCAGAAGCTCCAGCGGGCCTGCTCCCGAGCGGCACAGATCCCGACAATCGGAAGGACCGTCTCAGACGGCTCGCTCATAGCGCTCGCGTTCCCAGTCGGTGACGCTCTCCCGCCAGGCCTTCAGCTCCCAGGCCCGTGACGTCGCGTAATAGTCGCTGAAGGGCTCACCGAGGCCGCGGCGCAACTCGCCGTCAGCACGAAACGCTGCGAGGGCGCTCTCGAGCGACCCGGGCAGCTCGGGGAGATCGTCCCGCGCATACGCGTCGCCCTCGACTGCCGGCGGGGGCTTCAAGTCGCCGCGAATGCCGTTTGCAGCCGAGACCACGAGTGCGGCAAGGGCCAGGTAGGGGTTCGCGTCGGCCCCGGGGCGGCGGCACTCGATCCGGCAGCGCTCCGGCTTCGACGAGCCGATCACGCGCACCGCTGTGGAGCGGTTCTCCACGCCCCAGCTTGTATTCACCGGGGCGAACCACCCGGGCACGAGCCGCTTGTACGAGTTGATGGTCGGATTCAGGAGGAGCGAAGAGCCGGCGAGGTGCTCGAGCATCCCGGCGACGGCGGACGCACAGGCCCGAGGCAGTTCGCCTCCCGGTTCGGCCGGGGCAAAGGCATTCTCCTTATCGCTCCAGCACGAGATGTGGACATGCCCGCTCGACCCCTCCTCGCCGGGGGCGGTCTTGGCCAGGAAGCTGGCCCGCATGTCGAGCGACGCGGCCACCTCCTTGACCGCGAACTTGACGAGCGCCGCGCTGTCCGCTGCCTCGAGTCCTCGGCCCGCGGCGAGGTTCAGCTCGAGGAGCCCCGGGCCGGCTTCGGTGTGGACCGCAGTGAGCTCGATCCCCAGGCCCTCGAGCGCCTCCCCGAGCCGTCCGACGAACTCGTGGTAGCGGGCGATCTCGACCAGGCTGTAGCTGATCCCGCTCGAAAGAGGCTGTCCCTCCGAGTTCCAGAGCCTGACCTCGTACTCGAAAGCCGCCATCACGTCGTAGCCGAGCTCGCCCATCGCCGCCAGCGCACTGCGCAAGACCTCCCGGGTGGCGAGCTCGCAGCGGCTCCCGTCCCGCCAGGTCGGCGTGCTCAGGCAGATGCTCCACCCCGGCCGCCAGGCGAGCGCGCGCAGGGTGTCGTCGTCCGGGTGGACGATCAGGTCCCCGGCTCCAGAGCGGATTCCGAACTCTTCGTAGTCGGTGATGGGCGTGTCGACCGGATCGAGCCCGAGCAGAAGGTCGGTCGTGACCGTCCCGTCGCGGACCGCAGCCTCGAACCCCTCGCGGCTCAAGGCCTTTCCTCGCAGGGAGCCGTTCACATCCGGCATTCCTAGGAGCACGAACTCGCCGGGGTCGCCCTTGGTCATGCCGCGAGCTGCTTCTTCACCTGGCGCTCGACCTCGGCCATCGTCCGAGCCAGGAGCTCGACCATGGTCGCCAACTCTTCGTCCGTGCTCGTGTAGGCAGGAGCGAGCAGTGTCTGGTCGCCGACGTAGCCGTCAGGCGTCGAGTGGGACGACGTGACGAGGAGCCCTTCCGCGAGGGCGGTCGTGTCGACGAGAAACGCGGCGTTCAGCTCCTCCGGGAGCAAGGACGTTCCGTCCCTCGGGTCGACGAGCTCGGCGCCGAGCAGGAAGCCGCGTCCGCGGACCTCGCCGACGATCTCGCACGCGTCCAGGGCCGCCGCGAGCTCCTCCCGCAATCGCGGGCCTCGCTCTGCAACCCGGTCGACGAGGCGTTCCGCCACGAGCTCGTCCAGGACGGCCAGCGCAACGGCGCAGATGAGAGGAGCGCCGTCCCAGGTGTGCCCGTGCTCGAAGTTCTGGGAGCCGGAGGCCACCGCCGCGTACACATGCTCGCGGCAGAGGATCCCGGCGAGCGGAGCGTAGCCTGCCGCCAGGCCCTTGCCGAACGTGACGATGTCCGGCTCGAGCGGCAACGGGTCGCCCGCGAACCACGTGCCGGTTCGGCCGAACCCGGTCACGATCTCGTCGAAGCAAACCAGGAAGCCGTGCTGCTCCCGACGCTCGGCGAGTCCCCTCCAGAAGGTATCCGGAGGCGAGTAGCCGGGCAGCGCGGCGGCACTCACGGGCTCACAGAAGAAGGCGGCGATCGTTTCAGGCCCCGCTTCCTCGAGCGCGCGGTCCAGCTCGGCGAGCGCGGCCTCGCCCGTCTCGTCGAAGCGCCGCGTGCTGGGCGGGATGTGGAGATGCTCGGCCAGATATGGCTCATAGGGATGCTTCAGCGACCTGCGGCCGGTCAGGGCGAGCGTCCCGAGGGTCGCTCCATGGTAGGCCTGGGCCTGGGAGATGACCCGCCACCGGCCGCTGTCGCCGCGCTCCGCGTGGTAGCCGCGGGCCAGACGCAGCGCCATCTCGTTTGCCTCCGAGCCGCCGGTCACGAAGCGCGCGCGTGCCATCTCCGGAGCGGCCACCTCGAGGACCTGGCGCGCAAGCCGTTCCTGCTGGTCGTTCGTGAAGTGGTGGTAGTAGACATAGGCGAGCCGCTCGGCCTGGGCAGCGGCCGCATCGACGATGTCCGTCCGCCCGTGCCCGAGGCACGCGACCATGGCGCCCCCGCCACAGGCATCGAGGATGCGGCGGCCGTCGACCCCGTAGAGCCAGACGCCCTCGCCCCGCTCGATGTTCGGGTAGGCGAAGTCCAGGAGCCGGGGAAAGACGTTCGTCTTCTCGGCGCGGACCTCGGTTTGCGCGGACACGTTCAAGCCGGTTCGCGCGGCCTCGCGACACGCTCCAGGAAGCGGTCGAACAGGTTCAGGCTTGTCCTCCGGGCGCTCGCGCTCAGCTCATGCGTCTCCTCGAGCAGGCGATCCGGGTCGACGCCATGCTCGTCGAGCTCGTGGCGATAGGCAAGCACCCAGGCATCCATGATCTCGGGCGTGACCTCGGGGTGGAACTGGACTCCGAGGCTCCGGCCGATCGAAAACGCCTGCGGGCCAACGCTGGTCTCGGCGAGAACCCGCGCTCCGGGGGGAACCGTGAACGTGTCGAAGTGCCACTGGAACCAGGGTCCGTCGGAGACGAGGTCGGCATCGTGCGTCTCGACCGGGAGCCACCCGATCTCCTCCTTCTCCGACCGGAAGACTTCGCCGCCGAGTGTCCGGGCGAGCAGCTGGCCTCCGAAGCAGACCCCGAGGATCGGCACATCCGCGTCGGTGGCCGCCTGCAGCAGGTCGATCTCGTGGGAGATCCACTTGATGCTGTCCTCGTAGGCGGGGAACTCCGATCCCAGCGAGACGATCAGGCCGTAGTCCTGCGGGTTCAGGTCGTGCGGATCCACCTCGTCGATCCGGAGGATCTCGACCTCGGCGCCCCGGTCACGGAGCCATGGCTCGATCAGACCGGGCGGCGTCGGCCGCTCGTGCTGGATCACGAGCGCGCGCCAGTCGGGCCCGGTCGTCGTGGCGTCGTTCATCGGCCCTTCACGCCCACGGCCGGGCCGACGGCCTGGAGCTTCCCTTCGACCGCGCCCCACACCTCGCGCGCCACCGCCGCGAAGCGCTCGACCATCTCCGCCAGCTCCTCGTCGGTCGCGGTGAACGCCGGCGCGAAGAGCGTCTGGTCGCCCGCGTAGCCGTCCCGGGTCGGCTGCGTCGAAAGGACGACCAGGCCGTGCTCGAGCGCAGTCGCGTCGATCTTCCCGGCGACGCCCAGTTCGGGCGGCAGGAAGGACTCGCGGTCCAGGGGGTCGGCGTACCCGATCCCGAGCAGGAAGCCGTGCCCGCGCACCTCGCGTACGAGCGGTACGTCACGCAGTGCGTCCTCGAGTTCCTGACGCAGGCGCGGGCCGCGCTCGCGCACCCGCTCGACGAGTTGCTCGCGCTTCAGCACTTCGAGGACGGCGACTCCGACTGCGCAGGAGAGCGGGGCGCCGTTCCACGTGTGGCCGAGCGGGAACGCACGAGATCCCGCTGCGATCGCGTCGTAGACGTGCTCACGACAGAGGGTGGCGCCGATTGCCGTGTACCCGGCGCCGAGCCCCTTTGCGGTGGCGATGATGTCCGGGACGAACGGGAGGTCGTTGGCGGCGAACCAGCTTCCTGTGCGGCCGAGGCCCGTGACGATCTCGTCGAAGCAGATCAGGAACCCATGCCGCTCACGCCGCTCAGCCAGACCCTCCCAGAAGCGGTCTGGAGGCTTGTGGGCAGGCAGTGCGGCGCCGCTGATCGGCTCGCAGAAGAACGCCGAGACGGTCTCCGGGCCGGCCTCCTCTAGAGCACGGTCGAGAGCCTCGAGCGTGGCCTCCCCGGTCGGGTCGAAGCGCGCGGTGGTCGGCGGGATGTGGAGGAACGCCTGCGTGAAGTACGGGGTGAGCGGGCCCTGGAGCCCGGGGCGGCCCGTTAGCGCCAGGGTGGCGATCGTCGGCCCGTGGTAGCTCTGCGCAGGCGAGATCACCCGCCAGCGCTCCGGTTCCCCACGATCGACGTGGTAGTGGCGCGCGAGCCGAAGCGCCGCCTCGTTCGCCTCGGCCCCGCCGGTGACGAAGTGCGCCCGTGTGAAGCCTTCGGGCGCGACCTCGACGAGGTCGCGCGCCAGCCGCTCCTGCGCGGGGTTCGTCAGGAGCTCGTTGTGCCCGTAGGCGAGCCGGGCGCCCTGCTCGCGGGCCGCCGCGATGAGGTCGGCGCGTCCGTAGCCGAGCGTCGCCGCCATCGAGCCGCCGCTCATGGCATCGAGATAACGGTTGCCGTCGACGTCCTCGAGCCAGACGCCCTCGCCCCGAACGGCGACCGGATACGCGTGGTCGAGCTCGGGTGGGAAGAGCCTCGTCTGACTGCTTCCGACGGCTCCGTAGGTCACGTCGGCCGCTGCCCTCCAAATAGGTATCGAACGAGGTCCATTGTCTAGACTAACCCTCCCGGCTGCGCTTGCGGCCAGGACATTATCGAGGGGTGACCCATGAGCGTGAGCACTGAGACGATGCAGGTGCTGGAGCCGGCTACCGAGGAGGTGCTGGCCGAGCTGCCGCGCGCAGGCGTGGAGGAGGCCGACGAGGCGATCGCGAGGGCAAAGGAGGTCTTCCCGGCGTGGCGTGACCTGGCCCCCGACGAGCGGGCCAGGCTGCTGCTCGGCCTCTCGCAGGCGATCGAGGACGCCGCCGAGGACCTGGCGACGCTCGAGGCGCGCAACGTCGGCAAGCCGATTGGGGACGCGCGGGGTGAGGTCGGCATGGTCGCCCACGTGTTTCGGTACTACGCGGGTGCGCCGGAGCGCCTGCTCGGCGACACGATTCCCGTCGCCGGCGGCGTCGACATGACGTTCCGGGAGCCCCTCGGCGTCGTCGGCCTGATCACTCCGTGGAACTTCCCGCTCCCGATCGCCTCCTGGAAGGTGGCGCCCGCGCTCGCTGCCGGCAACACGATCGTCCTGAAGCCGGCCGAGCTCACGCCCCTGACAGCGCTCGAGCTGGAGCGCCTGGCGCTCGAGGCCGGTATTCCCGAAGGGGTGCTGAACGTCGTCAACGGCCCCGGTCGGGTGGTCGGAGAGCGCATCGTGGAGCACCCCGACGTGGCGAAGGTCGCCTTCACCGGGTCGACCGCAGTGGGGAAGCGCGTGGCGGAGATCGCTGCGCAGACGATCAAGCGCGTGACGCTCGAGCTGGGTGGGAAGTCCGCGAACATCGTCTTCGCCGATGCGGACCTCGGGAAGGCGGCCGCGGCGGCGCCCGGGGCGGTGTTCGGGAACGCGGGCCAGGACTGCTGCGCGCGTTCACGGATCCTGGTCGAAGAGTCTGCGCTCGACGAGTTCATGGCTGCGCTCGAGCAGGCGGTCGGCTCGTTGCGGGTGGGAGATCCGCTCGACGAGTCGACGCAGATGGGCCCACTGATCTCGGCCGACCAGCGTGAGAAGGTCGCCTCCTACGTGAGCGGCGGTGCGTCCGTCGCGATCCGCGGCGACGCGCCCGAGGGGCCGGGGTTCTGGTTCCCACCGACCGTGCTCTGCCCCGTCTCGAACGACGACCGAGTGGCTCGCGAGGAGATCTTCGGGCCCGTTGCGAGCGTGATTCCCTTCCGGGACGAAGCGGAGGCGATCCGGCTCGCCAACGACACGATCTACGGCCTCTCCGGCTCGATCTGGACGCGCGACGGCGCCAGGGCGCTGCGGGTCGCGCGTGGCGTCGAGGCGGGGACGCTTTCGATCAACTCGAACAACTCCGTCCGTGTCACGACACCGTTCGGCGGGTTCAAGCAGTCCGGTGTCGGCCGCGAGCTCGGCCCGCACGCGCTCGACTACTACACCGAGCTGAAGAACGTCTTCATGGCGACCACGTAGCGGCACTGGCGGAGCTAGTGAGCTCGCGGGCGCTCTTCGGAGCCCGCACAAGCCGCCGCCGCGGCCAGGTCTACATCGTGCTCGCCGCGCTCGCGTGGTCGACCGCGGGCGTGCTCCAGCGCGAGCTCGAGGTCAACACGGCCACCCAGATCGCGGGCCGTGCGGTCTTCGCCGCTCTCGGGCTTCTGGTCTTCGTCGCGGCCATGGAGCGCGGACAGGTCATTTCCGCCTTCACGTCGATGCGGGCTGCCTCCCTCGCCGTCGCCGCCCTGACGGCTGTCGCCTCGGGCACCTTCATCGTCGCGCTCAACCACACGACCGTCGCCAACGTCCTCTTCATGCAGGCAGCGTCGCCGATCGCGGCCGCGCTGATCGCCTGGGTCGCGCTCCGCGAGTCGATCTCCCGCCGCACGGTCGTGGCGATGGCGGTCGCTCTGGTCGGAGTCGGCCTCATGGTCGGGGGACCTGGCGGGGCGCAGGGGCTCGGTCTCGTGCTCCCCGTGGTCATGATGCTCGCGTTCGCGCTCGTAGTCGTGATCACGCGCCACCGCCGCGACATCTCGATGGCGCCGGCCATTTGCCTCTCGCAGGTCTTCCTCCTTGTCGTCGCGGCGCCCTTCGCCGAGCCGGGGACGATCAGGTCGAGGGATCTGCTCTTCATGGTCATCCTCGGAGTCGGGCAGATGGGCGCCGGGCTTGCCTTCCTCACCCTCGGTGCCAGACTCATCCCGGCGGCCGAGGTGGCGCTGATCACGCTGCTCGAGATCGTGCTGGGGCCGCTTTGGGTTTGGCTCGCGATCTCGGAGACCCCCTCGACCGCCACCCTCGTCGGCGGCGTCGTCCTGCTTGCGGCCGTCGTCCTGCAAGTGGGCGGCGAAGAAAGCTCGGGCGAGCTGCCCGCTCCGGGTGAACCGGCCGCGGCCGTGCCACCGCGAGGGCGCTAGCTACAGCTGCACGAGGATCTCGTCAGTGTCCGGAAAACGGCCCTCGCGCTCCTTCGAGAAGATGACCGAGCCGTCGACGACGACGTCGAACTGATCCCTGGCACCGGCCTCGGCGACGGCCGTGTGCGCCGTCGCCTCGTTGATCTCGGCCGCGAGACTCACGGCCCGTTCGTCGTAGCCGCTTCAGACGGGGCAGTAGAGAACGTGCACGGTGCTCATTGGTGCTGAACGCTAGCAGTGGAACGCCGGTTCTCTGGGCACGAACGCGAAGGAGCCCGGCGCCCGGGCTCCTTCACCCACTGGCAGGACGCTAGCGTCCGGTTTCCACGTCGACGACGTTGAAGCTCTTGTCGACGTAGACCGTAGCCCTGGTTCCGTC
The DNA here is from genome assembly GCA_038209555.1 of Gaiellales bacterium. Taxonomy (GTDB): domain Bacteria; phylum Actinomycetota; class Thermoleophilia; order Gaiellales; family Gaiellaceae; genus DASQGA01. The sequence goes on from JBBQXP010000083.1 coordinate 8,389, forward strand.
CGCCTTCGTCACGTGGGCCTCGTACGCGGCGTTGCCCTCGGCGTCGTTCTCGAGCCGGTCGACCGTTGCGCCGTCCACCTCATCGAGTGCTGCCTCCTTCACCTTCGCGGCCGTGTCGCCCGTCAGGGCCTTCTCAGCGCCCCGGGCATGGCCGGGGCCACCCGGTCCACGACCTTCTTCCGTGCCGACGACGTCGAAGTTCTTGTCGACGTAGACAGTCACGCGGGTTCCGTCGGTCTTCACGACATGAGCCTCGTACGCGGCGTTGCCGTCGCCGTCGGTCTCGACCGCCTCGACCGTGCCGCCGCCTGTCTTCGCAAGCGCAGCGGCCTCGACCTTCGCGGCCGTGTCGCCGGTCAGCGCCTTCTCATCCGTCCGCTGGCCGGACCCCGACGACTGCGCCGTATCGCCACCTTTGCTGTTCGAGACGGCGTTGGCGACTGCAGAGCCGCCGAGCGCGAACGCGGCGATTGCTGCAAGCCCCATGAGCCCCTTCGTGAACCTGTTTCTCATCTGGTCTTCCTCTCTTTCGTTTTCCTGGACGAACCTCAGAAGACCAGGCGAGTCTCGTAGTTCACTCGGGACGGCCTGAGAGTCACCTGTGAGCGTGCTTCACAGGCGATTCACAGCCAGCCGTGCCACCATCCAACCGTGACAGCCGCTGCGTACACCCCCGGCGCCCGCGCGTCCGGACAGCGAATCCTCGTCGTCGACGACGAGCCGTAGATCGTCGACGCGGTCGCGACGGCGCTTCGGTACGAGGGGTATGACGTCGAAGAGGCGCGCACAGGTCGCGCGGCGCTCGAGGCGGTCGCACGCGAAGAGCCAGACCTCATCGTCCTCGATTGGATGCTTCCCGACATCGCCGGCATTGATGTAGGGCGGCGCGTGCGAGAGCGCGGCTTCAAGTCGGCGATCCTCTTCCTGACTGCGAAGGATGCGACCGAGAACAAGGTCGAGGCGCTCCGTGCGGGCGGCGACGACTACGTTACAAAGCCGTTCAGCCTTGCCGAGCTCGTCGCCCGGACGCAGGCGATTCTGCGGCGGACTGCGGGGGATCTCCCGGGCAACGTTCTGCGCTTCGCAGACCTTGCCCTCGATGAGAGCCGGCACGAGGTCCGCCGCGGCGAGACCCTGATCGAGCTGACCGCGACCGAGTTCAGCCTCCTCCGCTACTTCATGTTGAACCCCCGGCGCGTCGTCTCGAAGGGCCAGATCCTGCAGAACGTCTGGCGCTACGACTTCGGCGGAAACGCGAACGTGGTCGAGACGTACGTGAGCTATCTGCGCCGGAAGCTCGACGCGGCCGGGCCTCCGCTCATCAAGACCGTGCGCCAGGCCGGGTACATGCTCGAAGCCATGCGCGACTGAAGGCATGCTCGCTCGCCTCTCGCTTCGCGCCCGACTCGTCCTCGGTGCCGTCCTCCTTTGCGCGATCGGTCTCGCGATCGCGAACGTCGCCACGTATGCGTCGCTCCGCTCGTTCGTCGTCGATCGAACGGACCGGTCGCTCGACGATTCGCACTTCGGGATCGAGCGATCTGTGCACGAGCACGGTTGCAGCTCCGACGGCGAGGGCCCGATCGAGGGCGCGTCGCCGGGTGACTTCGTCCAGCTCCGGAGCGCGGGCGGTGAGGTCCTGTGCAGTGTGCAGGTGCCGCAGTTCGGCGCGCTCGCGACGTCTCCGCCGGACCTTCCGGCAACGATCACGCTTCCGGCCGGAGAGGGTCGGGAGCGCGTTCGGTACTTCACCACGGGCACCAGAGACGGCGGCCATCGCTACCGCGTGCGGGCATCAGCGAAGCAGGGTTCAGACTCGATACTCATCGTCGCGACGTCGCTCGCGGACGTCGACGCGACGCTCCGCCGCCTCCTGCTCATCGAGCTTCTTGTGACGGTGGCCGTGCTCGCCGCGCTCGCCGCGCTCGGCCTCTGGGTTGTCAGGCTTGGCCTGCGCCCGCTCGCCGAGATCGAGAAGACCGCGGCCGCGATCGCCGGCGGGGATCTCTCACGTCGCGTCGGGCGCGCGGAGCCGCAGACGGAGATCGGACGTCTGGGGATGGCGCTGAACGCGATGCTCGCCCAGATCGAGACGGCGTTCAGGGCGCAGGCCGCCTCCGAGCAGAAGCTTCGACGCTTCGTCGCCGACGCGTCGCACGAACTTCGGACGCCGCTCTCCGCCGTCCGCGCGTACGCCGAGCTCTTCGAGCGGGGCGCCGACGAGCGTCCGGAGGACCTCGCGCGCTCGATGGCGGGAATCGAGCGCGAATCGGAACGTATGAGTCTGCTCGTCGACGACCTCCTGCTTCTTGCCCGCCTCGACGAAGGACGTCCACTCGCGTCGGAATCGGTTGAGCTCGAGAACGTAGTGAGGGAGGCCGTCGAGACCGCGCGGGCCGTGGAACCGGACCGGCCGATCGAGGCCCACATCGAGCCGGCCAATGTGGTCGGTGACCGTGATCGTCTCCGCCAGATCGTGGACAACCTCCTCGCGAACGTTCGTGCGCACACCCCGTCGGGCGCGCCGGTGCGCGTTCGCCTCGGCCGGGCGGATGGGTCGGCCGTCCTCGAAGTGGAGGACGCGGGCCCCGGTCTTACACCCAAGGAGCGGGAGCGCGTCTTCGAGCGGTTCTACCGCGCTGACGAGTCGCGCTCGCGTGAGAGCGGCGGCGTCGGGCTCGGCCTGTCGATCGTCGCCGCCGTGACGAAGGCGCACGGCGGTACGGTTGAGGCATCGTCCGAGCCCGGAAACGGCGCCCGGTTCCGGATCACGCTTCCCCTCGCCAATAGCGCCGCCGTGAAGGCCCATGAATGAACGCCTCGGACGATTTCCAGGATGGCGCGCGCCACACTGTGCCCCGCCACGACCGCTGTAAAGACGGTGTAACGTTGCACGCTCAAGCGGCTCAACGCCCCAGCTCTGCGTCGAGGAGGATGAACGTGAGAAGACTCGTGTGTGGATCCAACGGAAGCGGAGCGCGGTGGAGTCTCGTCGCCATGTTCCTGGCCCTCGTCTTCGCACTCGCCGCGATCGGGGCCGGGTGCGGGGGCGACGATCAAAGCTCTAGCGGCGACACGAGCGCGGCCACCGGTACGGGCGGTGGCGGCGGCGGCGCTTGCGATAAGCCCATCTGGGTCCTCCTGCCGGACAGTGCGAGCTCACCCCGGTGGGAGAGCGACGATCGCCCCTACTTCGACAAGGCGTTCACCGACGCCGGAGTCGAGCACACGATCGTCAACGCCGAGGGTGACGCGGCGACGCAGCAGTCGCAGGCCGAGCAGGCGATTGCGGCCGGCGCCGGCGTCATCGTGGTCACGAGCAACGACACGGGTTCGGGCGGCGCGATCATCGACCTGGCGAAGGAGGCCGACGTCCAGGTGATCGAGTACGACCGCTTCAACACCGGGAGCTCCGGCGGAGCGGCTTATGTGAGCTTCGACAACGTCCAGGTCGGCGCGACCATGGCCGAGGTGCTGGAGCCGGCAATCGAGGACCTCGGAGTCGATGTGGCGCAGGTCGTCGAGCTGAACGGTGGTGAGGAGGACAACAACGCATTCCTCTTCAAGGACGGCTACGACGCGACCGTCCAGAAGCATGTCAAGGACGGTAGCTGGAAGCTCGTCGCCGACCAGTTCGTCCCCGGTTGGGGTGCCAACGGGGAAGGGCAGGGGATCATGGAGCAGATCCTGACCGACGCCAACAACAAGGTCGACGCTGTGTTCGCGGCCAACGACAACCTCGCGCAGCAGGCGATCAACGCCCTCGAGGCTGCAGGCGTGGGGCCGATTCCGTT
>JBBQXP010000084.1:0-11959 GCA_038209555.1 Gaiellales bacterium
AACGAATAGCTCGATGAGCGAGCCGTCGCGGCTGCCGGACTGGTTGGCCGCCGAGGTGGCGGAATGGCCCCAGGACGCCTTCGGCGCCCACCAGGCCAGACTTCTGCTCCGTGATGGAAGCGTGATCGCGCCGGTCGCGATCCTCCCGAGCGGCGATGTGGTTGGTTGGGGCTCGGCGGGGCACGTCGACTTCCGCTCCGACGACGTGGTGGCGATCGAGCGAATCGACGACTGAGGGCGTTACGACGAGCGAGCGAGCGCGACCATGAGGCTGACGGCGTCGTCCCGGTCGAGGCCTTGCTCCGCGACCAGCGAGCGCCAGGTCGTGAATGCCGCCGCGTGAGCGAGAGCGGCTCGCAGTCGCCGTCGCCGCGCGCCTCGAGCCTTCCAGCCGCGGAGAAGCAGATCCGGCAAAGCGCTCATCTGCTCACGGGTAGGAGCGACGAGTTCGGCGAGCGCCGGGATCACCCCTGCGTCCCGTAGCACGTTGGCCGTCATGGCCTCGGTTTTCTCGTAGTGGCGATAGAGGCTCTCGAGTGCGACGCGTAGGCGCTCTTCCGGATCGCGGATCCGGCTCCAGGACGCAGCGTCCGGGCGGGGGTAGCGCGCACGGAAATGAGCCGAGCAAGCCGCCAGCATTGCCGGCTCGTTCGGGAAGTGTCGGTAGACGGTCGGACGCTCGACGCCAGCTCGCTCGGCGACTGCGCTTACGGTCGTCCGTGCCGGCCCGACGGTTTCGTGAAGCTCCACGACCGCATCGAGAATGCGCCGGCGCGTGTCCTGTTGCAGGAGAGCCCGCTTCTTCTGCTCGTAACGTCTTGGCATCTCATATTCATGATACAGGAGCGTAAAGCGAATCTTGACAGCGGCTTAGCGCTCGGATACGGTCATATTTCCCGTTACACATATGTACGTGAAAAAGGAGACAGGTCCCGTGCAAGACACGAAGGAGCTCGTAGGACGCCTCTCGTCGACTCCGACGATGGAAGGATGGCATGACGGTGAGCCCACGGCGCACTGGCGGGTCGGCTTTCCGCTTCCTGCTCTGGAAAATTCGATCGTTCTCATCATGGAGACCGAGCCGGGCGCAGGGCTCGGCACGCATACCGACAGCGCCGAAGAGGTTCTTTTCGTTCTGGAGGGAGCGATCGAGGCCCGGCTGGGGGACGAGCGCGTCGAGCTCGCACAGGGCGAGATGACAATCGTGCCGAAGCTGGTTCCTCACGGATTCGATACGGCCGGCGACCGGCCGGCGCGGGTGCTCGGGTTCTTTCCGACCAACTCGGTGGACAGCGTCTTCGAACGACCGATCATGCCCCTCGGTGCGACCGAGGTCAGCATCCCGCTGCCGCCGGAGGCGCTCGCGGAGCTCGGACTGAGCTAGGCGGACCTGGCCCCGTCAGGCGAGCCAGGGTGGGAGCCGCACGTGCAGGTGGTTGTCGTGGTGTACGAGCACGCGAACGACGCCCGTCGGTCCGACGAGCCCTGTGTTCGGGCCGACGAAGACGACCTGAGCTCCGGCCGCCACGAAGCGGTCGACCAGATCCTGCGCGAGCCGAAGGTCTGCCTGGTCCGCCCTGAGCGGGGGTCGCTCGCGGCTGTCCCTGCGCGGGTAGTAGACGTCCACGTCGAGGCCGTTCTGATGCGACACGTGGCCGGGCCCCCCGAACTGGGGGCCGAAGTCGCCCCCGTGGGGGTGGCTCAGATCGCCGATGCCGACGCGTGGCGCGCCCGGGTGGTCCGCGGCGTACTCCCCGATCACGCGCAGCGTCACGCGCACCAGGCCGTCCGTCCCGAACCGCCGCCAGCTTGGGCTGGGCGACCGGTGCCTGAGGGGGTCCCACGTGAAGAAGTGACGCCTCTCGGCAGGCAGCCGCACACCTCCGAGGAGCCGCCCGGCCGAAGGGGAGCCGAGGGCGTGCGACACACGCCAGTGCACCTTCGGGAAGAGGCTTTTCCGCGCCGGCGGCTCGGGGGACGGCGTCGACGGCCCCAGGGCGAGCATCGCGACTACGAGCGCGGCGACGATCTTGCTCACGTCTCGTCTACGCGGGATCCGCGCCGTCGAGTCCTCCGTACCGGAGAATGAGCCCGTGTTGAGTGCTGTCGCCCCAATGCCGCCCGCGCTCTTGGCGCGCGCCGAGACGATCGGCCTCTCCGTGCTCGGCAGGCCGATCCGCGCCCTCGAGCGGGGTCGCCCCGGTGCTCCGCGGACGATCCTCGTCGTGGGCTGCATCCACGGCGACGAGTGCGCCGGAACCGCCATCACGCAACGGCTCGCCCGGGCGGCGGTGCCGGAGGGCGCCGAGATCTGGATCGTGCACGTCTTGAATCCCGATGGGCGAGCGGCACGCACGCGTCAGAACGCCCGCGGCGTCGACCTGAACCGGAACTTCCGCTCCGGTTGGCGGGCCGGAGGGCAGGCCTGGGATCCCGAGTACCCCGGGCCGGCTCCCTTCTCCGAGCCGGAGTCCCGCGCGGCTCGGGCGCTCGTCCGTCGCGTCCGGCCCGACGTGACCATCTGGTACCACCAGCCCCAGGCGACCGTCAGGGCCTGGGGTGGGAGCATCCCCGCCGGACGCCGCTACGCGCGGCTCGCAGGCGTTCGCTTTCGCGCGATCCGGTGGCCACCAGGCAGCGCGCCGAACTGGCAGAACCACCAGTTTCCGGGCAGCGCCTCCTACGTGGTTGAGCTCGCGTCCGGTTCCCTCACCGGCGGCCTGGTGTCCCGCCACGTCAGGGCCGTCCTGACGATCGCGAGGAGCCGCTAACTATCGAGGCGCGCGTATGCCACCGCGACCTCGGCGGCCAGCGACGCGTTCTCGACGATCAACTGCCGGTTGACCCGGATCGTGGCGCCGCCGCTTTCCCGGTGGAGGTAGGCGAGGAGGTAGGGCGTCAGCGCCTGGCCCGTCACTCCCTGTCGTTCGGCTTCCTCGACCCCGGCCTGAATGAGGGGCTCGACGTCCAGGCTCTCGTCGGGCGGGCGGGCAAGCAAGAGCGCCGAGTGCCGGCCGAGCCGCCAGTGAGCGTCGGCGATCGACGCGGCCTCCTCGGCCGACTCGACGCGCGCCGACACGGGCGGGCCCCCCTGCGCGTCGTAGAACCGCGGGAGCGTGTCCGTCCGCCAGCCGAGCACCGGCACCCCGAGGGTCTCGAGCGCTTCCGCAGTTGCGGCCACGTCGAGAATGGACTTGGCCCCCGAAGCGACCACAAGCGCCTCCGTGCGGGAGAGCTCACCCAGGTCGGCCGAGATGTCGAGGGTCCCGGCGAATCCCCGGTGCACCCCGCCGAGCCCGCCGGTGCCGAGGAACCCGATTCCGGCGAACCGGCACGCCGAGAGCGTCCCACCGACGGTCGTCGCGCCGACGACCCCCTGGACGGCCGCGGCAGCCAGATCCCTCGGCCCGACCTTGCGGGCATCGTCGGCCACCGCGAACCGCTCGAGCTCGGCCGGCTCCAAACCGACCCGGATAGCGCCGTCGAGAACGCCGACGGTGGCCGGAACCGCCCCCGCGGCCCGGATGCGCTCCTCGCACTCCATCGCGACCTCGGCGCCCTCGGGGGCCGGAAATCCATGCGAGACGAGCGCCGTCTCGAGCGCAACCACGGGCTCGCGTGCTTCGAGGGCGGCTGCCACGTCGGGATGAATGCGAACCAAATCACTCATGGCATGGCCCCCATTGTCGCGACGCAGCGCCCAGCCGCGCTGACCGCGAGCTCCGGGCCGCCGAGCAGGAAGCCGGCGGCGAACGCGTCCCCCGCGCCTGTCGAGTCGACGAGCTCGGCCGGCGCCGCGTCGTAGTCGCGGCTTTCGCCGCCCTCGCGGATCGTGCATCCACGCTCGCCCCGCTTGATCACGAACGTGCGCGCGCCAATTTCACCGAACTCTTCCGCTTCGGCCTCGTTCGCGAAAACGAGGTCGGGCAACAGCGTACGAGCGACGTCACGGAGCTGCTCGATGCCGGCCCGGCGAAAAGCGCCGGTCGAGGCCAGATCGAGGCTGATCTCGGTTCCCGACGCCCGGGCGGTCTGGGCCGCGATGAGGGCCGTCTCACGCAGGGGCGAGGCGACGAGCGAGTACGCCGACACATGGAGCCACTTGCAGCCGTTCAGCCAGGCCGGATCGAAAGCGTCCGGCTCGAAGTCGAGGGAGACGCCGCGGTCGGTCAGCATCGAACGCCGCCCGTCCGGCGCTGCGACCGAGACCACCGTGCCGGTGGCGCCCCCGCCGACGGGCCCGCACATCTCGACGCCGCGACGTTCGAGGTCTCGCGTGAGGAGCTCCCCCGCAAGGTCTGCGGCCCGGCGCGCCACGAGTCGCGCGGCACCGCCCAGAGCGACGGTCCACGCGGCAACGTTCGCGGCCTGGCCGCCGGTGCCCAAGTGGGTCTTCCCGTACGTATCCGTGTCCTCTTCGACCGGCCAGTCGAGCGCCACGATGACATCGAGGAGGACGTCGCCGAGGGTGCAGATCATCGCGGGAACCTACACTTGCGACGTGGACGGGGATCGACGCCGAGGCACGTTCCGCTCGTTCCTGCTCGGCGGGCTCGTCGGCAGCGCGGCCGGCCTGGCCGCCGCGGGCCGGATGAGGATGACACGGGCGCCGGGCAAGCGGGCGACTCCCGCCGGGCTCGCGGCCTTCGAGCAGGCTCCCTGCTACGAGGAGCTCGTTGAGCGTGAGCGTCAGGCCGACCGGCCGCGCTGAGACCGCCCTCGGGCTCGCCGCTCTGGCCGGCGCCGCCGGGTTCCTGCTAGCAACGCTCGCCCCCGCCGTCGGATCGAAGCCGCTGGTCGAAGACGAGGCGGTGGCGGGCCTCGTGTCGGTTCGCCCGCTCGGCGAGGTCGTCGACACAGTTCTCACCGAGCGTGGCGGATCGCCGCTCCACTTCGTTCTCGCCCATTTCGCCCTCGTCGCGGACACGTCGCCGGCCGCGCTTCGGTGGCTCTCCGTGGTCTTCGCACTCGCTGCAATGGCCCTCACGTTCGACCTCGGCCGCCGGCTCGGTGGGCCGGCCGCCGGCGGCGCTGCGGCGATCGTCGCCGCCACATCCACCGTGCTCGGCATCTACGGAAGTTTCGGGCGGATGTACGCCCTCTTCGCCGCCGTGGCCGCACTCGCACTCGACCTGTTCGTGCTTGCACTGGAACGGCGAACGATCGCGTCCGCCGTGGCCGCCGCAGCGGCTGCCGCGCTTCTGCCGGCCGTGCACCCCTACGGAGCGATACTCCTTGCCGCCGAGGGCATGGTCGCGGCTGCACTCTGGCGCGGTCATGGGATGCGCCGCGCCGCGCCGATGATCGCCGTCGGGCTGCTCGGCGTGCCATTCGTGGTTGCGAACCTGCGCCTGGCGGAGCGATACTCGGTCGGTGTCGGAGACGGGGAGCGGCTGGCGTCCCCGGGTCGTGCGTGGTCGCAGCTCACGCGCGCGCTCGGGTCGTTCGCGGGCGGTCACGGTCCGCTCGTCGTCGTCTTCGTCCTCCTCGCAGTCGGAGGCCTCGTCCTCGTCACGCGGCGGGAGCCGTCCCTGGGGCTTCTGGCCGCGATCGCGTTCGTGACGCCGCCGATCCTGCTCGCGATTGCCACGACCGAAGCCGACCCTGCGCTCTCCCCGCGCCATCTGGTGTTCCTCTTGCCGCTCTTCGCAGCACTCGTCGGTGTCGCCGTTGCTCGGGTGGGAGCGCGGACCGCCTTGGCCTCCGCAGCGGCCGTCGTGGCGCTCGCCGTGCTGGCGGTCGTCGCGCCCACGGGAGGCGTCTCAGACCCGCGCGACCGTCTGAACATCATTCTCGGCGGTGGGCCGGGCAACCAGGCGAGAGGATCCGAGGTTGTGTTGTTCGCCCCGGCCAGGTTCGTGCGGGCGACCGTCCAGCCCGGCGACGTCCTCTTTCCCTACTCACCCCTTTTTCTGGCTGCCCTGCCCGAGACGGCCCATGCGACGACGCTCCCACCGGTCGAGGCATCGGTGATCCGCCGTGCGCTTGACCGTGTCCCCGCACGGCCCGGTGCCCTCTACGTCGCCATTCCGGGCGGGATGGACATGGTCGCCTTGGAGGAGGCGCTCGGCCCGCGTGCCGAAGTCCGGAACTATGAGCTCGGCTGGCTCATCGTTCGGCTAGAGGGGCCGTTCTCCGGGCCCCGCGACGTCCTCGAGGAAACAGTCCGAGTGCTCGAGGGTGCCATGGCGATCGCGCGCCTCCCGGCCGGGTCCGAGCTCGAGTACTACCTCCGGTCGAACATCGCCGGCCTGCGGGGAGCGCTCAGCGCCGAGTGAGGCGGAGCGCAGCCTCGGCCGCGAGGCGAGTGTCGTGCGCGCTCGCGACCCCGAGTTCCTCACCAAGCCGTTCGACGCGGATCGTGTAGGCGAGGAACTCCGCTGGGCTCGCAACCGGCGCGATCGTCCTGACGACAAGGAACGGCCCGAAGGCGCGCGCTTCGAACTCTGGCGCGGGTGTGCGCTCGGGGATCGTGAGCCGCTCCGGCAGGTCGTCGGGGCTGCTCGCGTCGAGCACCCAGACGCCGCGACCGAGCTCACCTGCGTCTGCAAGCGTCGAGCGCATGAGGCCGGGGTCGATGCGGGGGACGAGCGTCGCCTGGTCGTAAGGGGCGCCGTGCTCCCAGGCCCCGAGGTAGAGGGGGTCGAACGCAAAGAGAACGTCGTCGGTGCGCGCACGGCCGGCGAGCCAGTCGGCGGCATCGGCGCGGGCGGCTGCCCGAACAGGGTCCTCTCCAACGAAGAGCGCAGGCGTGGCCGCCCACGCCCAGGCGAGCTGCGCGGAGACCAGCCCCGCCAAGGCCACCGCGAAAGCCCTGGGGGGAACGGCTCGCAGGAGGCCGGCTGCCACGAGCATCGCGAAGAAGGGGAGGGCGAAGATGAGGTGCCGTGTCCCCGCCTGGGTGGTGCCGAAGACGCGTCCGACGACGAGGTCGAGCGCCGCCAGGGGAACGACGATCGCCGCCAGCACCGCGGCGCGGGGCCGCGTCCGGGCGAGCACTGCGAGACCGAGCCCCGCCGCGGCCAGGACGAGGAGGAAGCCGGGCGTCCAGCCGACCGAGAAGTCGCCGAGGACTCGGCGGGCGTACCTCGCCAGCTCGCCCGGTCCCAACCCGCCGCGATCATCGTCCGGCGCCGACCGGTAACGCTCTGAGAGTCGTGCGTAGGCGAGCCACAGCGGCGTCGCCAACACGGCGACGGCAAGGAGCGACAGGCCGGCGGCGAGCGGCGAGACCCGCTCCCGGCGCCAGCGAATGAGCACGAAGCCCGCCTGCGTCGCGAGGACCAAGGCGCCGAACGGGTGCGAGGCTACGGCTGCCAGGGTCGATACCACCCACGCGCCCCAGCGTGGGCGGTCTCCCCGCTCGAGGGCTCCCAGGAGCGCGAGGAACGAGAGCGTCGACGTCAACAAGAAGAGCGCGTACATGCGCCCGAAGACCCCGTGGAAGAGGAGCATCCAACTCGTCGCCACCAGGATCGTCGCGACGAGTGCCACGCGCCTGCCTGCGAGTCGGCCGACCAGAGCGGCGATCGCTGGGATGGAAGCGACCGCGCAGGCGATCGACACGAGGCGCAGGCTTGTGAGCCCGGGGGAGACGAGGCCTGCGAGATGCGCGAGCAGGAAGTGGAGCGGCGCCCCGCCGCGCTCCTGGACGACCGTTTGCAGCAGCTCGCCCAGCGGCCGTCCCGAGACGAAGAACGCAAGCGCCTCGTCCTCGTTGGGGGGCCAGGCATGGATTCGGGCGACCAGGAAGCCCCCGAGCGCGCCGGTGAGGGCCGCGACGGCCGCGTGATGAGGGTCGAGGGAGACGCGTTCGGCGAGGCGGTGACGACGCTTCACACGCGCTGGCACTTTCAGGCCGGGAGTGCCGGTGACGGCAGGACCGCCTGGTAGCATCTTTTCCCGCAAACCCGGCCCTTTTTTCCTTCCTGTTTATGCCGACTTACGAGTACCGCTGCCCCAACGGCCACACCTTCGAACTCTTCCAGCGGATGAGCGATCCGCCGCCGGAAGAGTGTCAGATCTGTGGCGCAGCGCCTCTGGTCAAGGTCCTCTATCCGGCCGCGATCCACTTCAAGGGTTCGGGCTTCTACTCCACGGATTACGGCCGAGGCGGGCGCAAGCGCGACACCGGCAAGGAGGGCGACAGCTCCTCCTCCGACGGGGCGTCGTCCGAGACCAAGTCCGACGACAAGAAGAAGCCCGACAAGCCCGAGAAGAAGGCCGCCGAGGCCTAGGAGCTAGCCGCCGAGGCGGCAGCCCGGGTTGAAGGGGCTACCCGGCGGGGGCGGTTGTGGGGCGCTTTCGCCCGTCACCATCGACAAAACGGTGGCGTTGTCCTCGCTCCCCAGGATCACGGACGCACCACCCACGATCGACGGCGTCCCGCCGAGGTGGCACTTCAGAGTCTGACTGGAAGGCGCGCGGAACTTCACCCACCCGAGCTGAACGAATTCCCAGGCTGAGAGGTCGGTCGCGAGCGGCTTGACGAGATCGTCCCCGACCAGCGGCATGTGGAGATACCCCCAGAAGCCCACGGTCTTGTCGGAGATCGCCTGGACGACCTGCTGCTGACGCTCGGCCCGGCTGAAGTCGCTCTCGGCGGGATTCAGCTCGTTCTTGCGGACGCGTGCGTAGACAAGCGCCCGGTGGCCGTTCATCTCCTGCTCCCCCTTGCGGAAGCGATAGCCCTTCCAGTTGGCGCAGCGCTCCGCCTTGTACGGGCATTCGAACCTCGAAAGGATCGGTTTCTTCACGTTGATCGTGACACCGCCGATCGCGTCGACGACTTCGCCAAACGACTTGAAGTCGACGATCATGACGTGGTTGACGGGCAGCCCAGTCAGGTTCGCAATCGTCTTGATCGCGAGGGCAGGACCACCGTTCGAATAGGCCGAGTTCACCTTGTCCTCGCCGCGGCCCGGGATGGTAACGCGGAGGTCGCGCGGGATCGAGAGGAGCGCCAGCCGGTGCTCGTCGGGATCGGTGTGGATGAGCATGATCGAGTCGGAGCGGCCGTTCCCTGACCCCGCGCGGCTCTTGCTCCCGACGTCGGCGCCGAGCAGGAGCACATTGGTCGGGTTCGACAGGAGCGAGCCTTCCTGCGGCGCCAGCGCCGCCTTCGCTTCCGGGTCGAGGCGCGCGTTCGCGTTCTTGACGCCGCTTCGGAAGGCGAGGAAACCGAGGATTCCCCACACGATCGCGAGCACGACTACGAGGACCAGCAGGACGGCGACCTTTCGTCCCCATCGGCGGCGCTTCTTCGGCGCCGGCGCGTAGCCTCCGTCGTAGCCGTCTCCGTCCTGTGCAGGCTTGGGGTCGCGGCGCGGCGACTCCTTCGGAATCGGCTTGATCGGGCCTTTTGTGCGCCCGCCTCGGTAGATCTTGTACGGCTTGTCTTTGGAACTCATTTCAAAATGAAGCCTTGAGCCGCCGGGCCACGCTGGACGCCGCGCTGCCGCGTCCTCGGTTGCGCTCGTAGCCTCCGGCTACGAGCACGCCCTGCGTCCTTGCATCGCAACGCCCATCGCACCCCGGCGGCGAAGCGTCATTCTGAAACGAGTTTGCTGGGCACGGGACGGGTTATGGTAGCCGCGGGCCTGGAGTCCCTCTCCGGTTCACCAAGTGGCAGACGAGTACGTCATCGGGATGGACCTCGGCGGGACGAAGCTCCTTGCCGGGCTGATCGACCGTGAGGGCGTCGTCGTCGAACGGAAGGTTCGGGCCACCGACACCTCGAGCGAGGACGCCGTGCTGGCCCAGATTGAAGCCGCCGTCGAGGAGCTCGTGAACGACGACGTGGTGGGTATCGCTCTGGGAGTTCCGTCGCTGATCGACCAGCGCACGGGCCGCGCGGCCTCTTCCGTCAACATCCCGCTTGCCGGCGTCGACCTTCGCGATCGCATCGCCGCGCGGTTCAGTCTGCCCGTCGCGATCGAGAACGATGCGAACGCCGCGGCCGTGGCCGAGCACGCGCTCGGGGCGGGGCGTGGGAGCGACCACATGGTCATGCTGACGCTCGGTACCGGCGTCGGCGGCGGGCTCATCCTGAACGGAAAGCTCTATCGCGGTTTCACAGGGGGCGCCGGCGAGCTCGGCCACATGACCATCAACTTTGAGGGTCCACCCTGTCAGGGCACATGCCCCGGCACGGGCCACCTGGAGACCTACGCCTCCGGCACGGCCGCCGAGCGCCTCGCCCGGGAAGTGGCGTCCGAGCGACCGGACGGAGACCTCGGGCGTGCCGCAGCCGAAGGCAGGGAGATCGACGCAAAGCTCGCGGTGGAGCTTGCGGCGGCGGCGGGGGACGCCCGCGAGGCGATCGAGCTGACCGGCTCGCGGCTCGGCGTCGGGATCGCAAGCTATGTGAACATCTTCAATCCAGAGGTCGTCGTCCTCGGCGGCGGTTTCGCGCGCGCGGGCCGGTTCCTCCTCGAACCGGCGCGGAAGGTCGTTGCCGAGACCGCTCTCCCGCCCGCCCGAGACGAGGTTCGGATCGAGCTCGCCGTGCTGGGGGTCGAGGCGGGGCTCATCGGGGCCGGATTGGTCGGGTTCGAGACGGCCGACGCGGCTTCAAGCCGCTAGTGCTCGTCGTCTGCCCGACGCCGATCGGGAACCTCGAGGACGTGACGCTTCGGGCTCTCAGGGAGCTCGGCGAGGCGGACGTCGTCCTCTGCGAGGACACCCGGCGGACCCGGGTCCTCCTCGACCGGCACGGCATTTCCGGCCGGCTAATGAGCTTTCATCGCCACAACGAGGCCGCGCGAACGGCAGAGATCGTGCCGCGCCTGCAGGCCGGGGAGAAGGTCGCGCTCGCGAGCGACGCCGGCCTCCCCGGCGTCAACGACCCCGGCGCCCGCCTGATTGCGGCCGCGATCGACCACGGAGTTCCGGTCACGGTCCTCCCCGGGCCCTCGGCCGTCGAGACCGCGCTCGTTGCGAGTGGTCTCGTCGGCGAGCGGTACACCTTTCTCGGCTACCTGCCGCGGGCCAGGGACGCGCTTACCCGGCTCTGGGGCGAGCTGCCGGAGGGGACGACAGTTGCCTTCGAGTCGCCTCGCCGGCTGCCCGCCAGCTTGGCCAGCCTCGCTGCCGCAGAGCCGTCGCGCCCCGTTGCGGTGTGCCGCGAGCTGACCAAACGATTCGAGGAGGTCGTGCGAGGCTCGGCTGCCGACGTCGCGGCCCGCTTCACGGAGGCTCCGAAGGGCGAGGTCACGCTCGTGATCGGTCCGGGTGCGCCGCAGCCGAAGGTCGACGAGCTCGAAGCCTCCTCTGTCGTCTCGGAACTGGTCGAGGCGGGAATCCCACGCCGGCGCGCTGCGGACGTCGTTGCGCGGCTGACCGGGCTCTCGAAGAACCGGCTTTACCGCGACTCGCTTTGAGCCAGATAGGAGCGCTCGGCGAAACGAGCGCTGGCCGTCGGGCCGCGCTGCTCGCCCCGAGGCGGCGTCCTCACTCGCACCGATAGCGCTGCTCATGCTTATCCGGTTAAGTCCGTCCGGGGCCGGTTCGTAGCGTCTGCCACCCACCAGGGCGTCTCGCCCAAGCACCTGCAGGTCTATCTCGACGAGTTCGTCTTCCGTCACAATCGGCGTCGCACCCCGCTGGCCGGCTTTCAGAGCCTGCTCGGTCTCGGAGCCGCGCACGAACCCAGCAGCTACCACGAGATCACCCAGCGACCAGCGAAACCCGCTGCGGAGCAAACCGGATAAGCATGAGCGCTGCTATCGGCACTCCCTCCGTCCTTACTCCGGGGGAACGACCATCGCACCCAGATGACGAGCGGCGTTCCGGCAAACCCTCCTAGCGATGCCGGTAGAGGTCGTACGGGCTCAGCTCGACCTTGACCCGGTCGCCCGGAAAGATCTTGATGCGGAAGCGGCGCATCTTGCCGGCCGTGTAGCCGAGCGCCTCGTGCCCGTTGTCGAGCTGGATCTTGAACATGCCGTTCGGAAAGGCC
>JBBQXP010000085.1:0-11928 GCA_038209555.1 Gaiellales bacterium
AGCTTCTCGAGCTCGTCCGCGACCTCGAAGAGGTCTGCGACGGCCCCGTAGTGAGCGACGTTGAAGATCGCCGCCTCGGGATCCGTGTTCACGGCGATGATCGTTCCGGCCGTCTTCATGCCCGCGAGGTGCTGCACCGCGCCGGAGATCCCGAGGGCCAGGTACACCTTCGGCTTCACGGTCTTGCCGGACTGGCCCACCTGGCGCGCGTTCGTCATCCAGCCTGCGTCGACGATGGGACGGGACACCGAGAGCGTCGCGCCCATCCTGTCGGCAAGCTCCTCGAACTGCCCGATGGCGTCCTTCTCGCCGACGCCGCGGCCGATCGAAAGGAGGAACTCGGCGGTCGTGATGTCGACGTCGCCCTGTGGAACTTCCTCGAAGTCGACGTGCCGCGCGTGCGACTCGACGGCGGGTGCGGCGAGCTCCGTCACATTCGCCGAGCCGGAGCCCTCGGCCGGAGCCCACGAAGTCGGCCGGAGGAGGAGCATGACGCAATCCTTCCCGGGGAACTCGAGCTCGGCGTTGACCTTGGCGCCGTAGTACGACCTCTGTGCGACCAGCGAGCCGCCCTCCGGGCTGACGGCGAAGACATCCGAGGCATACCCGAGCCCGAGCTTCGTGGCGACCGCAGGAGCGAAGTCCATGCTGTTCACGGTGAAGCCGAGCAGGACGGCATCCGGCTGCCGCTCCGCGATCACCGCCTCGAGCGCCGCCTGATAGACGTCGTTTTCGAACTCCTCGGCCTCGACGGCCACCGTGACGATCTCGTCCACGCCCGCGACGTCGACCTGCCCCGTGAGGGCGGACGGGTCCTTGGCGATCACGAGGACCGTGACCGGGCCGCCGACGTCCTTCGCCGCGGTCACGAGCTCGAGCGTCACCGGCCGTACCTGACCTCGAAGATGCTCGGCGACGACAAGGACGCCCGCCATCAGGCCAGCCGCTCCTTGACGATCTCTGCGATCCGTTGCGCGACCGCCTCCGGGCTCCCGTTTAGCATCTCGGCTCCCTCGCCCTTCGCGGGGACGAACATGCGTCGCATGCTGGCGGCCGGCTCGCCGAGGTCGCCGGCCTCGACTACATCGATCTCCTTCTGCTCGGCCTGCTTGATGGCGCGAAGCGTCGCGTAGCGGGGCTCGTTGATCCCGGTCTGGATCGTGAGCACGGCCGGCGTGTCCACCTCGACGACGTCGATCAGACCGCCTTCCAGCTCGCGGCTCACGCAGGCCTTCTTGGCGTCGTGGTCATAGTCGAGCTTCCGGACGACAGCCACCCGCGGCAGACCGAGCAACTCGGCCAATGCCACGCCCGTGGTCGCCTGGACCGAGTCCGCAGACTGAACGCCGCAGAAGACGAGATCCGGCTGCTCCTTCTCGATCACCTGGGCGAGCGCTCGTGCAATCGAGATCGGATCGCGATCGGCGATCTCGTCGATCGAGATGCGCAGGCCGCGATCGGCTCCCATGGCGAGGCAGCGGCGCATCGCCTCCTCCGCATTGTCGTCGCCGGCTGTCACGACCACCACCTCGCCCTCCCCTCCGAGGCGCTCCCGGATCTGGAGCGCCTCTTCGGTGGCGAAGGTGTCCCATTCGTTCAAGGCGAAGTCGAGGTAATCGGGATCGACGCTCCGCCCGTCGTCGGTGAACTCGACTTCGTCCCCGAGCATCGCCACCTGCTTCGCGCAGACGACGATCTTCATCGAGCCTCGACCCCCCCGAACGGCACGGCTAGATCGCCGCGCCCGTCAGCGAGCCCGCCTCCTCGCGCTCGATCACCCGCCGCTCGCGGATGAAGGGCTTCGGCGTCGCCGGATCGTCCGAGTCGATCTCGCGTGCGAGCCGGTGCCCGGAGAACACGCAGTCCGCCGTGAGGCGCGGAGCCTCGCAGTCGCCGATCCGATAGAGGCCGGTGATGCCCTCGGCGTCCAGCGCATCCAGGCCGATCCGGTCCTTCAGCTCGCGGAAGAGCGCCTCGTTCGAGCGGCGCTGGGTCACGAGAACGACCGCGTCCACGCCCCAATCGGTCAGATGCTCCTCGTCGAAGACGTGCGCGGAGGTGACCTTGCCCTGCTCCATCTGGGTCGGGATCTGGTACGTGACCATCTCGACCTTCAGCTTGTGGAGCTTCCGGTGCATGTTGGGGGCCTCGAGCGTGAAGTGCATGTACGGCCCGATGTGCCCGAGGTGCGTCATGAGCGTCACCTGCTTGCCGTCGAGGGCGAGCTTCTCCGCCAGCGAGGGACCCATGTAGTAGCCGTCGTCATCGACGATCAGCACCTTGTCGCCGGGCACCTCTTTGCCGTCGCGCATGATCTGCTCCGGCGTCAGGCACCAGGGTTGGCTCGCGTCCGCGCCCGGGATCGTGTCGTGGGTGCAGCCGTTCAGTCCGTCCGTGGCCCAGTATGCGCCGGTCGCGACGACCACGATCTCGGCGCCGTAGTCCTTGACGCCCTCGGCATCGAGCTCGGTGTTCGGGATGAACTCGACGTTCTTCAGCTTGTCGATCTGGATGCGGCGATAGTTGACGACGCGGGCCCACTCGCCGAGCCCGGGAAGCTGCGAAACAAAGCGCATGATCCCGCCCATGTCGTCCTGCGCCTCGACCAGGTGGACGCGGCGCATGCCGCGCTTCCCGAGCACCATCGCGCACTCCATGCCGGCCGGGCCCGAGCCGACCACGAGCACGTCGTTGTCGGCGTTCTCGGCGCGCGAGAACTTCTCCGGGTGCCACCCGCGGCGGTACTCCTCGCCCGCGGTCGCGTTCTGCGTGCAGATGAGCGGCGGGCCGCCGATCTCCCAGCGGGAGATGCAGATGTTGCAGCCGATGCACTCGCGGATGTCGTCGAGCCGCCCCTCGTCGATCTTCTTCGGGAGGAACGGATCGGAGATGGACGGCCGGCAGGTCGCGATGATGTCGAGACAGCCGGACTCGATCGCCTCGACCATCATGTTCGGGTCGACGAAGCGGCCGACGCCCAGCACCGGCTTCTTTGCGACTTCCTTGATTCGCTTCTGCCAGGGAAGGAGGCGCCCCGAGGGGTAGAAGCGGGAGGGTGTGGCGTCCTCGCCCCACTCGGAGATGCCCGACACGTTGATGTCCCAGACGTCCACGATGTCGTCGCACATCTCGACGAACGGGACGCAGTCGCGCTCGAGCTGGGTCCCGGGCTCGCCCATGAACATGTCCGTCGACATGCGGACGCAGATCGCGCACGTGTCGCCCACGGCTTCCTTGACCTGCTCGATCGTCTCGCGCCAAAACCGGGCGCGGTTCTCGAAGGAGCCGCCGTACTCGTCCGTGCGCTTGTTGTAGTACGGGGTGAGGAACTGCTGCGGCAGATAGGAGTGCGACCCGTAGACGTAGACGATGTCGAACCCAGCGGTGCGTGCCCGCTTGGCTGCCGCGACGTAAAGGCCCTGAACCTCGCGGATATCGTCCTTGTCCATCTCCTTGCAGTACGTCAGGTGCTCGAAGTCGCTCGGGATCTGTGAGGGACCGCGCGGAACGGCGCGCGTCTCCATGCACGGAGCGTGCGGGCCGCCGTACCAGAGCTCGCAGGCCGCCAGGGCGCCGTGCTCGTGGAGCATGTCGCACATGACCGAGAGGTTCTTGATGTCGTCGTCGTCCCAGATCCGGGCCGAGACCCGGTGCGTGTCGTCGGATTCGGGGGAGATCGAGCAGTACTCGGTACAGCACGCGCCGTAGCCGCCCTCCGCCTTCATCGCCCGGAAGTACGCCTGGTTCAATGGCTTCTCGGAGCCGAATCCGTTGCAGTGGGGGATCTGGTAGAAGCGATTCTTCATCGTCACCGGGCCGAGCTGGATCGGCTCGAAGAGGATGTCGTGCCTCGGATCACGCGCCATTTCTGCAGGCCTCCTAGGTTCGGGCGACAGCACGATTCTTCCTCTCCTGGCCCGGACTTGCAAGCTGCATGAAAGGCCACAAGCGGCGCTGTAGGGTCTCCTGGAATCGAACGGAGGAGGACGCTCGTATGGCAGACGAATTCGACTACGTGATCGTCGGCGGCGGGTCTGCCGGCGCCGTGCTCGCGGCGCGGCTCGCCGAGGACGCCGGCGTGAGCGTCTGCCTGCTCGAAGCAGGCCCTTCGGACGAGGGCAAGCCCGAGATCCTCGAGCTCCCGCGCTGGGCCGAGCTCCTGCAGTCGGAGTACGACTACGACTACGCGATCGAGCCGCAGGAGCGCGGCAACAGCGACATCCGCCACAGCCGCGCGCGGGTACTCGGCGGCTGTAGCTCCCACAACATCTGCCAGGCCTGGCGGGCACCGGACTATGACCTTCGCGCCTGGGAGTCCGCCGGGGCGGCAGGCTGGGGGCCGGAGGGGACGCGGCGCTACTACGACCGCGTCCTCGAGCGGACCGGGCTCGAGCACGACTCGCCGGACAACAATGCCGGCGCCGCCTTCATCGAAGCCTGCAAGCAGGCCGGCTACCCCGAGCACACCTGGGACGCCGACGGCGGGCGGGAAGGCACGGGCTGGGTCCCCGTGAACGCGAAGGGCAAGCTGCGACGGTCGAGCTCCGTCTCGTACTTGCATCCGCTCTCGGGGCTCCCCCGGAACCTCGAGGTCAGGACGGAGGTCCAGGCGCTTCGCATTCTGCTGGACGAGGAAGGGGACGCGACGGGCGTCGAGACGTCCGGCGGTGAGGTCTCCGCCCGGCGCGAGGTGATCGTGTGCGCGGGCGTCTTCGACTCGGCGAAGCTGCTTCTCCTCTCGGGGATCGGCCCCGCCGGGCGGCTGCGCGAGCTCGGCATCCAGGTCCGGGCCGACCTGCCGGTCGGCGAGCACCTGATCGACCATCCCGAGGGGGTCGTCATCTACCGGACGACACGGCCGATCCGGCAACCCTCGACGACGTGGTGCGATGCCGTGCTCCTGGCCAAGGCGCCGGAGTCCGAGTCCGAGGGCCCGGATCTCATGCTGTGGTTCTTCTCGGGCCACTTCGAGGAGTTCACGACGAAGGCGGGCGAGGTCGACGAGATGACCGCCTTCTCGCTCGGGCCGGACGTGACGCATCCGCGGAGCGAGGGCACGGTCACGCTCCGCTCGGCCGACCCGGCCGACCCGCCGCGGATCGACCCGCGCTACTTCACCGATCCCGACGGCTACGACGAGCGGACGGTGCTCGAGGGCATCAAGCTCGCCCGGCGGATCGCCGAGCAGCCCGCACTCGCGGACTGGATCGAGCGGGAGCTCCAGCCGGGGCCAGAGGTGACGAGCGACGACGAGTTGATGGCGTACGCACGGACGACTGCCTACACCGCGTTCCACCCGGCCGGGACGTGCAAGATGGGCGCCGCGGACGATCCGCGCGCGGTGGTCGACCCGGAGCTTCGTGTGCGAGGCGTTCGGCGACTTCGTGTCGCGGATGCGTCGATCATCCCCAGCATGATCGGGGTCAACATCAACATCACCTGCATGATGATCGGGGAGAAGTGCGCCGATCTCGTGCGCGGAAGCTCGAACTAGGAGGAGCCATGGCGACTGTCGCGACACGAAACGGGGCCTTCATCGGCGGGGAATGGGTGTCCGGGGACGGGGAGGAGATCGAGGTCAGGAGCCCCGGGAGCGGTGAGATCGTCGGGTCCGTGGTCGGCTCGAGCTCGGCGCAGGTCGACGCGGCCGTCGAGGCTGCAGCTGCGGCATTTCCCGCCTGGCGGAAGACCTCCCTGCTCGAGCGGGTCGAGCTTTGCCGGCACGCCTACACGCTTTGCCTGGAGCGGAACGAGGAGATCGCGCAGATGATCTCCCGCGAGGTCGGCAAGACGATTCGCGAGGCGCGCGAGGAGATGGAAGAGTTCACTTCGGACCATTTCCGTCGCGCGTCCGAGGACGTCCTGCGCTACGCCGGGAAGGTGCTCCCCTCCACCCAGGAGCGGACGAACGACAAGCGGATCGTGATCGTCCAGGAGCCGGTCGGCGTGGTGGCGGCGATCTCGCCCTGGAACTTTCCCGTGGACATCGCAGGCATCCCGATCGTCTACGGGCTCGCGATCGGCTGCACAGTCGTCTGGAAGCCGTCCGAGTACGCGCCGCTCTGCGCACAGCTGTTCGTGGAGCTCCTGCACGACGCCGGCTTCCCGCCCGGGACGGTGAACCTCGTCCAGGGCCGTGGCGAGACCGGAGCCGAGCTGGTTCGCCACCCCAAGGTGGGAGCGGTTGTCTTCACGGGCTCGGTCGAGACCGGGGAGGTCGTCGCCCGCGAGGCGGCCCTCAAGAACCGGGTGCTCGAGCTGGGCGGCAACGGGCCACAGATCGTGCTTGCCGACGCCGACCTCGAGAAGGCTGCCGATGCCGCAATCGTGGGCTGCTTTTACCTCGCCGGCCAGTGCTGCACCGCAGCGGAACGGATCCTCGTCCACGAGTCGATCAAGGACGCCTTCGTGGACGCGCTCCTCGAGCGCACGAAGAAGCTACGCGTGGGCGACCCGCACGCTGACGAGACCGACATGGGCCCGCTCTGCACCCCAGCTGTGCTCGCGCGGACGAAGGCGCACCTCAAGGACGCCGTCGAGAAGGGCGCGCGCGTGGTCTACGGCGGCGGCAACGACGGCCAGCTCCACGAGCCCACGATCGTTGATGGCGTTACGAGCGACATGCGGATCGCGCAGGAGGAAACGTTCGGCCCGGTGGCACCGATCATGACCTTCTCGACGCTCGACGAGGCGCTCGAGATCGCCAACGAAACCGAGTACGGACTGACCGCCTCGGTCTTCACACGGTCCCTGCACGACGCGTGGCGTGCTGCCGAGGAGCTCCGCCACGGCACGGTCCACGTCAACGAGACGACGAACTACTGGGACCAGCTGGCTCCCTTTGGCGGCGCGAAGAAGTCCGGCGCCGGGCGCGAGCTCGCCGGCTGGATGCTGGACGCGCTGACCGAGACGAAGCAGATCAGCTTCGATCTGAGCGACTAGCGCACAGGAGGACGCCTTACCTGCGCCGCCGGCCCCTTGAGCGCTAGACGATCGCGTCAGCTTTCGCCGGCGGGTTCGGCGGTTGCGGGATGCAGGCCCGAAGGCCGAGGTCGGCGAGCACGGCCCGCTTCCGCTCCTCAGCGGCCACGATTACCTTGGCGTTCCGGAAGTACGCCTTGCGCTTCCCCGAGCGAATTGCGTCTCGCAGTCCGACGACGGCCCGCTGCTCGCGCTCGAGCAAACCCTTCAGCTGTCTCGCTTCGCGCTGGTAGGCAAGCGGCGGCTCCAGCCGCCGGAAGATGTCGAGGCTCGACCGCCCGAGGCTGATCGCGCTGTCGAGGCCAAGGAGCGCGTCGGCAGACGTCACCGATCGGCTGAAGGCTTCTTCGATGCCCTGCATACGCTTTCGCTCCCAAGCGCAGATCGCTGCCATGTGGTCGCGCCACGCGACCTCTGCGAGCCCCGGCTCGAGGGCCGGCCGGTTTTCCGCGGCGGCTGTCCGTTCGGGCGGCGGAAGATAGCCGCCGACCCAGAGCGCGAACGGAACGGCGCCCAGCACGACCAGAAGCGCCACGATCTTTGCGAACACTCCTCGACAATGACATTCCCCGGTCGTCGACGGATCGATCGGATGGCCGGTCCTACCTATGCCGTCGGCGAGTGCCCAGCCAGCGTCAGATCCCGGTCGCCAGGGGTCTAGTCACTCGTCCAGACGAGGCAGGGAGCCTCCCGCTGGAGGCGCCTGTTCGCTCTGCGGAAGAACCATCGCCCCAGGCGCCGCCGATCGGGGCCGAACACGAGCAGGCCCACGTGCTCCTCGCGCGTCACCGCGAGCGCGGCGGTGACGGGCCGCGGGTGGTGGAAGACGAGCTCCGTCACCTTGATCCCGCGGCTGGCGGCGTCGAGAGTGATTGCCCGCGCATCCGCCTGGGTCTCCGGCGTTCCGAACGAGCGGGAGACGCCTGCAGCGGGATTGCTCGTGTTGATCGGAACGCCGTCGCAGACAAAGAGCTCGGCGCCTGTTTCGGCCGCGGTGTCCAGTGCGAACGTCGTCGCGGTGGGGTCGAACGGAACGTTCAGCGTCAAGAGCATCACGGGGCGTACCTTGCGCGCCGCGCGCTCGAGACCGCGGTCTGCGCCTGGGCGCTCGATCGTCAGCTCTGCCACGGCGTTACTCCGCTTCGAGCTTCCACGTGGGCAGCGAGGCCAGGTCTTCCGCCTGCCGGCGCTTGAATCGTGGCTGCACGAACCGGAACCAGAGCAAGGCGGCCGCCGGCCCGGCCAGAGCCGCACCGGCGAGTCCCTCGACCCACCACCCCAGCACCGCCGCACCGGCTACGAGGACGATTCCGATCCGGGTGTACAAGCGGATCCGGAGCTGGGCGGCTTGCACCGCCGTGAAGCTCTCCCGCGGCATGGAGGACGTGTCGTAGCGACGCGCACAGGCGCACGTGACCTGGTCTCCGAGAGTGACAGAGAGGGTTTCGCCGCATTCGCAGCGAACAGTGAGCGGAATTGACATCCTCGACCGTTGCCCCGGCCAGAGCTTACTCCTCGCCTGGGTCCACCCGTTGCACTCGTCCGCACGAAGTCCTAAAGTCGCCCAGTTGAACCAACCAGCACGGCTGGGCCGAGAGGCCCGAGAGGAGGATTTGTGGCTGCTGTTGCAGTAGACCAACGCCGGCTCTTGAAGACGATGCGCTGGTGGGACGGGTTCGTGATCGGTCTTGCGAACCCAGGCTTCCTGCTCGTCGGGCTCGGCTTCTCGATCAACGCGCTCGGCGCGAAGGTCGCCGCCATCCTGTGGGTGATCTCCGCGCTCATCGGTGCGATCCAGGCGTACATCTACTCGGAGCCGGCCGCGATGTTCCCGGACAAGCCGGGCGGTCTCTCGGTCTATGCCCGCGAGGGTTGGCGCAAGTACTTCTCCCTAGCCGGGCCGATCGCGGTCTTCGGCTACTGGTTCGCCTGGTCGAGCGTGCTCGCTGTGTACGGCGCCTTCATCGGGCTCCTGATCACCGGCGAATTTTTCGCCGACACGGCTGCGGCCACCTGGAACTGGTCGATCCCCGTCATCGGCTGGGACGTCACGATGCCTCGCCTGATTGGCCTCGGCTGCATCGTCGCATGCTGGCTCTTCAACATCCTGGGAATGCGTCCCGCCGTCTGGTTCAGCTACGCGACGGGCGCGATGATGCTGATTCCCGTCGCAGTGATCGCGTTCGGTGCCTTCCTGACCGGGGCGTTCAACGACTTTGCGACCGGTGGGAACAGCCTGGCTGCCACGACAGAGTTCTACGGCGAGGGGACGAGCACGTTCAGCCAGTTTGCGCTGATCATGGTCTGGCTGTACATCATCGGCTGGTCGAGCTACGGCCCTGAAGCCCCGGCCACGTTCGCGCCGGAGTTCAAGGACACGAAGAACGACACGCGCAAGGCGCTTGCCTCGGTTGGTGGTCTGAACGTCGTCCTGGCCGCCCTCTTGCCGATCGCCGTTGTGGGCACGGTCGGTGGCGACGTGATCCTCGGCGACCTGACGGGCGTCGTCTACCTCGTCGACGTCCTCGACGGGATCGTTGGCTCGGCAGCCGGGGGTGTGATGGTGGTCTTCCTCTGTGCCGGGCTGCTCCTTTCGATGAACACGGCCACGATGGACGGATCCAGGGCGCTCTACGCGCTTGCAGAAGAAGGCATGACGGTCAAGCAGCTCAACCAGCTGAACTCGCGTCACGTCCCGTCGCGTGCCATGACGCTCGACATGCTGATGAACATCTTTCTGCTCTTCGCTTTCCCGAGCATCTTCTTCGTGCTCGCCGCGGGGAACCTCGGCTACATGCTCTCGCATGTCCTTGCGCTCAGCGGGTTCCTGCTCCTGCGAAAGGATCGTCCGACTTGGCCGCGGCCGATCAAGCTCGGACCTGCGTGGGTCTGGCTCGCGGGCATCTTCGCCGTGGCCAACCTCGCGTTCATCGTGTTCGGCGTCCTCTACTTGAAGATGACCGGCTATGCGTTCGCGCCGGACGATCTCGAGTTCGCGGATCCGACCGCGTACGTGGGCCGGATCCTGCTCGTGGGCGTCCTCGCCCTGGCCGCAGGAGTCGGCGGATATGTCATCGCCCAGTACCAGCACGGCAAGAAGTTCCGCTGGACCGACCCGAGCGATGAGCAGCCCTCGCCGGAGGCGCTGGCGCTCGTGCAAGCCCCGGCGGCGCCGACGCCGGTCTAGACGGACGAGTGCGCCGGTGGGGGCGGATCGGGACGATCCGCCCCCACCGGCCAACGCACGCGATTCGTCACGGGCGACTGATCAGGCGAAGGCCGGCATTACTTCGTCGGCGATGAGCTGAAGCTGGCCCTGGACGTCGGGGACGTCAACGTCTTTGCCGGTGAACGCCTTCAGTATCGCCGGGTCGGTGATGCAGAGAATCATGTGGTTGACCCCTGCCGACTCGATCTCCTTGATATGCGCCACGCATTCCTCGGGAGTGCCGGCGATCGAGAGCTTCTCGGCGATCTCGGGCGTCGTCAGCTCATAGGCCTTGTCGAGCTCGCCTCTCCCCAGCGCCTCGATGATCACCTTCGTCTCCGCCGGATCGATCCCGTGGCGTTCCAGCTGCTCGTCCGGGTGCGCGGAGAGGTAGAAAGCAACAATCGTCCGAGCCGCCTTCTTGGCCTCGGCGGAATCCGGCGCACACGTGATCACGCACCAGGCACCGATGTCGAGCTCGCGCCAGTCCCGTCCCGCCTTCTCCGCCCCGATCTTGACGTGCTCGACGAGGTACTCGTAGGCCTCCTTCGAGTAGCTGAGCGCGTGGTGGACGCCGTCGGAGACCTCGCCGGCGAGCTGGAAGGACTTCGGGCCGCGCATCGCGCCGATCATCAACGGCAGCCGCTCCTGCACCGGCCGGGCGAAGGTGAAGAGCCCGCTGTACTTGTAGAACTCACCGTCGAAGGTGATCGCGCCCTCGTCGAGGAACGTGCGCATGACGTGGTGCGCCTCCTTCACCCGGGAGAACGACTTGATCTTTGTCCAGTCCACCCCGTACTGAGCGAGCAGCCCGAAGTTGCCGATCGAGAAGACGCCTTCCGCACGACCGCCCGTGAGCTCGTCCAGGGTCGCAAGAGCCTGGCAGAGGAGCGTCGGCTCCCTGAGCCAGATCCCCGACACACTCGGGCCCAAGTGGATTCTCTCCGTCTTGTCTGCCGCCGCGGCGAAGAGGAGCCAGAGGTCCTTGTGCCAGGTCTCGTCGGCCGCGTAGCAGGCGTGGTACCCAAGCTCGTCGGCCTTCTTGATCATCTCGATCGAGTCGGCGAGCGGATAGTCGAGAAGCGTCGCGTAGCTGAACTTCATGTCAATTGCCCTCCTCGGCCTCGATTTCGACCAGCAGTTCCTCACCCGAGACGACCGATTCCGCAAAGTGCTCGTGCATCCAGGCCAGGTGCTCCCAGCGGCTGTCGACGATGCGGTGCGTGTCCCAGGCTGGGATCTCCTGCTGGGGCGCATGTTCGGACATCAGAGCGGGGTCGACCTCGTAGATGTGGTCGAAGCGCATGACCACGTCGTCCTTCACGCGCTTCGCCTCGGGCGGCTTCTGCGCGGCCAGCCTGAAACCGATCATTCGTCTCCCTCCTCGTAGGCCTGGTCGAGCAGATACTTGCCAGGATTCATCACGTTCAGCGGGTCGAGCGTTCGCTTGAGCTTCTTCATCACCTCGAAACCGCCGCCCAGCTCGATGGGGACGAGGTCGACCTCGCCCTCGCGGCACGAGCCGTGGCACGCCGAGATCGAGCCGCCGTGCTCGATCGCGACACGGGCGATCTCGCGCTTTGCGTCCACCCACGCGGCCCAGCTCTCGTCGTCCCACTGCATCTCCCAGATGCCGATATCGATCTCGGTGAGATAGTCGCCCCAAGGCTTGAAGGCCCCGTTCGTGTAGGCGAACATGCCCCAGTCATCGAACATGTCGAAGCGCTCGCGCAGGCCGG
>JBBQXP010000086.1:0-11787 GCA_038209555.1 Gaiellales bacterium
GCGACCGGCAAGTCCGAGACGCGCGTTACGGTGAAGCCCCATCCGGGTCCCTCCTTCGACTGTGAGCCTTGGCAGACCCACAGCCTCGAAGGAGGCCCGGATGACCTACTCAGCCGTCCACAACCTGTCGAGGCACGTCACCTAGCCGCCGACGGCGACCGTCTCGACGCCTCGCTCCGCCAGCGCGGCCTGCGCCGCGGCCAGGCGGGCAAGGGGAACGCGATACGGCGAGCAGGAGACGTAGTCCAGCCCGAGGCGATGGCAAAAAGCGACCGACTTCGGGTCGCCCCCGTGCTCGCCGCAGATCCCGAGCTTCAGGTCGGGCTTCACCGCTCGTGCCCGGTCGATCGCGATCGTCATCAGGTCCCCCACCCCGCTCTCGTCCAGGGTCTCGAACGGGTTCTGCCTGAGGACGCCCTCTTCGAGGTAGTGAGTGAGGAACTTGCCCTCTGCGTCGTCGCGGGAGAAGGCGAGCGTCGTCTGCGTCAGATCGTTCGTCCCGAAGCTGAAAAAGTCCGCATGCTCGGCGATCTCGTCCGCCCGCACGCACGCGCGAGGCACCTCGATCATCGTCCCGATCAGGTAGTCGATCTGCCGCTCGCCCTGCTCCATCTCGGCTGAGGCCGCGTCGAGCGTCAACTCGCGGAGCCGCCGGAGCTCTTCGGCGAAGCCCACGAGCGGGTGCATGATCTCGACGAGCGGGGGATCCCCGGTCCGCGCCTCGACCGCCAGCGCGGCCCGGACGATGGCCTGCACCTGCATCGCGTAGATCTCCGGGTACATGAGCCCGAGGCGGCAGCCACGCGTTCCGAGCATGGGGTTCTCCTCGTGCAGGGCGCGGATCCGCCGGCGCATCTCGTCGGATTCCGCCTCGTCCAGAGACGGCAGGAACTCGTGCAGGGGCGGGTCGAGGAGGCGGATCGTGACCGGGAGCCCGGCCATCGCCTCGAAGATCCCCTCGAAGTCCTCCTGCTGGAACGGCAAGAGCTCGGCCAGGACGCTCCGGCGCTCTTCTTCACCCCGCGCCATGATCATCTTCCGGACGAGCGGGAGGCGCTCCTCGGCCATGAACATGTGCTCGGTCCGGCAGAGGCCGATTCCCTGGGCACCGAACTCACGCGCCTTCACAGCGTCGGCCGGCGTGTCCGCGTTCGCGCGCACCTTCAGCCGGCGGATCTCGTCGGCCCAGCCAAGGACGGTCTCGAAGTTCTCGTCGATCTTGGGAGGCACGAGCGGCACTTCGCCGATGATCACCTCGCCGGTCCCGCCGTTGATCGTGAGCAGGTCGCCCTCACGAAGCTCCTGGCCCCCGACCCTGATCCGCTTCCCGTCCTGATCGATAGCGAGCCCTTCGCAGCCCGCGACGCACGGCTTGCCCATTCCCCGCGCGACGACCGCGGCGTGCGAGGTCATGCCGCCCTGTGCCGTCAGGATCCCGCGCGCCTGCATGATCCCGTGGATGTCGTCCGGGGCCGTCTCCCACCGAACGAGGATGACGTCCTCCCCGGCCCGCCCTCGGGCCTCCGCATCGTCCGCGTCCAGCACGATCTTCCCGGTCGCGGCCCCGGGCGAGGCGTTCAAACCCTTCGCTACGACTTCGTAATCCGCCGCCGGGTCGATCATCGGATGCAGGAGTTGGTCGAGCTGTGCCGCCTCGATCCGTGTCACCGCCTCCTCGCGCGAGATGAGGTCTTCGTCGACCATGGCGACGGCGATGCGGAGCGCAGCGGGCGCTGTTCGCTTACCCGCCCGGGTCTGGAGGATGTAGAGGGAGCCCTCCTCGACGGTGAACTCGATGTCCTGCATCTCGCGGTAGTGCTCCTCGAGGCGACGGGTCGTCCCCGTGAGCTCGGAGAAAGCCTCAGGGAGAGCGTCCTGCATCCGGGCGAGCGGCTCGGGGGTGCGGATGCCGGCCACGACGTCCTCGCCCTGGGCATTCGTCAGGAACTCGCCCCAGAGGCCGGGCTCGCCGGTCGAGGGGTCTCGGGTGAAGCAGACACCGGTACCGGATTGGTCGCCCTTGTTCCCGAACACCATCTGGACGACGTTCACGGCCGTCCCGAGGTCGTCGGGGATGTCGTTAGCGTGCCGGTACACCTGCGCCCGCGGGGTCTCCCAGGAGTCGAAGACGGCGCGGATCGCCCGCTCCAGCTGCTCTCGGGGCTCCTGCGGAAAGTCTCGACCCGTGCCGTCCCGGTAGATCAGCTTGAAGCGTCCCACGAGGTCTCGCAGGTCGTCCGCGGCAAGGTCGACGTCCTGGCGCAAGCCGCCCGTGTCCTTGAGCGTAGTCAGCGCTTCCTCGAAGTCCTGGGCCGACACGCCGTCGACGACCTCGCCGTACATCTGGAGAAGTCTCCGGTACGCGTCGTAGGCGAAGCGCGCGTTCCCGGTCGTGGCAGCAAGGCCCTCGACTGCCTCGTCGTTCAGGCCGAGATTCAGGATCGTGTCCATCATTCCGGGCATCGAGACGGCGGCGCCCGAGCGAACGGAGACGAGCAGCGGGTCGCCCCGGTCGCCGAGGTGCTTGCCGGTGGTTTCCTCGAGACGCGCGAGATGCTCCTCGATCTCGTCTCCGAGCTCTGCCGGAAGCTCTTTGCCGGCCCGCATGTACTCGACGCACGCCTGCGTCGTGACCGTGAAGCCGGCCGGAACGGGGATGCCGAGAGTCGTCATCTCGGCAAGACCTGCTCCCTTCCCACCGAGCAGCTCGCGACCGAGGTCCGCGCCCTCGGCGAAGTCGTAGACATAGCGTGTCATGGGCGCTCGGATCTTTCCACACTCGGGAAGGTGCTAAGCGGGAGGCTCGGGGTTCCGGCCGCGCTCCGAGAGCCGCGCGACCAGGCGGATACCCATCCAGACCGGAGTCAGGATCACGTAGAAGACGAAAAGGCCAAGCGCGAGGAGCACGCCCCAGAAGGGCCAGTAGAACCATGGAACGGGCCGCTTCGGGCCCGCGGGCGGAGGTATCGCTGGGACGCTCATAGGCCAACCCTTGGCCTCTGAGCGTGTGGAGGGGGTGTGGGGGAACCGGGAGGTTCCTCCACGTCCGACTCTAAGAAGAGGGTCCGTGGGGGAAACATGGTTTCCTCCACGGGAGCGAGCCGGAGTCGAGGGACGCTCATGCGGGAGCTGCCATGGCGCGCTCCTGCACGATTCTGATGATTCGATGCGCCGTCTCCTCGATCGCGAGGTTCGAGACTTCGATGATGGGACAGCCGAGCCGCTTGTGGATCTCCTCCGCGTACTCGAGCTCGTCGTAGACATCGGCGAGCGCCGCGTACTTCGCCTTCCGGCCGCGCATGTGCCGGACACGCTCGACCCGGATCTCGGCCAGGGTCTCTGCTCCGATCGTGAGGCCGACGACGCGACCCCGCTCCACGTCCCAGAGCTCCTTCGGCGGGTCAATTCCCTTGACGATCGGGACGTTCGCCGCCTTGTAGCCCAGGTATCCGAGGTAGATGGAGAGCGGCGTCTTCGAGCTCCTGGAGACCCCGACCAGGACGATGTCCGCATCCTTCAGACCGTGGGCGCCGGCCCCATCGTCAAAGCGAACGGCGAACTCGATCGCTGCCATCCGCTTGAAGTAGCTCGAGTCGAGCTTCTGCGGCGCGCCAGGCTCCATCTTCGCGGGTAAGCCCGAGACCTTCGCCACGGCCTCGATCGGGTGGCCGAGCAGGTCGCAGTAGTGAAGCTTGTAGCGGCGGCAGAGCATCCGCATGAGCTCCCGATAGCCGGTCTCCACCAGCGTGTAGACAACGACCGCACGGCGCCCGCGGGCTCGGGCCGCAGCGAGATGCACGTCGTCGGCGCTCGTGATCCTTGGATGGCGGACGACCTCGATGGTCAGGTCGGGGAACTGCCGCTCGACCGCCTGGACGACCCGGGTCGCGGTCTCGCCGGTGGCGTCGGAGATGACATGGAGCTCGACGGTGTCGGTCACGCCAGGGACCCTAGAGGGTTGATCTGAACTTCGGCCGGGCCGGCATCGAGCCTCTAGCGAGGGATCTGCGAGAGATCGCCGAGCGCGCCGACCGCGTCTCTGACATCGAGGAGAAGGCGCAGGCGGTTCGCCCGGACGGCCTCGTCCTCGGCCATGACGTGCACCTCGTCGAAGAACCGGTCGACGGGCGGACCGAGCTCGGACGCCGCTTCGAGTGCCGCCCCGAAGTCCTGCGCCTGCACCGCGGCATCGATGCGGGGGCCGGCTTCCGCCAGCGTCTCGAGGAGCGCCCGCTCGGCCGCCTCGGTGACAAGGCCGGGATCGATCGCAGGCGCGGCCCCGCTCGCCTTGCCGGCAAGGCTGTTTGCCCTGTCGAAGGCCGTGTATGCATCGGCGAAAGCTTGCGAGCCTGCCTCCCCGGCCAGCGCCTGCGCCAGTCGCGCGACCGCACCCAGCTCAGTGAGGGCCGAGCGCCTGGCCGCGCGCACGAACTCGACCGGCACGTCGAGGAGTCCCTCCAGGCGCTCGAGCACGAACTCTGGCACGTCGGAGGCATCATCGATCACCTCCGCGCCCTGTTCTGTCAGGAGCTCGAGATCCCGGGCGACCAGTTCGGCGAGATCGATCTCGAGCTCCCCGTCGACCGCGAGCCGGGAGAGCCCGATCGCCGCCCGGCGCAGTCCATAGGGGTCGCGGGAGCCCGTCGGGCGCTCGCCGAGCGCGAAGGCGACTGCGAGGTTGTCGATCTTGTCGGCCGCGGAAAGCACCCGCCCGGCTGCCGTTTCCGGCAGCGGCCCGCCCGCCTGATCCGGGAGATAGTGCTCCGCGATAGCTGCCGCCACGCCTTCCGGCACTCCGGCGAGGCGGGCGTACTCCCCTCCGATGAACCCTTCGAGCTCCGGAAACTCGTGCACCATCGTCGAGGCCTGGTCGGCCTTGGCGAGGCGTGCGGCTTCTCCGGAGGCCTCGCCGCCCCCGAGGAGATCGCAGAGCTCACGGAGCCTGACGGCCTTGTCGGCGAACGTGCCCGCCCGCGCGTGAAACCTGATCGAGTCGAGCTGCGCCGCCATGGCCTCGATCCCCCTCTGGACGTCCCGCTCGTACGAGAACCTCGCATCGTCGAGGCGTCCCTCCAGCACGCGCTCGTTCCCGGCCCGGACGACGTCGGGGTCGCCGCCGTTCGCGACGAAGGCGAAGCGCGCACCGCCGAGTGGGAAGTAGCGCTGGTGGGACTGCATCGCCGTCACGATCACCCGCTCCGGCAGATCGAGGAAGCGCTCGTCGAAGCTGCCTTCGAGGACGAGTGGCGACTCGACGAGGTACACCACCTCGTCCAGGACCCTCGCCGGGTCCCTCCACTCGCCGGTCGCGTCGAGGCCCTCGACGATCAGCCGGCGACGCTCCGCCGAGTCGGGCTCGACCTGTGCCTCGCGCAGGACCGTCTCGTACGCCGCGGCCTCGGGGATCTCGACTGTGCCCGCCACGAAACGATGGCCGTAGGAGACGCTCCCCGAGAGGATCGCCTCCGGGCCGACCTCGATCGTCTCCATGTCGAGCTTGGCGCAGATCCAACGGATCGGCCGCGGAAAGCGGATGTCGAGCTCGCGGTCCCAAACCATGGTCTTGCCGGCCGCGAGGCCTCCCACGACCTGCCAGAGCCTGTCGCCAAGCGGGGGGGCCGACTGGCGGCCCCAGACGTAATCCTCGCGGACCGTCAACTCGTCGACACTGAGGCCTAGCCCCCGAGCGAAGCCTTCTGCTGCCTTGGTCGGCTTGCCGTCCTTGAAGGCGATCCCCACCCCGGGCCCTCGCTTCTCCTCGCCCGCTGCGTCCGACTCGAAGCCCTCGACGAGGAGGGCGAGCCGCCTGGGCCCGACCAGCACCTTGCCCGCGCCGCCGAAGGCGGGGAGCCACCGGTCGTGAAGCTCTCCCTCGGCCCAGCTGCAGAACTCCGCGGGGAGCTCCTCGCAGCCGATCTCAAACAGCAGCGTGCTCAAGGGGCGGGTGTCGCTGTTCGAGGTAGACCTGCGCGACGCGGCGGGCGAGAGTGCGGACGCGCCCGATGTACCCGGCCCGCTCCGTCACGGAGATCGCCCCGCGCGCATCGAGCAGGTTGAACGTGTGCGAGCACTTGAGGACCTGGTCGTAGGCCGGAATCGGAAGCTCCCGTTCGAGGAGGTGGCGGCACTCGACCTCGTGCTCGTCGAAGCGACG
Organism: Gaiellales bacterium; assembly: GCA_038209555.1. Taxonomy (GTDB): domain Bacteria; phylum Actinomycetota; class Thermoleophilia; order Gaiellales; family Gaiellaceae; genus DASQGA01. Next base: position 6,155 of record JBBQXP010000086.1, read on the forward strand.
AGTGAGGATGTCGACGGGGGCCTCCTCGAAGTTGTAGACGGACCACTGCCGCTCGTTCTCGCGGTAGACGTCTCCCCAGGTCACACCGGGAGCCCACACCAGCTCGAAGGCCGACTGCTTGCTCTGGAGAAAGAGCGCGAGCCGCTCGAGCCCGTAAGTGATCTCCGCCGGGATCAGATCGAGCTCGAGGCCGCCCAGCTGTTGGAAATACGTGAACTGCGTCACCTCCATGCCGTCGATCCAGGCCTCCCATCCCAGCCCCCAAGCCCCGAGGGTGGGTCCTTCCCAGTCGTCCTCGACGAGGCGAACATCGTGCTTCGTGGTGTCGATCCCGAGCGCGCGGAGCGAGTCGAAGTAGAGGTCGAGGACGTTCTCGGGCGCCGGCTTCAGGACGACCTGGTATTGGAAGTAGTGCTGGAAACGGTACGGGTTCTCGCCGTAGCGTCCGTCCGAGGGCCGGATCGAGGGCTCGACGTACGCCGTCTTCCACGGGTCGGGCCCGATGGAGCGAAGAAAGGTCGCCGGATTGAAGGTGCCCGCGCCGACTTCGGTGTGGTACGGCTGGAGGAGCACGCAGCCCTGGTCGGCCCAGTAGCGCTCCAGGGTCAGGATCGTCTCCTGGTAGGTCGGTACGCTCACGAGGCGTGATCCTAAGTGCTTCGTTTTGAAACGGGCTCTCAGGCCCGCTGGGCCAGGGTGCGGAGGCGAAAGCCGCCGTGGAACTCGTACGACGACTCGATCACGCGGAGGCACTCGCGTAGCCCGCGGGGGGTCGCACCGGCTGCCGCCCCCTCGGAGAGTGGCCGCTCGAGCAGGCCCCGCATCCCCTCAAAACCCTCGGCCGAGATCGGGATCGAGCCGGCCTCGCAGGAAGCGCAGACGGCTCCTCCTGCCTGGGGCGAGAAGCCGACGAGGCCCGTCTCCTCTCCGCAAGAGGCACAGCCGGCGAGGTGCGGGAGGTAGCCGGCGAGCCAGAGGAGCTTCAGTTGGAAGGAGAGAACCAGCGGGTCGAGGGACGGCTGAGCGGGAAGTCGCGCCTCGACGGCGTCCAGTAGGTCGAGAAATCGAGTGAGGGCGTGGAAAGCACGCGCATTCGCGTCTCCCTCGAGGAAAAGGCGCAGGACCGCCTCGAGGCCGATGTGGCCGACCGCAAGCCGATAGCCGTCGGTGCGGCTCAGATCATGGGAGCGGATGAGATCGACCCCGGTCACGGTGTGGAGCTCTCCCCTCCCCTCGTGCAGCATCGCCTCGACGTGGCTGAAAGGCTCGAGTCGGCCCCCGAAGCGGGATTTCGTCTTGCGTGCGCCCTTCGCGATCGCTCCGGCGCGTCCCCGCTCGAGCGTGAAGAGATGGAGCACGCGGTCGGCCTCGCCGTAGCGAATCGACCGCAGGACGACGGCCTCGGTCTTCCACGAGCGCGGCACGCTCGCCAGTGTAGATGGGAGGTGGGAAGACACCAGTCCCGGGGTACGTTGAAACGCAGGATGGCACGAATCGAGATGTATACGACTGCCTGGTGTGGCTACTGCCACCGTGCGAAGACGCTCCTGCGCCAGAAGGGACTCGCCTACGAGGAAATCCGGGTCGACGACGAGCCCGATTTCCGGGCGCGCCTCCAGGAACGGACCGGCGGCTGGACGGTTCCCCAGATCGTCATCGACGACCGCCCCATCGGCGGCTACGCCGAGCTCTGGCAGCTCGACCGCGCCGGCCTCCTCGACGACCTCGCAGCCTAGAGCCCTCCTGGCGTCCGGCCGGTAGGCTCGCGCGCCGTGGCCGACGAACAGCTTCCTCCAGACGAGCCGGCGCCCGGTGCCGATCGTCCCGGGCTGCGAAGCCGCTTCGCCCGTGTCGCCGTCGACACACGCCCTCTGCGCGACTCCAGGAACTTCCGCCTGCTCTGGACGGGTCAGGCCGTGTCCTTCGTCGGCAGCGAGATCACACTGGTCGCGATCCCGTTCCAGGTCTACGAGCTCACTGGCTCCACGCTCGCCGTCGGCCTCATCAGCCTGTTCGAGCTCGTGCCGCTGCTCACGTTCGCGCTCGTCGGAGGCGCGATCGCAGACGCCACCGAGCGGCGCCGCCTCATCCTGCTCACGGAGCTCGGCTTCATGGTGGTCACGGGCGGTCTCGTCGCGAACGCGCTCCTGGCGGAGCCACGCGTGTGGATCCTCTACGCCCTCGCGGCGCTGAGCGTCGCCTGCTGGAGCCTGGGCGCTCCCGCGATGCGGTCGCTCGTTCCACTCATTGTCACGGAGGAGCAGATTCCAGCGGCGATGGCGCTCGAGGGGATCTATGGCAACCTCGGCGCTGTCGCCGGTCCGGCCGTCGCAGGGATCCTGATCGCGGCGATCGGCCTTCCGCTCACCTACGCGCTCGACGTCCTGACCTTCGCGGCTTCACTGGCCACCGTGTGGGCCCTTCCGAGCTTCCCGCCTGTTCCGGACGCCGACCGGGCCGGAGTCAGGTCGATGCTCGAAGGGCTCCGCTTCGTGCGAAACCGGAAGATTCTGCTCGGGATCTTCGTCGTCGACACGAACGCCATGATCTTCGGGATGCCGAGCGCACTCTTCCCGGCCGTCGCCGACCGCCAGTTCGACGCCGGGGCCGAAGTGGTCGGCTTCCTGTACGCGGCTCCCTATGCCGGCGCGTTGGTCGCTTCGCTCCTGTCGGGCTGGATGGGCCAGATTCGACGACAGGGTGTCGCGGTGGCGATCGCGGCGGCGTGCTGGGGGCTGGCACTGATCGGCTTCGGCCTGGCCTCGGCGCTCTGGCTGGCGCTGTTCATGCTCACCCTTGCGGGCGCTGCTGACACGGTGAGCGCCATCTTCCGGAGCACGATCGTCTTCGCGGCGACTCCGGAGGGCATGCGGGGCCGGATCCTCGGCATCGAGCTGATGCAGGTGGCCGGCGCACCGACGCTCGGGAACCTCGAGGCGGGCGTCGTCGCCGCGCTCACGAGCATCCGCACGTCGATCGTCTCGGGCGGGATTCTCTGCATCGCCGGAACCGCGGTCGCGTGCCTCGCCATCCCGCAGCTTCTTCGCTACGACTCGCGCGGGCCCGACCGCTGAGTCAGAGGGCCTGGCAGACGCCGCAAAACCACGTCCCTCGCCCGCCGACACGGATCTTCTCGATCGGCGCTCCGCACCTGTCGCACGGCTTCCCCACCCGTCCGTAGACCTTGAACGCGTCCTGCATCCGGCCCTTGCGCCCCCGGGAGTCGCGGTAGTCCGAGAGCGTCGCCCCCTGGCGCTCGATGCCGCGGCGAAGCGCCTTGCGAACCGCCACGCGCAGCTCCGACACCTCCTTCGGCGTGAGCTCGCCGGCGGGGCGGAGCGGATGGATGCGTGCGAACCAGAGTGCCTCGTCCGCGTAGATGTTCCCTATCCCTGCGACCGAGCGCTGGTCGAGGAGCGCGGATTTGATCGGGGCGCGGCGGCCCGCGAGTCCCTTCGCGAAGGCGGCCGTCGTGAAGGCCCGCTCGAGCGGCTCGCCGCCGATCCTGGCATCGAGGTACTGCTCGAGCTCCCCCGGCTCGAGCAGGAGCCACGTCCCAAACCGGCGCACGTCGCGGTAGGAAACGTCCGAGCCGTCGTCCAGCCTCACGAGCGCCCGCCGGTGCCGCTCCCCGTTGGCATCGGCCGGGTGCTGGAAGCCGCCCGTCATCCGCAGGTGGACGACGAGGTGGCGGCCGCTCTCGAACGCGAAGATCAGGTACTTGCCCCGCCGGCGAAGATCTTGGACGACCTCCCCTTCGAGCGCCGAGGCGACCACCTCGGGCGGCTCGGGTCGGGTCAGCCGCGCGTCGTCGATCGTGACCGACTCGAAGCGGCGGCCGACGAGCCCCGGCGCCAGCCGCGAGCGGATCGTCTCGACTTCGGGTAGCTCGGGCACGAAGCCCAGCCTAGATGTTCCCTAGCGGAGCACCTCGAGGACGATCGGGACGTGCGGAGGCGCTGCGGCGGTGATCCGGTAGGAGGCCGCCACCTCGTCGACCGCTGTGGCGGCGCCGGCCTCGTCCGCGGCGTGGACCTCCGCCAGCGGCTCGCCCTCCTCGACTCGCTCGCCGCGCTTCGCACGGCAGACGACACCCACGCCGTGATCGATGACGTCGTCCTTCTCCGCACGGCCCGCGCCGAGGTGGAGCGCCGCGACGCCCACGGCCGTCGTGGCGATCCGCTCGACGTAGCCCCCGGCCGGGGCGGGCACGGGCCGGGTGACCGGGGCCGTGGGAAGAGCATCGACGTTCGGATCGCCACCCTGGGCGCGGATCCAGGTCTCGTAGCGCTCGAGCGCTCTCCCGGACGAGACGACCTCCTCGGCCCGGCGGCGACCCTCCTCCTCGCCGACTCCGAGGTCCGAAAGCGCCAGCAGGTGGCCACAGGCCCCAAGCGTGAGCTCGGTCAGGTCGGGTGGCCCCTCTCCCCGCAGTGTCTCGACCGCTTCGCGGATCTCCAGGGCGTTTCCGACCGCGTGGCCGAGAGGCTGATCCATGTCGGTCAGCTCGCAGACCACCTCGCGTCCCGCCTGCCGGCCGAGCTCGATCATCGCCTGCGCGAGCTGGCGGGCGCGGTCGAGGCTCTTCATGAACGCCCCGTCGCCGACCTTCACGTCGAGGACGATCGCGTCGGCGCCGGCGGCGATCTTCTTCGACATGATGCTGGAGGCGATCAGCGGGATCGAGTCCACGGTCGCGGTCACGTCCCGGAGCGCGTAGAGACGCTTGTCGGCGGGGACGAGGTCGGCCGTCTGGCCGATGATCGCGACCCCGATTTCCCGCACCTGACGAAGGAAGGCGTCCTGCTCGAGCTCGATCTCGAAGCCGGGAATCGACTCGAGCTTGTCGAGTGTCCCGCCCGTGTGGCCGAGTCCCCTGCCGCTCATCTTCGCGAAGGGGACGCCGCAGGCGGCCACGATCGGGCCGATCACGATCGAGGCCTTGTCGCCGACCCCGCCGGTCGAGTGCTTGTCGACCGTGAACGCGCCCACGCTCGACAGGTCGAGCCGCTCGCCTGAATCGATCATCGCGGTGGTCCAGGTGGACAGTTCCCGGGCGTCGAGACCCCGGAACACGATGGCCATCAACAGTGCGGCCATCTGTTCATCGGCCACCCCGTCATGGGTGTAGGCGTCGATGAGCCAGCGGATCTCGTCGTCGGTGAGCCGGCGCCCGTCTCGCTTGGCGACGATGAGATCGACGATGTGATGTGCAGCCAAGGCCTACTCCTGCGGTCTCGGAGATGTCGCCTCGCCCCTGACCGGCTCGCGTTCGGGTGCAGGTGTGGCGATGTCGTCGGCCACGAAGGCGCCCGGCAGCAGCGTCGCTGCTGTCCAGGTCTCGTTGACCGCCAGGTCCGGGCCGCCGATCTCGAGCAGGATCTGGCGGCACCGACCACAGGGGCTCAGCAACCTCCCCGTCTCGTCGCTGGCCACCAGCGCAATCAGGCGACCGCCGCCACCGGTCATCAGCGCGCCGACGAGGCTGACCTCAGCGCAGAACGTGAGGCCGTAGCTGGCGTTCTCGACGTTGACACCGCAGACGACGCGGCCGTCGTCGGTGAGTGCCGCCGCACCGACGTGCAGCCCGGAGTAGGGCGCGTGGGCGTTCGCAGCTGTGGTAGCAGCGGCCC
>JBBQXP010000087.1:0-11744 GCA_038209555.1 Gaiellales bacterium
CTCCGTGCGCGATGCGCTCCGGGCGACGCTCTACCTCGAGAAGGCCGAGCCATGAGAGCTGCGGTGATCACCGAGCTCGGTCGGCCGCCAGAGCTCGCCGACCGGCCTGATCCCTCGGGCGAGGAGATCTACGAGGTCTCGGCGGTGTCGCTCAACCCGATCGACGTCAACGTCGGCGCAGGCCGCTACTTCGGCGGCCATCCGGAGCTCCCGTACATCCCCGGCTGCGAGGGCGTCGGCCGAGCTTCCGATGGCACGCGCGTCTACCTTTTCAGCGACGGCCTCGGCCTCTCCCGGGACGGACTGCTGGCGGAGCGCGCGGCCGCACCGGCCGACCTCGGCATCCCGCTTTCGGACGCGGTCTCTGACGAGATCGCGGCTTCGTGTGGCATCGCCGGTATGGCCGGCTGGATGCCGGTCGCGTGGCGCGCGCCCGTGCGGAAGGACGACCGCGTGCTCGTGCTCGGCGCGACCGGGACGGTTGGGCTCGTCGCTACGCAGGCGGCGAAGCTCCTAGGCGCCAAGCGCGTCGTCGCGGTCGGCCGTAATCCCGAGCGTCTGAAGCGTGCGGCCGAGCTCGGCGCCGACGCGACCGTGAGCCTCGGGGAAGACGACCTTGTCGCCGCGTTCAAGGAGGCGGCGGGCGGCAACGGACCGACCTACGTCGTCGACACGCTCTGGGGCCCACCGGCGGTAGCCGCGATCCAGGCCGCCGCGCCCGGCTGGCGCCTCGTCCAGGTCGGCCAGTCCGCGAGCGCGGAGGCGGAACTGGCGTCGGCGGCAATTCGCGGCAAGATGGGCGAGCTGTACGGGTACACAGACTTCGCGGTCCCGAGAGACGAGTTCCGCGAGCAGTACCTGCGCCTCGCCGGCCACGCGGCCGCGGGCAAGGTCGTCTTCTACATCGCGACCTACCCGTTCGAGCGGGTCGCGGAGGCCTGGAAGCGGCAGGCCGACGGCGCCAATGCAAAGATCGTCGTGACGCTGACGTAAGCGGCCGAGCGCCGGGCGCGTCTAGTCGTCGGTCCGCGATCGAGCTGCCGTCGCATACGAGTCGGGACTGGGCGTTGCAGTTCGTGGGACGCCTGCCGCCTCGTACACATCTTCCTCGTCCAGGGTCTCGTGCTCGAGCAGTGCGGACGCAAGCGAATCGAGCTTGCTGCGGTTCTGCTGCAGCAGCGCAACCACTTCCTGGTGCGCTTCGCCGACGATGCGGCGCACTTCGTCGTCGACAAGTTGCTGTGTATGCGGCGAGACCTCGGCGGCCCCCGGCAGGAGCGGGCCTGTGCCGTCGCGCGGGATCACGGCGACCGGCCCGATCGCGGAGCTCATGCCCCAGCGGCCAACCATCTGGCGTGCGATCTCCGTGAGATGCTGGATGTCCGACTCGGCGCCGGTACTCGTTTCGCCGTACACGAGTTCCTCGGCAGCGCGGCCGCCGAGTGCGACCTTGATCCTCGCGTGCACCTCGGGCTCGAGGTAGTTAAAGCGGTCGCTCTCGGGCGCTGCGAACGTGACCCCGAGCGCCATCCCGCGCGGAATGATCGAGACCTTGCGCACCGGATCGGCGCCGTCGGTGAGCATGCCGACGACCGCATGGCCTCCCTCGTGATACGCCGTCCGGCGTCGATCTTCAGGGCTCATCATGATCTGGCGTTCGGCGCCGAGCACAATCCGCTCGAGCGCGTCTGTGAAGTCCGATTCCCCGACGACCTGGTGGTCGCGCCGCGCCGCCAGCAACGCCGCCTCGTTGACGAGATTCGCGAGATCCGCCCCGACCATGCCGGGTGTCGTCGCCGCGATCCTGCCGAGGTCGACGTCGGGCCCGAGCGGCACGCCTCGCGTGTGCACTTTGAGGATCGCCTCGCGGCCGGCACGGTCGGGCGGCTGCACCGCAACCCTCCGGTCGAAGCGGCCGGGTCGAAGCAGGGCCTGGTCGAGGACGTCGGGCCGGTTGGTCGCGCCGATGACGATCACGCTGGTTGAGGAGTCGAACCCGTCCATCTCAGTCAGGATCTGGTTCAGCGTCTGTTCGCGCTCGTCGTTCCCGCCGCTGAAGCCGGCAACGCCGGACGTGCGTGACCGGCCAATCGCGTCGAGCTCGTCGATGAACACGATCGCCGGGGCCGCCTCCTTCGCCTGCGTGAACAGGTCGCGCACGCGTGATGCGCCGACCCCGACGATCGTCTCGACGAACTCAGACGCGGCCATCGAGAAGAACGGGACGTCCGCCTCGCCCGCGACCGCCCGGGCGAGCAGCGTCTTTCCCGTACCCGGCGGCCCGGAGAGCAACACGCCGTGCGGTATCCGACCGCCCAGCCGCCGGTACTTCTCCGGATGGCGTAGGAATGTCGACAACCTCCGTCAGCTCTGACTTGGCTTCGTCGATGCCCGCGACGTCCGCGAACGTGACGCGGTCGCCGGACGGCTGATATCGGCGTGCCCGCGAGCGGCCGAACGAGCCGAGAACGTTCTGAACGTTTCCGGCACGCCGCATCAGCCAAAACAGCAGCAAGACAAAGAGGATCGTCGGCCCGAATCCGAGCAACAGGCTCTGCCACCAGGGCCCTCCGCTATCCAGCGGTTGGGCGTTCACGACCACGCCTTTCTGCTCGAGGAGGCGTGACAGGGCGTTGTTGTCAGCGAACGCGGGAATCTCCGTTCGGAACAGCGTCGTCGGCTTCGAGCCCGCATACCGCTCCTTCTGCGTGAACGTGCCTTGGATCGCCGTGCCCTTCGACGTGATCTCCTTGACGTGGTCCGCACTCACCTGCTGGAGGAAGAACGGGCTGTAGGGAACGCGAACGCGGGACGGCGGCTGCGTCGCGCGCGAACCAAGGTAGAAGTTGAAGGCCAGAAGCACGAGCGCGAAAAGGATCCAGCCGCGGCTCGGGCGGAAGCGGGGCGGCTGCGGCGTCGTCGGCGACGATCCGCGCGGCGCCGGAGGCGGGCCCGCGTCCTTGTCCCGATCCTCCCGCGTCGTGGCCACGGCGTCTGGATCACCATTCCTACGTGCCATCAAGAGCGACTACGCGTCAAGGAGCATCAAAGGCCTATGCTGGACATGTCAGCGTAGCGCTCGCCGGCGATTGCGCCCTTCGGGAAGACCGACTCGATGTCGTCGATCTCGGCCGGTGTCAGCTCGACCTCGACGGCAGCGACGTTCTCCTCGAGGTAGCTGCGACGCTTCGTGCCCGGGATCGGGACGATGTCGTCGCCGCGGCTCAAAACCCAGGCGAGCGCGAGTTGGGACGCCGTCACTCCCTTACCGTCGGCGATCGCACGCACCCGCTCGACCAACTCGAGGTTGCGCGCGAAGTTCTCACCTTGAAAACGCGGGTTCTGACGCCGAAAGTCGTCTTCTGCGAGATCTTCCGGAGCGCGGATCTGGCCCGAGAGGAAGCCGCGCCCGAGTGGGCTGTAGGCGACGAAGGAGATACCCAGCTCGCGCACGGTCGGCAGAACGTCGTCCTCCGGTTCGCGCGACCAGAGTGAGTACTCCGTCTGCAGCGAGGAGATCGGGTGTACCGCGTGCGCGCGCCGGATCGTCGCCGGGGATGCCTCCGAGAGCCCCAGGTGGCGGACCTTGCCCGCTGCGACAAGCTCCGCCATCGCCCCTACCGTTTCCTCGATCGGCGTGTTCCGGTCAACGCGGTGTTGGTAGTAGAGATCGATGTAGTCGACGCCGAGCCGTTCGAGCGAGGCGTCGCAAGCCTGGCGGACGTAGTCCGGATCGCCGCGAATCCCGAGCCGCTCCCCGCCCGGTCCGCGCACATTCCCAAACTTCGTCGCGAGCACCACCTGATCGCGCGATCCGTCGATCGCGCGCCCGACGAGTAGCTCGTTCGTGAAGGGACCGTACGCGTCCGCCGTGTCAAGCAAGGTGACCCCCAGCTCGAGCGCACGGCGGATCGTCGCAATCGCCTCGGCCTCGTCCGTGCGCCCGTAGAACTCGGACATCCCCATACACCCGAGTCCGAGCTCCGAGACGGCAAGCCCGTCGTTCCCCAGCATCCGCGTCTTCACGTCGGCTCCTTCCCGTGGCGTGCAAGCAGACTAGTCACGCCGCAAGCGGCTGCGCACCTGCGCACAGGCGTGCCGAAAAACGCCTCGCCCGCCGAGTTCGCTCCCTCGACCGGAATGACCTCGAACAGGTCGAGACGCCCCTGCGTGCGGACGCACGCACAGCGTGAACGAACCCATTGCGGGCTCGAAGGGGAGATCGGCACGCTCGGCGACCTGCTCGAGGATCCCCTCTCCAACGACCAACACGAGGAACGCGAGCGCGACATCGTGCCGCGAAAGCGGGCCGATCGGTGTTCGACTACCCCCCGTCGGCGAACCCGACGATGGCCCCGAGGAAGCAGGCGAGGAGTGCAGCCTGAACGAGGAGAACGATGGCTATTGCACGGTTCAGAAGTGTCACCTCCTTTCTCAAAAGCGGAAGTCCTGGAGAGCGTCGATCGCCCGCTGATACAGGACAACGGCGGAATCCTTGTCTCCACGGCGGACGGCGAGGTCTGCCCGTGCCGTCCACGCCGCAGCGCGGTGGCTTGCTGAAGACAACTGCGTGAAGGCGTCCTCCGCAGCGGCAAAGTGCTCATCTGCTTCGTCGAGGCGATCCTGGTTCAGGAGCGCGCGGCCGAGAACCAGTTCCGAGTTGCCGACCTCGTCGAGAAAATCATTGCGCCCTTTGAGTAGTTCCAGCGCCTGCCGGGCCTGGTCTTCGGCGAGCTCGGAGTTGCCCGTGCGTAGGTTGACCTGAGCGAGGGATGACACAGCCTGTGCCGCGTCGGCCTGACTGCCGACGTCGAGCGCGGCGACAAATGCCTTTTTGAGATAGGCGCGCGCCTCGTCGGGCTTGCCCAGCAAGAACGTGAGCCCCCCGAGATTATTCAGGAGCCGTCCTACGTTCAGGCGGTCGCCGATCGCCTCGTAGTGCATCTTCGCCCGCTCAGCGTATGAGCGCGCGAGCACCCAGCGACCCTGTCGCTCGGCGATGATCGATCCTTGAAATTCCGCGTCGGCCATCGCGCGACTGTCGTGGAGCGCTTCTGCAAGCTCCAATGCCCGCTCCGCATCTTCCTGGGCCGCCGGCCAATCGCGCTGTCGCCGGTAGCAGCGTGATCGCCACCCGAGGATCAAAGAGCGGAGGCGGTCGCACGGTACGCCCGATGCCTCGGCGAGCGTGAGCGCATTTGTGAAGAGCGCGAGCGCCGTCGTCACCGACGAAAGCTTGTAGCGCGCGCAACCGAGACGGAAGAGCGCGTCCGCTCGCTCGAGTTCGCCGAACTCCGCGCCGGTGGAGATTTCGTACGCCCGCTCGAAGAGCTTCAACGCAGTGAGCGGTTCGCCGACGTACAGCCGGGCCCAGCCCTCCGCGAGGCGAGCGCGCAGTTCGAGCTCGACAGCGTCGCCCGACGATAATCGGCTGGAGACCTCCGCGAGGAGCGAGAGGGCGCTCTCACATTCGTGCGCCTCGGCGGCGGCCTCAGCCCGCGCGATCATGCTCTCGGTACGTGCCCAGTCGTCGGGCGGCAGACCGAGCTCGAGAAAACGACGATCCACGCCGAGCCGGTCGGCGAGCCACCCGAGGGTCTCCTCGCTCGGCCGTGTGGCGCCACGCTCGATCCCGCTCATGTACTGCTTCGAGAAGCGGTCGCCGGCGAGTTCCGCCTGCGTCAGCCCGCGCGCGACCCGGAGCTGACGTATGCGTTCGCCGAGCCTCGAACGAGGCGCAGGAACCGATGCACGGGCCGCGCCGACCTGAACTGGATCGTCCGTTCCTGGAATCAGCGCCGACACGTGCAGTCCTTCGTAATGCGAGAGGCGGCTGCGGCCACCGCCTCCCGCGGCCATTAACGCGAGCTCAAAGGCTGCGCGTCTCTAGGCAAAGGAAGGTAACAGCCGCCCGTCCAAAAGTAAAGCTCGGAGGTAAAGCAAACGGCGCTCTTGAATCAATCAGGCTCGCAGTGAGATGTTTCCTGGAGCGCCACGGGCCAGCGGGCGCGGGCGAGTGCCGATGCGGCGGGCACTCGTCCGCGCCACTGCCCGATAAACCGCGTGGCATCACCCTGCCCTCGGTCGCGCCCGTGAAACGTTCTTCTTCAGCCCCGCGCGTCACGCAAGCTGACTTGCAGGGAGTCCGCGCTCCGGCTCCAGTGAGCCGGCCTACCCTGGATGCTTCTGGCCTCCCTGGGAGTGCGCAGGCGGCGTCGCAGGCGTCGCAGGCGTAGCCGGGGTGGCAGGAATCGCCGGAACGCCATGATGCCCCGGTGTCGCCGGTGTCGCCGGGGTGGCCGGTATCGCCGGGGTGGCCGAGGCGGCCGGGTTCGCCGAGGTCCCCGGGGTCACCGAAGTCCCCGGGGTGCCCGATGTCCCAGGGGTGCCCGGTGTCGCCGGCTGGTTGCCCGGTGTCGCCGGCTGGTTGGCGGAGCCGGTCCCTGTCGAAGCCTGCCCAGCGCCCGGCGCCGACTGGCCGGACCCCGTTTGTTGATCGGGACTCGCCGTGCTCTGGCTCCCCAATGCCGCCAGACGTGCGCTACGGCCGGCGTCGCTCACGCGTTGGTCGGCGGACGCCCCGTAGAACGTAGAGGGGGCCGCCGTCACATGCTGGGCCTCATGTGAAGCAGCGGGCTGGGGTGCTCGTCCGAGTGGCGGGATAGTGAAGACGGCGAGTGGAATAGCTGCTGTGGCAACGAGACCGACAGCGACTTTCGCCGGCGAGGCGCCGGTGACCGCCGAACGAATGTGCGAGATCAGGTCTCTCGGCAGAAGGAAGATGCCGCCGAGCATGGCGCCTCTCGTCCCTGCCTCTGGCCGTCCAGCGGCAAAGGCCTTGCCGACCGCTCGTCGAGCACGGAAAAGGAGCATCTCCACGGCTCCGTGGGAAACCGTGAGCTCGCTCGCGATCTCGTCGTAGGAAAGGCCGCGCCACTCGCGAAGCAGGAGTGCCTTGCGCTGGTTCTCAGGCAGCCCCGCGATCGCGGACGAAAGCTCGCCTACTCCCTCGACCGATTCAGGTCGAGCCTGTGCCAGGTCGGCAAGTTCGCCTGGCTCACACGTGCGTTCAAAGGACGTACGGCGCTGACGGTCTCGAAGCTTGGAATGGCAGACGTTCTCCGCAACAGTGAAGAGCCAGGCGCTCGGTTGACGCGGGATGGTCCCCCTCTTCATCGCGCGCCAAGCGTTCAGGTAGACGACCTGAAGCGCGTCCTCCGCCTCCTCCGGCGAGCCGAGGCGTCGGACGCAGTACCTGTAGATCACTCCGGCGTACTTGCGGAAGAACTGGTCCGCGTCGTGACTTGGCCCGTCGCCGTTCGTGGAGATCGACGCCAGCTCAGCCGCTCGAGCGCTCACGGCCTCGCCGTTGCCGTTCGTGGCACTCGACGCCAGCTCAGGCGCTTTCGCGCTCACGGCCTCGCCGTTTCCACTTCGAAAGCCGGCGGAGCGTCGGGGCGATTCCCGGGCACGCCGAGACCGCGCTGATGTCCGAGCAAGATGATCGTTAGGTGGAGCGTGCGGCCTCCGTGCGGCGAAGGAGTCCACAGTATTGTGGATCGTGTCGCCTCATAGCATCCCTCAAATGAGTGATCCCCGCAACTTCGCGGTCGGCGCGAGAAAGATTCGAGGGCCTCGAGCGTCGTTCACCAATGAGGAGGAAGACATGCTGCACTGGTAGTCAACTGCTGAGAACCCGACTGCGCCGGACCCTCGAGCTACGGCCGAGAGGGCGAATCCGTGCGTGTTCGGCCCGAGCACCGCTTCGGCAGGATGGCACCCAGCTTCTGACCGGGCAGGAACCGGCTGCAAGCCTCACATCTGCGCGTCACAATCTCTCGCCTTCTCTCGCCTTCTCTCGCGAATCGCTGCGGCGAGTTCCCCCGTTCAGGGGGGACATGGAGTGCGGCTCCCGGTCGATTGACATGAATGGGGGAGCCCGGCCCTCCCTTGTCCCGGGGGAGGCGCACCCGGTTTTGCCGCAAGGACCGGCTGTCTCCGGGCTCTCCCTCCTGCCTCTTCCAACGTACTTGCAGCTTCAATAGATCGACAGCGAGCTGCGTCGCGGGGCAACTCGCCGATCTAAGAACAGGAGCGGGTCGTCAAGCAGATCAGGGTCGCCGAGGCGCAGTCGAACGACCAGTCGCCTTGATCTCCTTCCACGCTTCGGCGTCCGCAAGCTCCCGGACACGCACGGCAGTAGAGATCCGCTCTCGAAGGACGTCACGCTCAGCGCGGGAGAGCGGTTTTCTCACAGCCGCAGCTATGTCCACCTCCCCGCTCCTCATTCGATGCGCATGGCCCGCGCCCAGGCTTGTGCCCGACAGTCGTGACAATCCAATGCCGCAAGGCGCCGCAACACCTCGGCTACTTCGCCGCCGCAACTGTCGCACAGCAGCGGCCATTCCAGGCGCACGGAAACCATCCACCCATTGCCTTCTTGGGCATGCCAGCCCGAGGAGCGCAAGAACTCGAGCAAACCCTCAACGAGGGATGGATCGCTTACTTCGATTTCCACTTGCCGCAGTCGCCCCCCACGAGTTGCCGCACGCCGAGCGCGTATCTCTCACTCTTGTCAAAAACGGTCAGCCGTCAAGGCCATGACCGTCTCGAGCAATCCTCGGCTAGGCGCGCCGGCCGTCAAGCCGGATCGTCCACGGGTCGATCGTGTCGACCCGGAGATGCGTCTCGCTCCATGGGTCGCGAGCGAGTGTGGCGCGGATGGCCTCCTCCGATTCGGCCTCGACCACGTGCGCCACGCGGTGCTCGTCGGCGAGCGGCCCGCCCAGGACGATGAAGCCTGCGTCCACGAGCCCGTCCATGAAGGATGCGTGCGCGGGCCAGTCGGACTGTTCCTCCAATGGCCGAGTGGGATCCCATTCAGGGCCGGAGCGGAGGAGCACGACGAGGAACGTCGCCATGCTCGCGTTTCTACCACACGGCCGGGGGCGCGAGAGTCGCGCTCAGGCTGCGGGAATTAGCGTCGTCCTCGAGCTCGGGCGAGGCGCATGCGGGATCTACAACATCGTCGACGACGAGCCCGCGCCGGTCCGCGAGTACCTTCCTGTACTGGCAGCAACCATCGGCGCCGGAAGCCCCTTGGGGATCAGGTCTTCTTGAACGTTGCCGTGTACTTCGACGTGGCCGTGACGACGATCGTGTGCATCGCCGGCTTGCCGTCCGACCAGGACCGGAACTCGTAGGACCGCTTGCCGATTGTCTGGCTTGAGGCGCTGATCGTGTGGGTCGAGTTTTGGACCACCGTCTTGATGATCTGGGACGAGGCCGTCGTGCCGTCGATCGTCAGCTGAAGGTTGCCCGGCGACGACGCGAGCGTCAGCTGGACGGTTCGTGGGTCGAGGCGCCGACTGACGGTTGTGGTGAGCCCGCGCGAGTCGGTCGCGGTGAGCTGCAGCTCGAGGTAGGCGGGGTACTCATGGTCGGGCGCGGTGAAGCTCCCGGTGCTGACGCCAGACCAGCTCTGCAGGTCATGCGTGTGGCAGAGGCTGATGTCGGTCGGGCAGTGGTGCAGGATGAGCTTCCAGCTGAGCGAGGCCGGCGGCAGTTGGCCATCGACCGGATCTGTCGCCGAGCCGCTGAAGGAGATGACGTCTCCGACCTTCCACAGGGTGCCGGCCGCCGGGGAAGTGATCGTCGCGGTGGGACCGCCGCTCCCGACGAGGATCGTCACGTGGTCGGTGCCCAGTCCTCCTCGGCCGTCGCTGACCTGCAGCCCCACGTCGATCTGGCCGTTCTGATTGTAGGTGAAGCTCACTGTCGCCGAGGTCGAATCGCCGAAGGTGCCATCGCCGTTGAGGTCCCACGAGTACGTCAGCGGGTCGCCGTCCGGGTCGGTCGAGCCGGTGGCGTCGAACTGGACGGTCAGCGGGGCCGCACCGGTCGTCGGCGATGCGGAGGCCACTGCGACGGGCGAGCGGTTTACCGTCCACGCGATGCGACGGATCGTGCCGCCGTCGAGGTCGACGTAGTAGAGGTTGCCGTCGGATCCAATCTGCAGATCCACGGGATTCAAGGCCGCCGCCTCGAACGTCCGGCGGTTCGTGGGATCGGGCAGGCCGTTCGTCCCTTGCAGCATCGCCCAGATGCAGTTGCGACTGTGGTCGGCGAAGAACAGAGCGGTGTTGTACGGCGCCGGATAGTTCGTCGCGGAGGTCGCGAACGCGAGCCCGGTGATCGAAGAGCCGTTCGCCGTTGGACAGGTCTCCCCGGAGACGACCTGAGCGCTGTGGGCGTACGTGTAGTACGGCGCCGCGACGGCCCCCGTGCCGGCGGCGTAGAGTCCCTGGCAGAGCGCGAGCGACTGGTACCCGGACTGCTGTCCGTTGCCTTCGTAGCAGGGCCACCCAAAGTTCGTGAACGCCGTAGGCGTCGCCACGCGGTCGATCTCCTCCCAGCTGCTCCACCCGACGTCCCCGATCCAGACCTCGTCGGTCCCTGGCCGGAACGTGAAGCGGAACGGATTCCGTAGGCCCTCAGCGATGATGCGCGCCGCGTTGGCGTCGCCACCGGCATACGGATTGCCCGGCGCGCCGGCGCCCGTATCGCTGTCCAACCGGAGGATGGCGCCGTTGAGCGCTGTCGGGTCGGAGGTCGTTCGCAGGTCCTGGCTCCGCAGCGCGCCTCCCTCATTGAGCGGATCGCCGCAGACGTTCGCCTGCCCCGTCATGGTCGGGCTGAGATTGCCGACGTGCTGGCCCCAGTCGGCGAAGTTAAAGCTCGCGCCGTCACCACCGCTCACGTAGAGAAAGCCGTCCCTCCCGAAATCGAGGGATCCGATGGAGTGGCTCGGGTACTGCTGGCACCAGTCGTTGATGAGCGGTTGCTCGCCGACCGACACGTTCCCGCTCGCCGTCAAACGGGAGAGCCTGCCCGAGATCACGCACCCGTTACCGGTCGGATCCGAACACACGTCATTCCAAACCGGTGCCGTCCCCCCCAGTGGTGCGTCGTAGGCGTACAGGACGTAGACGTATGGCCGCGTCGGAAACTGCGGGTCGAGCGCGAGCCCTAGGAGCCCTCGGTCCCAGTAGTCGTCGACCTGCGAGCGCAAATCGGCGAACGTCGTGCCGGTCGTCGCCGTGACGGAACTGAAGACCTTGACGATGCCGTTCTTCTGCGCGACGAAGACGCGACCGTCGGCCGCGAAGCGGACCGCCGTCGGGCGGTCGAGCCCCGAGAAGACGGCAGTGTCCTGAAATCCCGTTGGAAGGGTGGCGGCCTCCGCCGGGACCGCGGTGCCGAGAGCGAGGAACGCGACGAGGACCGGCAGCGCGACGCGGATACCTAACGTCAGCGTGAAAACGGCCGATTTTCGCATTCGGCCAAGAATATAAGGCGTAACGGCCCACCTCGCCGTCCGAAGGTCTAGGTTTTGACGTGCGACCGCCGCCGTGACGAACCATCCTCGTCGCCCTGGGCACCGATGAGATCCTCGCGACCGACAGGTCTTATTGAATGACCGCGGCGGATCCAAAGCCTCCGCCGAACGACAACGTGAGAGGAGGGCCTATGTCAGGTCAGATCGTGCACTTCGAGATCCCGGCGGACGACACCGCGAAGGGGCGCGAGTTCTGGGGCTCGCTATTCGGATGGGAGTTCGAGGAATTCCCCGGCCCGTCCGAGTACCACATGACCCGGATCAGCGAACAGACGGGCGGGGCGATCACGAACATGGAGCCCGGCAAGCGCGGGACGCGCGCCTACTTCGACGTGGACGACATCAA
>JBBQXP010000088.1:0-11665 GCA_038209555.1 Gaiellales bacterium
CATAGCCGACGCCCGGGAGGATCATCGAAAGCTCCAGGTAGACGAAGGGGGCGGCGTACCGAATCCCGTGCTTGTCCACGAGCGTGTAGGCGGCGATGAAGCCCGCCAGGACGAGCCCGAAGATGACCCCGACCCGGTCCGCCTTCCGTTTCAGGCCGCGGACGAGCAGGATCCCGAGCCCGACGAGGCACACCCCCGCGGCCTGGTGCGGCGAGGTGCCGGCCCCCAGGGCAGCGATTCCAACGAGAAGCACGAGGACCGGCGCCGTGCCCCGAGCGATCGGATAGACGACCGAGAGCTCCGCTCTGCGATAGGCCGCGGCGAGGAGGGCCGTGTACACGAGCTGGAGGAGAGAGGTGACGATCAGGTACGGGATCGCCGGCCGCTCCAGGTGCCACGTCAGCACCACGACGGGCAGGTAGGCCACGAGCGCGAAGCAGAGCATGACCGCGGTCGCGGCCTCCGGGTCTCGCGCCCTCGCCAGGAGCAGGTTCCAGAACGCATGGAGGAACGCCGCGGCGATCGCGAAGGCGAGGGCGACGGCGGGCACGAGCAGTAGTGTCGCGCCCCATGGCCGTCAGCGCTGTCGTCTTCGACTTCAACGGGACGCTCTCCAACGACGAGCCGATCCTCTGCGAGATCTTCACGGAGCTCTTCGCCGAGCACGGAAAGCCGCTCGCGGCGCAGGAGTACTTCGATCACCTGGCCGGCCTGGCTGACCCCGAAATCGTCCGCACCTGGCTGGGTGAGGATCACCCAGACATCGATGCGGTCATCAAGGAGCGAATCGTCCGCTACCGCGCTGCATGCGCGGACGGGTCCTCGATCGAGGAGCCGACCCGCGAAGCGGTTCGATTCGCGGCCGGGCGCGTCCCCGTCGCGATCGTGTCCGGGGCGGCGCGGGCGGAAATCGAGCCCGTCATCGAGGCGGCTGGTCTCGGGTCGCTCTTCACGGCGATCGTCACGTCGGACGACATCGTCCACGGCAAGCCCGACCCGGAGGGCTACCAGCGTGCCCTCGAGCTCCTCGGCGGCAAGCTCGACCCCAGTGACGTGCTGGTGTTCGAAGACACCGAAGCGGGGATCGCCTCGGCGCGAGGCGCCGGAATGCACGTGGTGGCCGTTCGCGGCACCCTCGTCCCGGAGCGGCTGGCCGAAGCCGTGGCGATCGTCGACCGGGTCGACCTGGACGTGATGCGCCGCTACCTCTCCTGATGCTCGTCTTCGCGCACCGCGGAGCCTGCTGGGAGATCCCCGAGAACACGCTCGCGGCCTTCCGCCGTGCCATCGAGCTGGGCGCGGACTACGTCGAGTTCGACGTCCAGACGAGCCGGGACGGCGAGCTGGTCGTCGTGCATGACCCTTGCAGGCAGGACCGGGCCGATCTCGGGCCCGACGTGCCGACGCTCGACGAGGTGATCGAGGAGTGCAAGGGCCGGATCGGGCTCGCGGTCGAGATCAAGCGGCCTGACCTCTATCGTCGGCATATGCTCACGCGGCGGATCCTCGACACGATCGCGGCGCACGACCTCGATCCCGATTCCCTTTTCGTCCTCTCGTTCTCGGCGCGCGCGATCGCGCAGGTGCGCGCGCAACGGCCGGATCTCCGGACGATCCAGCACGTCGAGTATGTGCCCATCCGCCGCGCGGCTGCGCTCGATGCTTGGGGCGTCGGCTTCAAAGACGAGCTCGTGACCCCCCGCGGGCTCCGGCTCGCCGAGACGCTCGGCCTCGAGACGACCGTCTACACCGTCAACGAGCCCGGCCGGATGTTCGAGCTCGCAGAGCTGAACGTCACAGGGATCTTCAGTGATCGTCCGGATCTGGTGCGGGAGGTGCTTGCTCGTCGTTCAGGTCCAGAACCCGTGCGCTCTCGCTCGGGAACCGGGCGCTGACGCGGCGGCCAACCGGGATCCCGGCGGCCGCGGAGCTCGAGACGTCGGCGGAGAGCTCGCCCCCCGGTGCTTCCATGCGCACACGCGTGACAGAGCCGAGGAAAGTGTGGGAGACGACCTCGCCCGAGAGCTCGCCGCCGTTCGTGGCCGGCTCGAGGCTCATGGCCTCCGGGCGGACGAGCACGAGGACGCGGGCACCGTTGCCACGGCCTCGGGCTGCGTCGATGGGGAGCCGCACGCCTCCGTACTCGACCTCGCCGGTGGCGCCGTCGGTCACCGTGGCCTCGAGCCGGTTCATCGTCCCGATGAACGCGGCCACGAAGGGCGTCGCCGGCGCATCGTAGATCTCCGGAGGGGGCCCGATCTGCTCAATCCGGCCCTTCGAGAGGACTGCGACCCGGTCGGAGATCGAAAGCGCTTCCTCCTGGTCGTGGGTGACGTAGAGCGTCGTGATCCCGAGCTGCGTCTGCACGCGGCGGATCTCCTCGCGAAGCTGGACGCGGACCTTCGCGTCGAGCGCTGAGAGCGGCTCGTCGAGGAGCAGGATCCGCGGCTCGATCGCGAGTGCCCGCGCGAGAGCCACACGCTGCTGCATGCCACCCGAGAGCTGATGCGGATAGCGGCTTCCCGCATCGCCGAGGCCCACGATCTCGAGCAGCTCCCGGACGCGCTTGGCCCGGTCGCCACGCGCCTGGCGGCGTATGCGCAGTCCGAAGTCGACGTTGTCGGCAGCCGTCATGTTCGGGAAGAGGCTGTAGGCCTGAAAAACCATGCCCATGTCGCGGTGGTTGGGCGCCACGTGGGTCAGGTCCTGGCCGTCAACGACAATCCGCCCCGAATCCGCCCGCTCGAACCCGGCGACGATGCGGAGCGCCGTTGTCTTCCCGCAGCCGCTGGGCCCGAGCAGAGACAGAAACTCCCCTTGCTCCAGCGACACGTCGATCTCGTCGATAGCGCTGACGGCGCCGAATGTCTTGCGGATCTGCTGGAGCTCCACGTATGGCACTACCGCGCACCTCCGACCTGAATAGCTCCACGGCCCGGGCGCCGGCCGAGGAGGAGGATTCCGATCATCGCGAACCACGTGATCCCGAAGCTGATGATCGTGAGCGCCGCGGCCGGATTCGACTGCGTCTGACCGACGTAGTTGATGTAGACAGGGAAGGTGTTGAAAAGGGCGATGTTGGCCATCGTGAACTCGCCCATGACGAGCGCAAGCGTCAGGAACGCGCCCGAGAGGGCGCCCGCGCGGATGTTGGGGAGGATCACGCGCCCAAGCGTCGTCGTCCACCCTGCTCCGAGGCTCTGCGCCGCCTCCGTGAGGGTGTGGACGTCGATCGACCGGAACGCCGCGTCGAGCGACCGGTACATGAACGGGAACGAGAGGACGACGTACCCCGGCACGAGGTAGCGGGGGTTGCCGAGCACCCACTCCGGCAGCCAGGAGGCCTTGTAGATGTAGAGGATCCCGACGATGAGCACGATCGGCGGAACGACGAACGGCAGCACCGACAGGAACTCGACCACGCGGCGGATGCCGGGATACCGGAGGTTCACCCAGTAGACGGCCGGCACGAAGATGGCGAGGCTGATCGCAACCGTGAGGAGCGAGAGCTGGAACGACTGCCAGAGCGTGTCCCGGAACTGCGGATCGTCGAGGATGAACCTGTACGAGGAGAAACCGTAGCCGTCCACCTCCTTGAGGCTGAACTCGGCCGTGGCCGCGAGGGGCACCAGGAAGTAAAGGGTCGTCAGGCCGAGCCAGAACCAGCCGGAGAGCCCTAGCCGCCGCGTCATGCGCCCTTCCTCCAGCGCGACGCGCGCCGGTCGAGCAGGAAGTAGATCGTCATCGCGACGGCGATGACCGCGATCATCCCGACCGCGAGCGCGTAGCCCTGGTGCGGGTCGGAGAACACATTGCCGCCGATCAGCTCCCCGATCTGGAGCGGCACGAAGGTGATGTGGCCGGAGGTCAGCGCATAGGCGGTGGCATAGGCGGCGAAGGAGCCCCCGAAGAGCAGGATCATGCCGCCGAGAATCGAGGGGAGGAGGATCGGGCCGCCCACCCGCCGCCAGTATTCGAACGAGCTGGCCCCGAGGTTCGAGGCCGCCTCTCGCCACTCGGCGCGGAGGCCGTCGATGGCAGGCGCGATCACGAGCACCATGAGCGGAATCTGGAAGTAGAGGTAGACGATGCAGAGGCCCGTGAAGGAGAAGAGCGTGAAGCCTCGGTCGTAGAGGTGCAGCCCGATCGAGTCGAGCCAGCGCGTGACGAGGCCGACCGTGCCGAGAGTCGAGATGAAGGCGAAGGCCAGCGGCACGCCGCCGAAGTTGGCCGCGACTCCGGAGAAGGTCGTCAGCGCGCTTCGGATCCGCCGCGGCGCGGCCGGCGAGAGCGCCGCGTACGCGGTGAAGACGCCGATCAGACCCCCCAGGGCGGCCGTGATGATGCTGATCTTGACGCTCTGGATGTAGCCGGTCCTGTACGGCTCATCGAGGAGCTGCGAGACGAACCGCCCTGTGAACTCGCCCTCCTCCGTCTGGAAGGCGCCGAAAAAGAGCGCGATCGCGGGTGCGATCAGAAAGAGGCCGGCCCAGAGGAAAAACGGGGCGACACCCAGCCATCCGAGCGAGAGACGCCGCCGGCCGGAGCCCGTCTGCTCCGGCCGGACCGCGCCCAGCGTCTCGGCTCTCGTTGCCACTAGCTCCCTACGGCCTTGCCCCACTCCGCAGCCAGCGTCTTGGTGGCCGTGTCGCTCTGCTCCTGCGTCGGGAACTGAACGTCTGCGTAGGACGCCGCCGGGGGCAGCTTGGCCAGGAGGTCGTCCGGAACCGCGCCGCGGTCCGAGAGGTCCTGGAACCTGGCCGGGTGCGTGTAACCCTTGAGCCAGAGAAGCTGGCCCTCGTCGGAATACAGGAACTCTTGCCACAGGCGTGCCGCGAAGGGGTGTGGCGCATCCTTGTTGATCGCCTGGCAGTAGTAGTTCCCGAACACGCCGTCGGAGGGCACGACGACCTTCCAGGTGATGTTCGACTTGAACTCGTCGCCGTAGGCTGTCTGGAGGTAGTCCCAATCGATCGTGACCGGGGTCTGCCCGTTCGCAACCGTGGCCGGCGTCGCGTCGACGGCGATGAAGTTGCCCGCTTTCTTGAGCTCACCGAAGAAGTCGATTCCGGGCTGGATGTCGTCGAGGGAGCCCCCGTTGGCAAGCGACGCGGCAAAGACGCCGGCGAAGGCCGAACCTGACTCGCGCGGGTCGCCGTTCAGGGCCACCTTCCCTTTGTACTCCGGCTTCTTCAGGTCGGCCCAGCTAGCAGGCGCGGGCGCCACCTTCTCGTTCGCCCCGAATGCGATCGCGCCCCAGTAGTCGCCGACCCAGAAGCCGTCCGCGTCCTTCATGTTGTCCGGGATCGTGTCCCACTGGGAGTTCTTGTACGCGACGTAGAGACCGGTGTCCTTGCCCTCGGCTGCAAACGACGGGCCCACGTCGAGCACGTCCGGGGCGCGATCCTGCCCTTTCAGGGACTTGACCGCCTGGTTCTCCTCGGCCGAGCTTGCATTCGGCGAGGCGTTCTTCAAGGTGAGGCCGTACTTCTTCTGGAAGGCGGCCATGATCTCGCCGTAGTTGGCCCAGTCAGGCGGGAGCGCGATCGTGTTGATCGTGCCCTCGTCCTTGGCGGCCGCCGTCAAATCTCCGATCGAGATGTCGGCACCGGAGGCCGGCACCTGCGGCGCCGCGCTGGTGTCGCCTCCGCCGCTCGAGCCTCCGTTGTCGTCCCCACCGCAGGCCGCAACCACGGCAGGAACCGCCGTGAAGCTCGCGCCGACCACGAGTCCACGCCTGAGCAGGTCGCGCCTCGTGAGCTGTGACTCTTCGAGTGCTTGCCTGAGTCGTTCGTCTGCGTCGCGGTTACGCATTGGGCCTCCTAGCCGTGGGGAGTCGGGCGTCGCACGTACGAAGGCCCGATCCTAGGCCGGAAAGCAGCGGGTTACAAGATCTTCACCACCGGTTCCCGTGGGATAGGTTTGGCCGGTGGCGAACCCGTTCGAGAGCGAAGGGGAGTGGCTTCGCTGCGCCTTCCACGCCCACACCACCAACTCGGACGGAGAGCTTCCTCCTGAGATGCTCGTCCGCCATTACGGCTGGGCTGGATTCGACGTTCTCGCGATCACGGACCACTGGATCCGAACGGTCGAGCCCGAAGCAGGGGGCGTAGTCGTCGTGCCAGGCGCGGAGCTCGATGCTCGCATCGAGGGGGAGGAACGTGACGCGCACGTCCTGGCACTCGGCATCGCCACGGACCCGGTCCGGCCGGCGGGGGAGCTTCCGACCCTCGCGGAGACCGTCGCCTGGGTGAACGCGAACGGCGGTGTGCCCTACCTCGCGCATCCCCACTGGAGCGGCCTCCGAGCGGCAGACTTCGAGCGGTGCGCCGGGCTCGTGGGCATCGAGGCCTACAACGCCGGGTGCGAGCTCGAGATCGGTCGAGGGCTTTCCACCCATGCGTGGGACGAGTGTCTCGAAGCAGGCGCGCCTCTCTACGGGATCGCGACGGACGACTCGCATCACCCCGGCTTCGACAGCTCTCTCGCCTGGATCTGGGCGCGCTGCCGGGAGCGCTCTTCCGAGGCTGTCGTCGACGCCCTCCGCGAGGGGGGTTTCTACAGCTCCACGGGCCCGATCCTGCACGAGCTGAGCGTTCTCGAGGACGCCGTCGAGATCCGCTGCAGCCCGGCCCGTCGAATCACTCTCGTCTCGGACCGGAAGCGCGGCGCGAGCGTCAGCGCAGGTCGCCTCGGCTACTGCTACCAGGGACGTGTGCTCGAGACCGACGACCACGGTGACGTCGTCGCAGCTCGGCTCGTCCGCCCGACGTTCACCTCGTACGGACGCCTCGAGGTCCGGGACGCGGTCGGCCGGGTTGCCTGGACGAATCCACTGTGGGGCCCGTGACGCGCGAACGCGCGCTCGCCGAGCTTTCCGAGCGGCGCTTCGACTTGCTCGTCGTCGGGGGTGGAATCATCGGTGCCGGCATCGCCTGCGAGGCGGCGCGGCTGGGCCTGGCTGTCGCGCTCGTCGATCGCGGAGACTTCGCGTCCGGAACGTCCAGCGCGTCGTCGAAGCTCATCCACGGCGGCCTCCGTTACCTGCGGCTCGGCGACATCCGGCTGGTACGAGAGGCCCATGCCGAACGCCGTGCGCTCATGCAGATCGTCGCGCCGCACCTGGTCCGGCGGCTGTCGTTTCTGATGCCGCTCTACCGGGACGCGCCGTACCGGCCGCGAACCCTTCAGGCCGGTCTCTGGCTCTACTCAACGCTTGCACGGGAGCGACTCGGAGGGCTCGTCCCGCCTGAACGGGCCCGCAAGGCCGTGCCGGCGATCCGGCTCGACGGCCTCAGGGCCTGCGGCCTCTACTCCGACTCGTGGACGAACGACAGTCGGCTCTGCCTCGCGAACGTGCGCGGCGCCGTCGACGCCGGGGCGACGGTGGCGAACTACGTCGAGGTGCGAGAGCTCAGGGACGTCGACGACCGGCTTCGGGGAGCGGAGGCGATCGACTGCCTGACCGGAGAGGCGGTCACAGTCTCGGCACGGGCGGTCGTGAACGCGACCGGCCCCTGGGTCGATCGCGTGCGCCGGCTCGAGGATCCTGCCGCGGCGCCCTCCAGCCGCCTCAGCAAGGGCGTGCATGTGACGCTGCCGATGCCGCGACCGTGGTCTGCGGCCCTGACGATTCCTCACGACAAGGTGCGGGTTTCATTCGCCTTTCCGTGGGAGGGGATGCTCCTCCTCGGAACGACCGACACGCTGTATGACGGCGAGCCCCGGGATGTCGCCGCGACGGCCGAGGACGTTCAGCAGGTCCTCGACGAGGCTTCGGCGGCGGTCGACCCCGACCTGCTCCGGCGCGAAGCTGTCCTTTCGACCTTCGTAGGCCTCCGCGTCCTACCCGGCACCGGCAGGGACACCGCGAGCGCACGCCGCGAGACGGTGCTCCTGCGCGGCGCGAAGGGCATGGTCTCGGTTGCTGGCGGCAAGTTGACGACCTACCGTCGCATCGCGCTCGACACGATCGAGGCGCTCGGACCAGAGCTCGGCATCCATCGGCTCGATCGGGCCCCCAAGCCGCTTCCAGGTGCCTCGGACCTAGGGAAGGCCGGCAGGCGCCTCGCGCGCCAGTTCCCCCAGCTCGCACCCGACGTCCGCGCTCATCTCGTCCACGTCTACGGAACCCTTGCCGAGGAGGTGCTTGCCCCCACGGCCGAAAGGCCGGAGCTCCTCGAGCGCCTCCACCCGGACGCACCGGAGCTCGTTGCGCAGGCCGTGTACGCGCGGGAGGCCGAGTGGGCGTGCACGCCGGAAGACGTGCTCAGGCGGCGGACGACCCTGGCGCTCCGCGGACTGACCACGGCGGACGTCGCGGACATAGAGTCTCCTCCGTGACGGAACCGATCGACCCGGGCGTCGAAATCGGCCATGTTCACCTGAAGGTGGCAGACCTCGACCGGGCGATTCGCTTCTACCGCGATGTGCTCGGGTTCGAGCTACAGCAGCAGGTGGGCGACCAGGCGGCGTTCCTGTCTGCCGGCGGCTACCACCATCACATCGGTCTCAACACCTGGGAGAGCCGGGGCGGCTCCCCCCCGCCCCGCGGAACGACCGGCCTCTTCCACGCCGCGATTCGCTATCCGACCCGGAAGGCGCTCGCCGATGCGCTTCGACGCCTCGGAGAGGCGGGTGTCCAACTGGACGGTGCCTCCGATCACGGTGCCAGCGAGGCGCTCTACCTACGCGATCCCGACGGAAACGGGCTCGAGCTCTACTGGGATCGACCCAGAGAGGAATGGCCGCGAAGCGCCGACGGAAAGGTGGCGATGTTCACGGCGCCCCTCGACCTGCGCAGCCTCATCGCCGAGCTCGGCGAGTAGCACAGCGGCGGGTCAAGACCCGTCCCTACCCGAGGTTGAGGACGACCGTCTTCAGCTCGGTGAACGCATTCATGGCATGGGGGCCGCCGACTCGGCCGACGCCGCTCTTCGAGCCCGCCCGGCCTCCGAACGGCAGGTGGCTCTCCCAGTAGTTCGAGCCCTCGTTGACATTCACCCAGCCGGCGCGCGCCGCCTCGGCGAAGCGGAGCCCGCGGCGGAGGTCCTCAGTGAAGATCGAGGCGAGCAGGCCGTAGGGGCCCGAGTCGATGGTCGCGAGCGCCTCGTCTTCGTTCCGGATCGTCGAGATGGGGACGACCGGGCCGAAGGTCTCTTCCCTCGCCACGTCCATGGTCGAGCTCACACGGTCGAGCACCGTGGCCTCGTAGTAGAGACTGGTCGGGAAGCCGCCGGCTCGAGCTCCTCCGACGACGACCTCCGCTCCCTGGCCGACGGCGTCCTCGAGATGGCGATCCATCTTCGCAGCCGTGGGCTCGTTGTTCAGCGGGCCCATCGTCGTTTCGTCGGCGAACGGGTCGCCGAGGCGGATGTCGGCGGCGACCCGGGCCGTCAGACGCTCCAGGAACTCGTCGTGGATGGCCTCGTGGACGAGGAAGAGCTCACCTGCCGTGCAGCTCTGGCCGGCACAGAGGAACGAGGCGGTGAGAGTCGCCTCGACGGCGGCGTCGAGGTTCGCGTCCTCCAGCACCACCACGGGCCCGTTTCCGCCCATTTCGAGGAGCTGCGCCTTTCCGGCGGCCCGCTCGGCAACTCGGTGCCCGGTCTCGATGGAGCCGATGAACCCCACGGCATGCGTGCCCGGGTTGCCCGCAATCTCGTCCCCGACCTCGGCCCCAGGCCCCGTGACGAGATTGAAGACGCCCGCCGGAAGCTCCGCATCGACGATGCATTCGGCCAGCTTGAGGGCGCAGATCGAGGTCGACGGCGCGGGCACCCAGATGACCGCATTGCCTGACGCGAGCGCCGGCGCGATCACCTCTGCCGGCATCGTGTAGGGCCAGTTCCAGGGCGTGATCACCGCCACCACGCCCCGTGGGACCCGGTAGGCGAGCACACGCTTGCCCGCGTCCACGGACGGGGGCATCGACCCCTCGAGGCGCCGTGCGTCGGCCGCGGCCATACGCCAGTACTCGCCGAGCTCGTCGACCTCGTCGTAGGCCTCCGCGCGGAGCGGCTTGCCCTGGTCGAGGCTGAGCGTCCGTGCGAGCTCGTCGCGTCGCTCGCCGACGATCGCCGCCACCCGCTCCATCGCCTCGGCCCGCTCGAAGGCGGACCTGGCGGCCCAGTCGCGGGCGGCCGCATTCGCGGCTGCGATTGCCCGTCGGGCGTCGTCCCTGGTCCCCTCGGGAACGGAGCCGATGGTCTCGCCCGTCGCAGGGCTCGTCGCCGTCATCGTGGCGCCCGAGTCGCTCTCGACCCAGGCGCCTCCGATGTACATCAGGTGGTCGGCCCCCGCCACGGGGGGATCATCTCACGAGCGCCAGCGCAGGAACACGACCGAGACGATGTATGCGAGCCCTGCGACGGCCATGATCTGACCGTAGGGACCACCGTCGCGACCGTGAGCGAGCTCCCAGAGCCACGCCCCGATCAGCACTACGAGCACGACGAGGCCGGTGAGCGCCGTCGCGTGGATGTCGATCATGGCCCAGCGCTCGTCCCGCCCAGGCCCGCCCAGCCCCTGCAGCGTCTCGCTTCGCGTGCCGAAGAGTAAGAGTGCCCCGACTCCGGCCAGAAGGGCGAAGCCCCACAAGCCGTCCCGTGGGTTTCCGCCGATCCACATGGCGGCGAGGATCAGGCCGCCCAGGAAGAGGCTGAAGAGAGGCATCCACCACCGGCTCGGATGAATCTCGGTGTCGTCTGCATCGTGGTCACTCCCCACGCCCTTCCGACGGTTGTCCGAGCAATTTCCGCCTGTCATTCGCCTTTTGCATCGAAGATCTCCTCTACTGGTTTTGCGAAGAACCGGGCAAGCGTGAGGGCGAGGGGCAGCGACGGTGTGTAGCGCTCCTTCTCGATCGAGTTGATCGTCTGGCGCGACACGTCCATCTTCTTCGCCAGGTCTTCCTGCGAAAGTCCTCTTGCCGTCCTCAGCTCCCGGATCTCGTTTTTCATGACGGATGTCAAGCCTGCTTTACATGGAGCGGAGCGATCCCCCATCCGGCGGGTCTTTCTCAAGTCTCGGGCGGCCCCGCCGATGGCAGAGAGAGGGACCGGCGCGCCGGCCGTTCCGGGCTGGCTACCGTCGGGGGAATCGAATGCGTCGCACAATTCTGCTCATCTATGCGCTGATCTTTGTCACGGAGTCGCTCCAGGCTGCCCTCGTGCCGCTCCTGCCGCACTTCGCGCACGAGTTCGGCCTCTCGGACGTGGAGACCGGGTCGCTCCTCTCGGCGGCGACGCTGGCCACGGTCGTGATCGGCGTCCCGATCGGGCTTCTCTCCGACCGTCTCGGGGCAAAGACCCTCGCCGTCGCTGCCGCCTTCATCGTCGGAACGGCGGCGATCATGCAGGCCTTCGCGCCGAACTATGGCGTCCTCTTCGCGGGGCGGCTGCTCTTCGGGATCGGCTTTGGCACCGCGTGGACGGCCGGTGTCGTCGTCGTCTCGGGAACGTCGAACGCCCGCCGGGCCGTTGCGCTCGGTGGGATCGTGACGGCGGCCGGCTTCGCGCACTTCATCGTCCCCGTCGTTGCCGGGAATCTGGCCGAGTCCGTCGGGATCGCTGTGCCGTTCCTCGCGATCGGCATCGTCGCTTTCGCCGTCGGGGCCCTGCTTGCGCTCTCCGCGCGCGGCGTCGCGTTCACGGACGGCCGCCAG
>JBBQXP010000089.1:0-11597 GCA_038209555.1 Gaiellales bacterium
CACAACACGCCCTCACCGCAGCCCGGGCCGACACTCGTCCCGGACTCGGGGACCGGCGAGGACGGACAGCTCCAGGCCGTCTACATCCCGCAGACGATCGGCCCAGCCCCCGACGGCGAGTAGTGTCTTCGGACACGACGAAGCGAGGGGCGGCCACGAGCCGCCCCTCGCCGTTCGACGTCCCTTCGCTACACGGAGTAGACGGGCTGACGCTCGGCCCGGCGGGCGCGCGCCCTGGCCGCTTCGACCTCGCGATCCTTCGGCGGCGCGGAGGTCACGAGCTCGCCGAGGAGCTGACTCGAAGCGGCAGCCACGGCCGCGACTGCGCGGTCGAAGGCCTCCTCGTTCGCCCGCGACGGCTTCGCGAAGCCGCTGATCTTGCGGACGTACTGGAGCGCAGCGGCGCGCACCTCTTCCTCGGTGGCCAGAGGCTCGAAGTTGTAGAGCGTATGGATGGATCTGCACATGCCCGAGAGCCTACCGTCGCCCGAAGGCGGCTTCCAGCGCCTCGCCCTGAAGGGCACCTGCGGCGTAGGTCGAGGTGCCGTCGGCGAGCAGCTCTCGCGCCCCGGCCACCAACGCTCCGTAGGCCGCGCGCGCCAGCGCGCCCCCGGTCGAGACTCTCCGCACCCCGATGAAGACCAGCTCGGCCACGGTTGGCCCGTTCGGAAGCGCGAGAACATTCAGCGGCACGCCGACCGCCTCGACGACGGCTGCGATCTGGTCGAGATCGGACAGGCCCGGCGCGTACAGCACGTCCGCGCCGGCCTCGCGGTACGCGATCAGGCGGGCAATGGTGTCGTCGAGGTCGTGAACGCCGCGGATGTGATTCTCGGCTCGCCCGGTGAGCACCATGGGGTCGGCCAGGCGATGGGCGACCTCCGCGGCGATGGCCACTCGCGCCGCCGCCTCCTCGACGTCGTCGATGCTGCCGGTAGCGGGGTCGTAATCCTCGATCGAGAATCCCGCCGCCCCAGCCTCCGCGAGGAGCTCCACTGTCCTGGCGACCCCACCCGATTCGTCCGGGTAGCAGCGCTCGCTGTCGACGTTCAGCGGCAGCGAAGTCGCTGCCGCCAGGCTCGCCACATGGGCTACCAGCTCTTCGCGGGAGACACCCTGGTCTGGCTTGCCGATCGACCAGGCGAAACCGGCGCTGGTCGTCGCGAGCGCCTCGAACCCGCACGACTCGAGCAGCCGGGCGGAGCCGACATCCCACGGGTTCGGCATTACCAACAACTGCTCTCGTGCGTGGAGAGCCCGGAAGCGCGCGCGGCGATCGCTCATGGACACGGTCACTGCGCTCTAGCTCCACCGCTCGTCGTCTTCTCGTCCCCGAGGTGGAGGAAGAAGGATGCGAACGCCCCCGCGATGCCGGTGACGAGACAGAGAGCGGTGAGCTCGAGGAAGATGTCCACGATCCGCCCGCCCGTCGTGACGGGGTTCGGCATCTGCGAAGAGACCGTGAGCAGCTGGACGGTGGAGAAGAAGAACGCGTCCCAGAGATTGTGGATCTCGCTGCGCGTCGCGTCGTCGTCGAAGCTCCACATCAGCAGCGTTCCGGCCACGTCGGCGATCCCGACGACCACCAGCGCCTCTTTCAACCGGCGGCGAAGGACTTGATGCGCCCTCGGCGGATTTCGACGGAGTAGCAGCCGAAGGTGATGATGTCCCTGCACGTAGCGAGGATCGCCGAGCGATCGGACGGTCGATGTATTCATTGGCCCGCAAAGTCGTTGCGCCTGCCGGTGAACGATCAGTGGCGGCCCTGCTCGAGCGCCCAATAGTCGCGGTGCTCGACAACGAGCCCGTCAGCGCGGAACCGCAACAGGGTCGTCCCGGCCAGGGTCGTCTCCTTCCCCGCGTAGACGAGGACAGCTCGGTACTCGACCGCGGCGCGGTCGGCGTCGACGAGCGGCTCGCCGAAGCCGCACTCAGCCTTGCCCTCCTCCTCGGCGAAGACACGCCGGACGTACTCGCGCGCGTTCTCCGGCTCGCGGAAGGGGTGCGACCGAAAGTCAGCATCCGGCGCGTACAGGGCGGCGATCGCCTCGACGTCCTTCTCCGGCCACGCCCGTGCCCACGTGTCCGCCCACCGGCGCGCGGCCGTGCGCACGTCGGAGCCAGTGGATCTCGACGGCGCACCCATGGTTGTGCAGTCTAGAAAGCGCCGATGACTTACTCGCCGTCGAGCGATCTGGTCAGAGACGCAGGCGGTTCACGACAACCCGCAGAAGGAGTCTTCCGTGCCTGAGTGCGAGAACGCCATCTGGTATGGGGACGTCCCCAACAAGCGGTGCGTGCGCGTTCGCGAGGGTGGCGAGGTGCTGCAGACGATCCACCTTGACCGCGGCTGCTTCGCGTGCATGCTCGGGGGCGCGGACAAGAGAACGTTGTTCTTGATAGCAAACGATTGGCATGGCACTGCGAACATGGCTGGCGGATCACGTATGGGCCAGGTGCTAACTGCTGAGGCGCCTGCACCGGGCGTCGGCTGGCCGTGGGAAACAGTCCATTTCGGAGCATCACGGCGACCCGCCGCCTCGAGCCGCTGCAACGCTTCGGGACCGCCGCGGGTCGTGGCAGGACTTGGAACCTGTGCCCCTCGTTACGGGCCGAATGTTCCGAAGTCCATCGCTAGGTTTCTAGCGACGACATTTGAGGCGCTGTATTGAAGGTACTGCGCTTCGGCCGGCTCGATTCCGGCCGTGAATCGACTCCAGGTCGGATCTCGATGCGAGAGAACGGCGTAGAAGACACAGGCCGTGAGGTATGAGCCGAGTTGGTTGGGATGCCCGCTCCACCCCAAGAGGTCGAGTCCCGGTTGGCGTCCCAGAGCTTCTCCCCAGGCGAGCCCGACGGGGACAACAGTTGCGGGCAGCTGCAAGGCGAGATCCGAATAGCCGTACCAGAGACGGCTCTGTGCGGCCGCGTAGCTGCCCCCATCCACGCGCTGCCCGCCATACGGCAGGAACAGGAACGTGCGGGCCCCGGCCCGTTCGATTTTCGCATGGAGAGCGCGCACGAACGAGTCCATCTCGCGACGACGCTGATCGTCGGGCAGTGACGCTACCCGGCTGTGCTCTTGCAGGACCACGACGTCCCAACGCACCTCTTCCAGCAACGCTGCCAACCCCTCGTCCTCGGAAGCAAATTTCAATCGCCAACCACCGGCCGTGTACTTGACGGCGAAGATGGGGCGCGCCCCGGGGTCGGCGGCCGCGAGCTGGTGGACGAGCGCGGGCATGTCGTTCGTGTACGTGATGCTGTTGCCGACGAAGAGGACGCGCAGGCCGACGCGATCACTGCGCGCCAGCGCCAAATCACCGCTGGCGGCCGGATAAAACTTCGGGAGCACACCGAGGCCGACCAGAACGATGTAGAGCACCAACCCCAGCACAAGCCCGACGACGGCGACGACGGCGGCTCGGAAGACCCGACCAACCCGCGTTCGGCTGGCGCCGCGAGAGCGGCTTCCACGGATGGTCGACACTAGGTCCGGTCCTATCTGGCAGCTCCACTCGACCTACTGGCCAAAAGCGGAGCCGTAGCTCGACGTTCAGCCCTTTATCGGCGTCGATGGAAGCCGACACACTCGAGACAACCAGCGGAATGAAATCCTCGGTTACTGCTGAGGCGGCGGTTCGTCCTTCCGCTTCTGGCCCTCGTTCGCGATCCCATAGCCGCCGCCGCCGGGCGTGTCGATGGAGACCACGTCTCCCGGCTGCAGGCGCATATGCACTTTCGGGGGCAGCTCGACACCGTTGACACAGTTCCTGCCCCGCGCCCCGGGCTCGCCCCCCCGCGCACCCTTGGGCTCGTGTCGCCGCCTGTCGGCGAGGATCGAGAGCTCGCAGACCTCCAGAACCCGGAGGGAGCGCGTGACGCCGTCGCCGCCCCGATGTAGGCCTTGGCCGCCGGTCCCGTCCCGGAGCCGGTACTCCTCCACCCGGAGCGGGTACGCGAGCTCGAGTGCCTCGATCGGCGTGTTGAGCGTGTTCGACATCGCCACGTGCACGCCCGAGGGGCCGTCCGCCCCGGCACAGGCGCCCTGCCCGCCGCCGATCGTCTCGTAGTACGTGAAGCGCGAGTTCCCGAGCGTGACGTTGTTCATCGTGCCCTGCCCCTGGGCCGGAGCCTCGACCGCGTCCCCGAGTGCCAGCAGGAGGCAGTCGACGATGCGACTCGAGGTCTCGACGTTCCCGGCGGCCACCGCCGCGGGACGTTTCGCATTGACGAGCGCGCCCTCGGGTGCGCGGACGGTGACCGGGGCGTGAGCGCCGCCCGCGGCCGGCAGGTCCGGATCCGCGACGACCTGGATGACGAAGTAGCAGGCCGCCTCCGTGACCGCGATCGGGCAATTCAGGTTGCCGTCGAACTGCGCCGACGTGCCGCTGAAGTCGATCTCGACCGAATCGCCCCGAATAACCACGGTTGCGGCGATCGTCAGATCCGCTTCCGCCGTCTCGACGGTCTCCTCCGCCGAGTAGGCCCCGTCAGGGATGTCTCGAATCGCCGCTCTGGCGCGGCGCTCGGAGTAGTCGAAGAGCTCCCGGCCCGCCTGGTGGTACCACGACCGGCCGCGCCGGCCGCAGACCTCGGCGACGCGCCGCTCGGCGAGCCGGTGGACCGCGATCTGCGCCTCGAGGTCGCCGATCCGCTCGTCGTACGCGCGGCTGTTCAGCGCGATCAGCTCCAGCAAAGCGGCGTTCACGCCGTCGCGATTCGCAATCACCGAGGGCGGAATGATCAGCCCTTCCTGGTAGATCTCGGTCGATTCGGCGGGCATGCTCGCCGGCACCATCCCGCCGACATCGGCGTGGTGAGCGCGAGAGGCGGCGTACCCCATGCGCTCGCCGTCGACGTCGATGGGCGAGACGAGCGTTATGTCCGGAAGATGTGAGCCGCCGGTGAAGGGATCGTTCAGGCACCAGATCTCCCCTGCTGCAGGCTCGCGTTGTCGGACCGCCGCCACGGATGCAGGCATCGCGCCGAGGTGGACCGGCATGTGCTCAGCCTGGATCGTCAGCCGCCCCTCCGCGTCGAACAGCGCCGTCGAGCAATCCCGGCGCTCCTTGATGTTCGGCGACAGCGCGCTCCGAATGAGCGCGGCGCCCATCTCCTCCGCGATGCCACGGAGGATGCCGAAGGCGACGTCCAGCTCTCCTGCGTTCATGCGCCTCGGCTCAGGACGAAGAATCCATTCTCGTCGGTCGTTCCGCCCCAGCCCTCGGGCACGACGCAGGTCGACTCGGCGAACTCGACGATGGTCGGTCCCGCGACGGTCATCCCCTCCGGGGAGCGCACGCCGTCGACAACCGTGGCGAGGACAGTCTGTCCCTGCCAGCGAATCTCTCTGGACGGACGCTCCTCGGGAGCCGCCCGTATGCCGTCCGAAAGGAGCGCGTCGGGCGAGAGGGTCGCTCCGGCGCCTTCCGATGTGCGCCAGGCGCGAAGCGTCACTACGTCCACCGGCCAGTCAAGGTGCTCATGGCCGTAGCGCAGGTCGTGGAGCTGATGAAACGCGGCCTCGACCTCGGCGGGTGGCGCACCGAAGGTGAACGGAACGGTGAGCTCGAACGACTGCCGTCTGTAGCGGAGGTCGGCGGCGCAGGAAATGTCGCCCTTCTCGCCGGGTCCCGCGACGCGGCGGATCTCTGCGGCAAGCGTCTCGCGGTCGAAGCTCGCGAGGGGCCTCAGCACCGACAGCGACCGGTCGACCCGCTGGTCGGCCAGCGCCAATCCCAGTGCGCAGAGGACACCGCCCGCGCGAACACAGACGACGCGAGGCGACCCCAGGAGGTCGGCGACGGCACACGCGTGGACGGGCCCGGCGCCGCCGAACGCGATCAGGGTGCACTGCTCAGGGTCGCGACCGCGCTCGACCGAGACGACGTGCAGCGCTCTGACGACCTCGTGGGTCGCCACCTCGTAGACGCCCTCGGCAGCATCCTGAGGAGTGTCGTACCCCGCAGCTTCGGCGAGCCGGCAGAGGGCGGCCTCGGCCCGCCCGACGTCGAGGCGCATGTGGCCCGCGATCTCCCGGTCGCGGGGAAGATACCCGAGGATGAGCGTCGCGTCCGTGACCGTGGCCTCGGTGCCGCCGCGGCCGTAGCACGCCGGCCCGGGCCAGGCTCCGGCGCTCTGAGGACCAACGCGCAACGCCCCACCGGAGTCGACCCAGGCGACAGACCCGCCGCCGGCGCTCACCGTGTGGATGTCGAGCATCGGCAATCGCAAGGGAAGACCGGCGACCTTGCGCTCCACGGTGATCTGGGCGTCGTCGCCCCCGAGGAAGAAGACATCGCAGCTCGTGCCGCCCATGTCGAGCCCGATCGCCGGAAGGTGACCACCCTTCTCGGCGATCAGACGCGCAGCGACGACGCCGCCCGCCGGTCCGGAGAGCATCATTCCCGCCGGGTGTGCGGACGCCTGCTCGAGCTGTGTGACGCCGCCGCTCGAGAGCATGATCAGCGGCTCGGAAAGACCGCTCTCCCGAAGCCCTTCGCCCAGACTCGCCAGGTATCGCCGCGTCGGCGGACCGACGTAAGCGTCCAGGGCCACGGTCGTGGCGCGCTCGTATTCCCTCACCTCGGGAAGAAGCTCGTGCGATGCGACGACGAAGACCTCCGGGAGGAGCTCGCGGAGGATCTCGGCCGTTCGTTCCTCGTGGCTGCGATCGACGAACGAAAAAAGGAGGCAGATCGCAACGGCCTCGAGCCCCTCGAGAAGAGACAGCTCCGAACCGAGACGACAGACGGCCGCCTCGTCGAGCGCGCGGATCACGCCCTCCGGCCCCACGCGCTCGGGAACCTCGAAACACCACTCCCGCTCGACAACCGGAGCAGGCGGAGCCTCGCAGAGCCGGTAGAGACTCGGACGCGCCTGCCGCCCGAGCCACAGAAGATCGCGAAAGCCCTCAGTGCAGACGAATGCGGTCCGTCCTCCTCGGCGCTCGAGCAGGGCGTTCGTAGCGATCGTCGAACCGTGGACGATCACGGTGGCCTCGCTGGCGTCGCGCCCGAGCCGGAAGAGGATCTCGGAACACGCCTGGAGGACTCCGTCTTCCTGGCGCTCGCTCGTGACCACCTTCTCGGTCACGATGCCATGCGGGAGGACGCCGACGGCATCAGTGAACGTACCGCCCACGTCGACGCCGATCACAACAGCGGTGTCGTCCGCAGGCATCAACAGCCACTCGACATTCGCCCGGCTGGAACATCCCCGAAACTCACCGGACAGCAAGCTAGCGTCGACCGCTGCTGCGAGCAACGGTTCCCGCGCGCCAAACGCTGCCAGGAGCAAGCTAATATCCTCGCGGCGGAACGGACCCTCGCGGCCGAGGTCACGACGTCGGTTGGAGGGACGATGAAGATCAAATCGGATGAACTGAAGCGACAGATCGGTCTCGCCGGCACCCACGGTTGGGCGCCGATCATGAAAAAGGCCGAGAGACGCAACAAGCTGCCCGCCGGGCTCTTGCTCGCAATCGCCTCGCGCGAGACGAACATGAATGACATCGTGGGCGACAACGGCCACGGACGCGGGCTTTTCCAAATCGACGACCGCTCCCACGGCGACTGGCTCTCCCAGCACGGGGCTAAAGGGACGGGCACGAAGCCCCCTGTTGCCGACGCGGCCGAGTTCGCGGCGGCGCTCCTCGCGTCGAACCGGAGCTTCGGAAAGAAGAGCGGCGTCGGGTCGAAGGACCTGCTCAAGTTCGCCTGCTCGGCCTACAACGCCGGGGCTGGAGGCGCCCTCTCCGGCCAGCAAGGCGGGGACTCCGACACCCGTACGACCGGCGGCGACTACGGGCGCGACGTGCTGGAGCGCCTCGCTGCGATCCAGGGTGGCAACGCCGGCACCTCGCAGCCAGTCGGAGACGGCATTCTCAGGAAGGGGTCGCGTGGGGCGAAGGTGACGCGGCTCAAGCGCGACCTCAAGGCATGGTTCGATCGTAACGCGCCCGGGGTCTGGGAGACGTTCAGGATCACGCCTGGAGCCGCGTTCGGCGCCGCACTCGACCGCGCCGTCCGCGACTTCCAGAAGCGAAACAGGCTGACGGTCGACGGCGAAGTCGGCGAGCAGACGCTTGGCACGCTCGGCGGGGGAGCCGCACCTTCCCGGCCGCGTCTACCCGACCTCGCGGATTTGCAGCTCGATGCGCCGAAGAAACGAGGCTCGAAGGGGGGACGGGTGAAGCTCGTGCAGGCATGGCTCTGCCTGCACGACTTCAAGGTGGTCGTCGATGGAGATTTCGGGGCGGCGACGGCCTCGCAGGTCCGGAAGTTCCAGGCCAAGCGGAAGCTTCCCGTTACCGGCGTCGTCGACGAAGCGACGTACAACGCGCTTGTCCAGCCGATCGTCGCCGCGCTCTCCCCACGCTCGGGTCCCCGCGCCCTTGGTCCGCTTGTCGTGGCCTACGCTCGCCAGCACCTGAAGCAGCATCCGCTAGAAGTCGGCGGGCCGAACGCAGGGCCATGGGTGCGGCTCTATACGGACGGGAGCGAGGGACCCGATTTCCCCTGGTGCGCGGGCTTCGCGACCTTCTGCCTCAAGCAAGCATGCGACACCCGCGGACGCCCAATGCCCATCGGACGAACCCTCGCCTGCGACGAGATGGCGCGTCAGGCGGGAGACCGGCTTCTCCGCCAGCCGAAGCGGTCGCAACGCGCGCGGATCAAGC
The DNA here is from genome assembly GCA_038209555.1 of Gaiellales bacterium. Taxonomy (GTDB): domain Bacteria; phylum Actinomycetota; class Thermoleophilia; order Gaiellales; family Gaiellaceae; genus DASQGA01. Next base: position 8,684 of record JBBQXP010000089.1, read on the forward strand.
CGGGAAGCTTCTTCCTCAAGCTCGCGACACACGGCGAGCCGTTCAAGTACGCCCACACCGGCATCGTCGTGCGCGCCGAGGCCGAGACCTTCGCGAGCATCGAGGGGAACACGAACGACGAAGGTTCCGCAGAGGGCTTCGAGGTCTGTGCCCGCACTCGGGGCTACACGGGAATGGACTTCATCCTCATCTGACGAGCCTAGGAGTCACGAGGTTCGCCTTATCCAGCTTCCCCAACCGGCCCCCGGCGCGTCTCCTCCCCCTCGCCCCGACGGACGGCGTTGCTCGCCGGCGGGGGTGCTCCCGTCCCGCGGATGCGAACGATCTTGCTCAGGAGGTCGAACCAGAACGGCGCGCCGAGCAGGACGGCTCCGACGGTCAGCAGCAGCCCCAGCAGCTTCTGAACCCAGTCAGTCGCTTGGGTGGGAAGCTGCGTCGATCCTTCGCCGAAGCTCAGGTTCCAGCCGAGCGGCAGATCGAGCTTCTTCACCGCGTTTTCGAGCGCGACGTCGTCGAGCGTCCCCCTTGCGGTCTGGCTCGCCTCCCTCACGACGGCCGTCCGGACCGCGTCGTCACGCCAGAGCACTCGTCCGGCCGCCAGCGTGTCGGCGTTCAGGACCACAACCACGACGGCTGCGATGACCGCGAGCAGGACGTGGACACGGCGCTTGTACCAGCCCGAGACGCGCTCCATCGCGTCGTCGAACCACTCCTCCGCAGCATGCTGGAATCGCACTGCGTCCCCACCGGCCGAGCGATAGAGCGCGAGCAAAGCCTCGGAAAGCTGCGCGTTGGGAATCGCCGCAAGTGAGCGCTCGAAGCCTTCCTCTGCGCGCTTTGCTCGCGCGCGCGCCTTGTCGGCCTCCTCCCCCTGTGCGTCCTCGAGCGCCGCCTTTGCCTCGTTTGCGATGTCGCTGATCGCCGCCACGAATGTGCGCGATGGGACATACGAGGGATACGGCGGCTTCGCGAGGAGTCTTCTGAACCGGCTCCAGGGCCCCCGTCGCGCGGCTGCAGCATCCGCCGCCGGGTGCGCCGCCCGCCTTGGTCGGGTCAGGCCCTGGATGAGCGGATGACGTAGAGCCTCTCGGCAGTCGCGATTCCGGCAGACGTTTCCGACGCGGACCCACTCAGGAGGTTCAGCAGGCCCGTCTCGAGGTAGCGCGCACGGAGGCCAACCGCGGTCGCGATCGCCTCGTTCACGGTCGAGCAGACGAGCGCCAGCACGATATACAGAAAGACCAGGCCGATCGCGACGTCGAACGCCGGAGAGTCGAACATGGTCAGACGTTACGACGGCGGCAGGACGGCGTCGGCGCACGTGATCGCTGTAGCTGACAACTCCCCACGGGACGTAGAAAAGAGGAGTACGAATCCGGTACTCCCGACTCGGCCTTATGCTCGAGCCGTGTCTGCTGGCCGAGACAAGCAGATCGACCAGCTCTACAGCGCTCCCCTGGGCGAATTCGTTGAGCGCCGCAACGAGTTCGCCCGCTCCCTCCGCAAAGACGGTAACCGCCAGGCGGCCGATGAGGTAAGGAAGTTGCGCAAGCCGACCCTCCCCGCCTGGACGGTCAACCAGCTTGCTCGCCGCGAGAAGATGCGCCTACGCGGCCTGCTCACGGCCGGAGAGCGCCTACGCAAGGCGCACGAGGAACTGCTCGTGGGCGGATCACCCGAGGCGCTGCAACAAGGGCGAGAGGGCGAGCGAAAAGCGATCGCGGAACTCGTCGGTGCTGCTGAGGCGCTGCTCAAGGAGGGTGGTCATCCAGCGAGCGAAGCGACGCTCGAGCGTGTCCGTGAAACGCTCCATGCGGCTGTCGTCGACGAGGGCATCGGACGACGCGTGCGCGAAGGAAGGCTGGACAAAGAGGAGCAGGTGACGGGTTTTGGCTTTGGCAACCTGCCGGCCACCCCGCCGGCGAAGCGAGCGGCGCGGACAAAGCCGGCGACGAGGGCGACCCGCGGGCAGAAGCGGGAAGCGAAACAGGATGACGCCGCGCGTGAGAAACGGGCCGAGGCGCGTAAGGCTCGCGAGCTTGAAGCGGCGCGAGATAAGCACCGTCAGGCCGAAGAGAGCCTGCGGGACCTACGCCGTGCGGTCAAGGATGCTGAGCGGGCTGTGAAGGACCAGAAACGCGAACTCGAGCGCACTGAACGTGTGCTCAACAGTAGACAAGCGGACCTGGCGAACGCAGAGCGCCAGGTCGTCCGCGCCCGCCGATCACTGGAACGTTGAGCGCCGATGACCCACCTGCAACCCAACGCCCAGGCGGAACAGCGATTCGAACAGCTTGCCATCCAATTCCTCGCCGATCCGACCGTCACCCGGGGGACCGGATTCGGCTCGGCGCCAGGGCTCAGGGGCACAGGGAAGGTCTTCGCAATGCTCGTCAATAGCGAGCTCGTCGTGAAACTCCCGAAAGCTCGTCGATCAGCTCGTTGCTTCAGGGGTGGGCCGGCGCTTCGTTCCGGGACACGAGCGGCTGATGAAGGAGTGGGCGACCGTCGCTCTCGACAGCACCGAAAGCTGGGAGCGACTCGCCGCCGAAGCACTCCAATTCGTTGGATCGGCGGTCAAGAGTCCCCGCGGCGGCTAGATCGCAGACTAGGGCGCGGGAACCTCAACCATCGCGCTGCCGCCACCGCGCCGCACCGGCTCGGCCGCGGCGAGGACGCCGCCGCCGGGGAGGAACTCTATCCCGGTCGCGGCGCCGATCTCGCCGCCGTCGACGAAGTGATGTCCGAGCGCCTCGAGCGCGGCGCGTTCAGAGCTCGCCAGGAACGCGGGCTCGGCACTCGTGTTGACGCCGTTTCGCTGGCTCGCGCGCGGATCGAGAACCGCCTGCGGCAGCGTCATTCCTTGGTCGAGCCGGTCGACGAGAATCTGGAGGACAGTCGTGATGATCGTCGA